>MTKO01000081.1 GCA_004028505.1 Candidatus Electrothrix aarhusensis
CTGGAATGCCGCCCGTTTTGCTCAGATGCACATCAAGGACAGCGATCCAGGCATCGTGGTTGCCGCAGAAAAGCCTGCTGAACTCGCTCTGCCCCATCGCTGGATTCTTAGTCGCACCAACGCGACTATCCTCGACGTGCGCAAGGCCTTGGACGGCTATGATTTCAACCTGATTGCCTCATCCATCTACCAGTTTACCTGGCATGAGTTCTGCGACTGGTATGTGGAGTGGATCAAGTCGGACCTGTTCAGTGATGATGAAACCAAGCGCGAGCAGGCCAGAGGCGTGTTGCTCTGTGTGCTGGAGAATATCCTGAAAATGCTCCATCCGATCTGCCCCTTTGTCACCGAGGAAATCTGGAGCCAGCTCCCTGGCGAGCGCGGCACCATCATGCTGGAAGCCTTTCCCGAGGCCAACCCGGCTTGGCCGGATACTGCGGCGGATCAATCCATGCAGCTGTTGATGGATGTGATCTCTGCTACCCGTACCATCCGCAGCGAGGCTGATGTCCACCCGAGTGCCAAGGTGCATGCCTCAATTATCTGCGCCGATGCGGCCAAGCGGGATCTGCTGCATGACTTTAACGATTCACTCTGCTCCATGACCCGTTCTGAATCTCTCTCAATCATGGAAGCTGGCACTATTCCTGACGATGCCGGGCATATTCTTACCGAAAGCGGAGTCGAGGTTTTTGTTCCGCTCAAGGATCTGATTGACGTGGAAGCGGAATTGGACAAGCTGGCTCGTGAGCGCAAGAAGATTGAGCAGGAACTCAAGCGGGTGCAGGGTAAGCTGGGGAATGAGAAATTCCTGAGCAATGCTCCTGATGCGGTGGTTGAGAAGGAAAAGGGCAAACAGGCGGAGCTGGAGACTCGGCTGGCTAAGAATGAGGAGTCAAGGGAGCGACTGGGAAAGTTATGAGGATTGCCGGATGAAAGTGGATAATGAAAGAATGCCAAATTCTGATATGGATAGCGACTGGAAGGATGTAATTGAGGACTTCACCGAAGACTTCTTCCGTTTCTATCTGCCAGAAATACATCAAGGGATAGACTTTGCCCAAGGCGTAAAGTTTCTGGACAGAGAGCTGAATGAAATCCTCAGCGACAGCGACAATGTCAGGCGCGAGGCGGACAGACTGCTTGAGGTACGCCTGAACAACGGGCAGGCGGAATGGATACTCATTCACATCGAAGTGCAGGGTTGCCGGGACAAGAGCTTTGCCCAAAGGATGTATGTCTACAATTACAGGATATTTGACAAGCACCGCAGAAAGGTTGTCAGTATCGCCCTGCTGATCGACAGCAACCGATCCTTCAGGCCTGCCCGTTTCCAGACGGAACTGTTCGGCTGCGAGATCAGGTTTACCTTCCCGGTGATCAAATTGATGGACTTTGACCGTCCCGGCATCGAAGACAATGACAGCCCGTTCGCTATTATCACCAGAGTGCAGCTGGCGAAACTGAAGTCGGAGAAAGACCCGGACAAGCGGTACAGCTTCCGAATGGACCTGACTAAGGAGCTGTACAACAGAAATTACCGTAAGGAACAGGTTGTCAGGCTTTACCGCTTTATCGATTATGTGCTGAAACTGCCTAAACCCAAGGCTTTGCAATTCAAGAAGGAAATGGAACTGTTTGAGGAGGCGCGGACAATGCCTATATTTCAAGTACAGAGAGAATAGCCAGAGAAGAAGGAATGCTCCAGGGGATCCAGCAGGGAATCCAAAAAGGAATAAACGAGGGAATTGAACAGGGGAGAACCAGAGGACAGCTTGAGAAGGCGCAGGAAGATATTCTGGAGGTACTGGAGGTTCGTTTCGATGATGTTCCCTTTACCGTGAAGGAAAAAATCATCTGTTGCAGTGACCTGAACAGGCTGAACAAAGCGCATCGTCATGCCCTGCTGATTGCATCCGTCGATGAGTTTAAGCTGTAAATTTTCAGCAATGCCTTGGCTGATGTGGTAGATAAAAGGAGCGAGCAGCTGGCGGAGCTGGAGAATCAGTTGACTAAAAATGAGGAGTCGAGAGAGAGGAGGGGGTAGACGCGGTGCCTGCCCTTTTTAACTATAGTTCTTGGTCATTATCCATGATGGCATTGAACTATAGTTTTAATTTCTTTGTGATTTATATACAGAACGAGGGAGGAAGACAACTCCTACGGCAAAGGAGCGGTTAGCGACAGATTAGTCTTCTTTGTCATCTCGTGAAACCATCAGGCCCTTCGGCTTCGCAAGCTGACAGAACTCTTCTGCGGAATATTTCATGGCAAGCGCAGCCAGGCCGCTCGCAATCATTGGAACGCCTATTCGATAATCTTTAAGTGCAGTAACTGCCGCAGCGGAAAAGTACCCTTCATTGAATACCTTCGGAACCTTCTTTGACCATAGCTTGTAAATCGGACTTGATGGCTTACAAAATGTCTTCCACGCAATTCTCCCCAGTAACGCATATGTAGTGCGTCCAATATTTTTTGGTTGCTCCACCTTTTCAGGCGGCGGGAGCATCTTCTTGTCGGGAGGAGGTAATTGCTGAATAGAATACGTTCGGACATCAAGGAGAAGGTGCTTGGCTGCCGAAGGCACGCTGTTTCCGATAAATCTTAGGATTTCATCATCTGAGTTGTGCTGAACCAGCAGTATGGCCTTCGCTTCAATCTCTGCAGTATCAAGCGTTTCTTCCCCGGTATCAATCAACTCCGCGAGTATACACTCTTCCTCAATCCGAGCAATGAAGCGTTTTTGAAACTGGTGGCGGGTGCGATTCGAAACAATATTGTTGATATTGGCTATCACTTCACAAATGATCTTCTTTGAATCAGCCACTTTCTTCTGTCGAAGTAAGGCCACTGCAAGGAGCGCACTGGCTTCAAGATACAATCGAGTGGACGGTGCGGCCAACTTACGAACACCAATCAAACCCGTCTCCGCATAATAAGGACGATTCGCATCAAGACATGCCTCGAAGGCCCAGAGTTTTGCCCGCAGGAGACGATGATGTGATCGATCTCGATTATCTGGGAAAAGGGCTTGAATTTTCTTTGCTATCTCTATAGCGCTCTCTGGTTCCGCTTGAGCAACCGCCTTCCGTAACTGAGCCTCAAGAGGTCGCAAGGCTGTCAATTGGTACTCGTGAAGTTTTGTCATTGCAAATATTTCCGTACCACCCTGCATTTTCTATCTAACACTATTGACACATGAAAAATATCATGATCAAGTCATATAAACCGTTTTTACATGAAACGCAACTAAAGAATCGCTGCGTTTTTAACAAGTTGATCTGACACTCTGTATTGAGGAACCCCTTCCATTGCCGACGGAGCACCGGCGACGTAGAGAAAGAGCATCGCCGATTCTGCTCTGAACAGCCGCCTTGAGGTAACGGTGAACAGCTACGTCAAGCTGGAAAAATTGGTCAGGACAGAGTACACTGGCCGACTGATGGATAGATATATTTAATGTAACGACAGTGGGTTAGCAGTTGACACAGGGCCGGAGATTTAGTTTCCAGCTACTGATCAATGCCAGACACCTATAAAAGAAGGATTGGCCGCAAGTAATTGGAGAGCATGTAATATGATAACACAGCTTGAGATTAATAATTTTAGAGGGTTTTCTGGATACAAGATTGAGGATATCGGGCAGGTCAATCTGCTGGTTGGCACGAATAACTGCGGCAAGACATCAGTTTTAGAGGCTATTCAACTGGTTAAAGCCCAAGGGAATCTATATGATATTTTTTCTGTCCTTTCCCGAAGAGGAGAACTGAAATATGAAAACGAAATAGATCGTCACGGAACAGCTGAGTTGCGCAGATTGTTTCACGGTTTTCAGGTAATGCAAGATTTTGCGTTTACAGTTCTCTGCCTTGACACCAAACAACAGAATGAAGCATTGTCTGGCTCGATCGAATGTGTTGCTCATCAATCAAAATTAACAGAAAGAATCCCTGACTTTTACAGCCGTTTTCATGGATATGATGGCAACTCGTTGTTTAATGTGTCCTGGACAGATGGAAAAGAATGTATAGACAGGGAAGTCCCCGTCACTGATGATAACAGCTTATTGTATGAGTATATTAAAAGAACAAACTCAAAACCAAACTCTTTAGAAACCAAAAACTTGAAGTTTGTCCCAAGCTCATCATTATCTCCAGAAAGCACAGTGTCATTATTTGAAGAAATCGTCCTCTCCCCGGATGAAGAGTCTGTTATAGAAGCATTGCAAATAATTGAACCCGACATTACTCGCCTTGCCACAATCGGAGGAAGCAACTTATCCTCTGGAGATTATACCCGTGGCGGCATCATCGTTAAAAGCAACAAGTGGGAGGAAAGAATCCCCATAGGTAGCTTCGGAGATGGAATTTGGAGATTACTCGGCCTCACCCTCTCTCTTGTCGCAGCAAAAAATGGCACCCTGCTGATTGACGAAATCGACACCGGCCTGCACCACACCGTTATGTCTAAAATGTGGAAGCTGATTTGTGTAACCGCAAAAAAACTCAACGTCCAGGTCTTCGCTACCACTCACAGCAGCGACTGCTGGAAAACGCTGGCAGATAATGCAGTTGAAGACGAATTTGCCGACATGTCCATTCGCATCCACCGTATCAATAAAGATAAAAAGAGACCGGAGACCTTTACCAATAAGGAAATGCACCTTGCCGCAGATCGCGAAATCGAGGTGCGTTAACATGGCTCATGAAAAGGTACTGCTGGTCGAAGGAGATGAAGACAAACGAGTGATTCCTCAGCTTGTCGAGGCTAACGGCGTACAATGGGGTAATCGGAAAAAAGACTGGATCGTTGAGATCAAGGCCTTGGGCAGCGTAGAGAGACTACTTGATAAGGAAGAAATCAATATTCAGCTGAAGGACTCAGGATTGAAGATCCTTGGTATCATCCTTGATGCGGACGACGCGCCTGCAAATCGTTGGCAAAGCATCCGTAACTGCCTGCTTGAAAGATATCCAGATATTCCGGAAGAATTACCCGCAACTGGCTTGATCCATACCAGCCCGGAAGAAGATGTCAAAATCGGAGTATGGATGATGCCCGATAACAGAGCACGAGGCATGCTGGAAACCTTTCTCCAGTTCCTCCTGCCCGAAAACGACAAAGATCTCTGGGAGTTTGCCGAGCAGAGTTGCAGGCAAGCCGCCAACTGCGGAGCGCCTTACAAGGAAGCTCATCTGGACAAGGCAAAAATCCACACTTGGCTGGCTTGGCAAAACCCACCGGGAAGACAGTTGCATAATGCGATCATGGAACGCATCCTCACCCCTGCCTCGCCCCAGGCGGCTCCTTTCATGCAATGGTTTCAAAGACTGTTTGAGATTCCCGCCGCTGAATAAAACAAATCACTCTGTCTCCCCTCTCACTCCACCACAGGTCTTTTCATCCCAGTGAGATGCTTGGCCTCAGCATATCCCCCAAAAAAACGCCCTACTCGCCTTAATAGGTATCTCATTATTTTATCCCGTATATTTATGATCGAAGCGTCCCAGCATATTTTTTGCAATCTCTCTCTATTGTACAAATGAATTGAGAACAAGTATCATATAGGTAGAAGAAGGCGGTTGCACCGCCGCAAAGGAAATCGGACAGGAGGGAGGTAGAACCATGACAAAAAAACACGTACGCAAATCATTCATCCTGGACACCAATGTCATTCTGCATGATTCAGCCTGTATAAACCATTTTGATGAGCATGACATTATCGTGCCCATCACGGTGCTGGAAGAACTTGACCATTTTAAAAAAGGCAGCCAAAGCGTCAACTTCCATGCCCGTGAGTTTGTCCGCTCCCTGGACGATTTGAGTTCCAACAAGCTGTTTAACGGCGGAGTTTCACTAGGAGAGGGCAAGGGACGCTTATCAATCAAGCTGGAGCAGGAACCTCATCCAGAACTGCGACGCCACTTCCCGGCTTCTGCCAAACCAGACCATCAGATCCTTAATATCTGCTATCATCTGTTCAAGGAGGACAGATCACAATCGTTTATCCTTGTTACAAAGGATGTTAACCTGCGAATGAAGGCCAGGGCTGTGGGCTTGATGGCCGAGAACTACATCACTGATCATGTAAAGGATTTAGGCGCTCTTTACACCGGGACCCGCGTTATCAACGATAGTCCTTTCGGCCTGATTGATGAGCTGCACACCAGTGAGGAAATTCCAGCAAACGACCTCGACCTGCCCCAGGATGAATCTCTGATTGCCAATGAGTTCATCATCCTTCGCGAGGCCAATAAATCTGCCTTATCGACCTACCATTCCGGAGAAAACAAAATAAAGCTTGTCCGCAAACAGAAGGTCTGCGGGATCATGCCGCGTAATGCCGAGCAGAGCTTTGCAGTTCATGCCCTGTGTAATACCGAGGCACCCTTGGTGACCATCAGCGGCAAGGCCGGAACCGGTAAAACCTTGCTGGCCCTTGCAGCGGCGCTTGAGCAGCGGAAGAACTATCGCCAAATTATGCTAGCCCGGCCTGTTGTCCCTCTGTCTAACAAAGACCTAGGCTTTCTCCCCGGAGATATCCAGTCAAAGATCGGCCCCTACATGCAGCCGCTCTACGATAACTTGGCGGTCATCCGCAGCCAGTTTCCGGAAAAAAGCAAGATGCATCAGAAAATCCAAGATCTGCTTGAAGAAAAGAAGCTCATCATCGAGCCTCTTGCCTATATCCGGGGCAGAAGTCTGGTCAAGATGTATATCATTATTGATGAGGCTCAGAACCTGACACCTCATGAGGTAAAGACTATTATCACACGGGCTGGAGAGGACACCAAAATCGTTTTTACTGGTGATGTTCACCAGATAGATCATCCCTATCTGGACTCCCAGTCCAACGGCCTGAGTTATTTGATCGAAAAAATGCGAGGACAGCACCTGTACTCCCATATCACCTTGCAAAAAGGGGAACGATCTACTCTGTCTATGCTGGCCAGCGATCTGCTGTAGAGTTAAAAAGTTCACACGACCTTCTCAACTCCTCTGAGAAGGATTTCAACCCGCCCGTTCACCGCTCCCCCGTTGAACGGGCATTTTTTCTCTTTGGCGGAACCCCATTGACGGGATCCGAAGATTATTAAAAAAATCTCAAAAAAAGAGCGGTAACGGCCTGAAAACATCTTCAGCCTTTACCGCCCCTTGAACTCCTGTTAACGCCGTTTCAAACCAAACAGCGTCAACAGAACGTCAGTCTTCAATAAATACTTAGTCGACGCTAGGTGATTCTTCCTCACCTTCAGCATCCCCCTCATCTTCTTCCGCTGCTGCAGTACCTTCGTCGTCGTCCTCACCTGTCATCTCGGAGACAGCCTCATCTGTATCCTCTTCAACATCCTCAATGACTTCGTCTGCTGCGTTGTCCATAGCATCTTCGGCAGCAGCGACTTCCTCTTTTTTCTCCTCCATAGCGTTAGCCATAGCTTCACCGGCCTTTTCCTTGGCGGTTTCAAGAGCAGAATCTGTTGCACTGCCAACGACTGCTTCTGCCGCATCTGTAAGGCTCTTCGTAACGTCCGACGCAAAAGCTGTCAGGGTAATACAGAGTGAAAACAGTGCAACTATTGCCAGAGAAACAATTCCTTTCACGCTTTTCATGAGAAAAAACTCCTTATAAATAGAACAGTGATACAAAAAAAATCGGCTTTCACCATGAAAGCCCTTTGATCACCTTACTCAGGCGATTGCCGAAAAAGAAGCGAGAAGCATCTGAGGCTTCTTTGCCGGAAAGCACCTGACTATACCACGCTGCATAGCCTAGGCTAACAAACCGCAATATAGAATATAAACCAGCTTTTGTCAGTAAATAACATCATTCGCAACTACCTATTGTAACGATAAAAATTGTTTTTCTCTTCCGGATTATTCAAAACTCATCATATTTTTAAACACCATATAGACAGCATCATCCTGACCTCTCAAGCATCCCACAACGTGTCGCAAAGGAGCGTCAGCAATCTTCGAGACTTCCTCTTAAATTCTTTCCGAGAAAATTGCGGTTGCCAAGGCTGTCTCCAAACCTCATCAGAGACCAACATGGCAGCAGCCAACTCAACCCCTCTGAAGGCTGCAACAGTACAGAGAGCGGAAAACTCCATATCCACCCCGTATATCCCCTGATCTGCATATTTCGCGACCTTGGTTCGGGTTTCCCTGTACGGGGCGTCTGTGGTCCAAACCTTTCCGCTCTGATAGGAAAACTCGGCAGCCGTCAGGATATTACCTAGGTGGGTATGCAACGTCGGCGAAGCAAGTATCCTCTCCTGCTGACTATTCTGACCCTTACTTTGAGCCTGACTTTGAGCCTGATAATGTCGACTGGTTCCTTCTTCAGACAAGGCTTCATTCGGAAGCAGGACGTCCATAGCCCGCAGTTCTTCCTGCAAGGAACCACACCAGCCATAAAGAATAATCTTCTTCGCACCCAGCGCGATCAGTTTTTCCAGGCACATGACCGCCACAGGAGCCCCGACAGCAGGCCCGGCTAAAAACAGCTTCTCGGAATAATACAGGTTGGAGTGAAAGAGAAAGGAGCGCTGCATCTCCGCTGTTTTGGCGTATGCGGCCAAGACAGGAGCCTCAGACGGGTTGACCGCCAGGATGCCGATTTCCGGGAGAGTCGGTTCTCCCCTGCCCCGCTCCGGTTTATAACACAGTCTTGCCTGTTCATCATTCCTGATCAAAACCCCGTTTACCCCGTTGCTGCTTGAGCTGACCCCGTTTCTTTTTCCCCTGTAAACGTCGCTGCTTGGCATTGCGCGAGGGTTTAGTCTTCTTCCGAGTCGCCTGGACATGCAAGGCATCCCGCATCAAGAGGATAAAACGTTGTATCACCTCCTCCTGATTGCTCCGCTGGCTGCGTTGTCGATCCCCGTCCAGCCGTAAAACCCCCTGCTTATTCAAACGATTGCTCAGTCGATATTTAAGCAGGCTCTTTTGCTCCTCAATCAGGCTCGGCGAGGCCTCAAGGTCAAAAGAGAGCGAGACCTTGGTATTGACCTTGTTGACATGCTGCCCCCCCTTGCCGCTACTGCGGGAGTAACTAAAAAATAGCTCTGCAACCGGAATCGCACAGGATGAGGTTATACGGTAATGCTCTCGGTTATCCATCACAAAACTCTCTCTTCAATCTCTCTTTTCTGCGCTCTATTTTGGCAGAACAATACGCTGTTCCCGATCCAACTTCTTATTAGGCATGTACAACAGCACCATCTTGCCGATAAGCTGCACCAGGCTGCTCCAGATGCTTTAGCCAACAGCTCTGCTGCCTCTTTCTTGGGCACTTCACAGTTTTGGCCCAGTTTTACCTTGATCAACTCACGGGTTCGTAGGGTATCCAGAACCGACTGGTTGACATTGGCGGTAAGCCCCTCTTTGCCCACATAAACGATGGGGTCCACATGGTGCCCTAAACCGCGTAAATATTTTCTTTGTTTGCTGTTCAGGGTGATCTGTGGCTTTTTCTTTTCTTTTTTCTCAGGTTTTGTTTCTGTCTTCATATCTTACCTTTTCCCCTTCTTAAAAGGGTGATGAATTCATTAATGAATTATCAAACGACTCATTTAACGACTAATTTGCAAAAGTATATCCCTCAAGCTCTTGAGACCTACATTTCATAATCCGAACAAGCTGGCTCTGTTCTTCGCTCAATCCCAGGACTTTTTCCAGAATCTCACGGGTGCTGGTCCCAGCTGATCCGTGCGGATGGAGTAAGTCTAGCAACAGCATCCTGTCGCCTTCCTCGCCTTCCTCGCCTTCCGCTTCCAGCTCCAATCTCTTGACCAGGGTCCGGAGATCAAGCTCACGCTTTTTCTGCTTGCGTATTCGTTCAATGACGAATTGATCCGCAGCAAGAAACTCTGTACTGCGTGCGACGAGCTGCTCCAGGTCAACCGATTCCGGCAAGGTGCATTGATAGCTGATGATCTGATCGACCGGGGGCTTCTTCCGAATAGCCTCAATCTCCTGCATAACAAGAAAATCCGGCAGATGTATATTCAGCAACGCAGCTGTCTCTAGGGGGTCTTTTAAGGGCGAAGACAGGTCCACATCAAAGTACTCAATATGGCTCTCCACCCCGACCGGCAGAGCAGGACTAAAGGAAACCTTGGGCGAAGGATTAAAGCCTTGGGAAAAGAGGATCGGCAAACCGGTTCGCTGCAAGCCCCGGAAAATCAGTTGCAGTACTTCAAGATGGCCGAGGAACCGCCCATCTCCTACACGAGAATAATGGATCCGATAACGGAAGATAGGCTGCTGCCCCTGCTCTGTCCGTGTCCAAGAATTCCTGACCGACTCGCTCTCCTGCTCCGGTGGATGAGCTGGCTCTTTTTTAGATTCTTTTTTCTCTGGCGGTTCTTGGGTGAGCGGACGAATACTCTTGAAATCACAGAGCCCGCATTTCTGGCAACCACTAGTGCGACAATCCGGGGTATAGACCTGATCTAGGGCCTTTTGCCATTCTTCCAGCAGAAAATCACGCCCGACTCCGCAATTGAGATGATCCCAAGGCAAGACCTGCTCCTGATCCCTTGACCGTAAATATGCCTCAAGATCCATCCCGAGTTGCTCTGCCGCCTCCTGCCAACGCTCCACCAAAAAATGATCCGACCAACCATCCAGCCGAGAACCAGCCCGCCACGCCGTCTCGATCAATGATGAGAGCCTACGATCTCCCCGCGAAAAGAGTCCTTCAAGAAAGGATTGATAGGGTTCGTGCCATTTCAGGCGAAATCCCTTATGGGGCAGCTTCCGCTTGAGGAAATCAATCCGCTCCTTGGTCTCGGCAATGGAGAGCTGACCATGCCATTGAAAAGGGGTATGGGGCTTAGGAACAAAGGTGGACACAGAAACATTAATCTGGATCCTGCCGCCCTTGGCCTCTTTTTTTGCTCGAACCGCCAGGTCTATAATTGCCTCCAGATCTTCCTGAGTCTCGGTGGGTAGGCCGATCATAAAGTAAAACTTGATCACATTCCAACCTGCTGCAAAGGCATCCCGACAACCGGTCAGCAGATCTTCCTCAGTAATGCCCTTATTGATCACCTCTCGCAGACGATCAGTGCCTGCCTCGGGTGCAACCGTAAAGCCGCTCTTGCGGACCCGCCTGATTTGCTCAATCACCTCCGGAGTCAGGGTTCCAACCCGCATAGATGGCAGGGCCACGGAGACACGCTCCTCGGCAAAATGATCCATCAGCTCAACAAGCAATCCGGGCAGGTTGGAATAATCTCCGGTGGACAAAGATAAAAGAGCCAACTCATCAAAACCAGAATTATGCACGCCCTCCTTGGCAAGCTGCATGATCTGCTCAACACTGCGCTCCCGCACGTCGGTAGATCATCCCAGCCTGACAGAAACGACAGCCTCGGGTACAGCCCCGGGCAATCTCCACCCCGAATCGATCATGAACTGGCTTAACCAGGGGCACAAGGGGATGGGTTAGGAGTTCCACCGGGGGCAACTCCGGCACAATCCGGCGGATCACCTCTGTATAGCTCTCTTTGAGCGGCTCAATGGCGGTCAGCTGACCGTCATCATACCGAGGCTTAAACAGGGATGGCACATAGACTCCCTGAATCTCTGCGCAACGCTCTAAGGTCTTGGCGCGAGAAAGTCCCTTCTCACGGGCAGCACGCAGGGCCGCAATGATATCAAGTATCAGCTCTTCGCCGTCTCCCAGCGCAATCAGGTCAAAGAAATCCGCCACCGGTTCCGGGTTCATAGAACAGGCCCCGCCACCGATCACCAGAGGAAACTTATCGCCCCGGTCTTCGGCTCGCAAAGGAAGCCCGGCAAGGTCGAGCACGGTCAGGATATTGGTGTAGCAGAGCTCATAGGGCAACGTGAAGCCGATCACATCAAACTCGGCCAACGGTCGCCGTGATTCCAAAGAAAATAGGGGGAGATCATTCCGCCTCAGCTGCTCCTCCATATCCACATCCGGGGCATAACAGCGCTCGGCTGCCAGACCGGGCTGGCGATTGATGATATGATAGAGGATCTGCAAGCCTTGGTGGGACATCCCGATCTCGTAGAGATCTGGAAAAACCAGGGCAAAGGAAAGATCGATTTGGCTGTAATCCGGGTGAACGGAATTTAATTCGCCGCCGATATATCGCCCCGGCTTTTTAACCAGGGGCAGGATGGAATCCAAGTTTACTTTTGTTGTCATGAACTCTTCTGTTAAAATAACGGTCTCTGGTGTTCTGCAATTGGGTCGACGCAATCTTTATGCGGGCCTTTGCAGGGGAAAAATATCGCCTTGCTTTGTAAAAGCTAAGGCTTGCAATTGACAAACCGATGAAAATTTGTTGACATCACGACGTTAGACGTTATATAAATATAACTATTTACAGCGTAATATCTTATTTGTCCATGCTCCCTTATTACCAGCAGCAATAACCGAGGAACAATGCTTAAAAATATCTCAGCGGTGACCTTCGCTCTTGTCTTTCTGCTTTTCTACGGCTGGCAGGCAATGGCAGCCCAAAAGGTGATCGAAGACATCAATTTTGAATCCCCCGGCAATGGAGAAGAACGAATCGTTTTTAAACTAAACGGCACCTATATCCCGAAAATATTCACTCTGCAAGGGAAACAACCCCGAGTGGTCTTTGATTTTCAGGATACAACTGCCGCTAAGATGATCAACAACATCATTAACACCAACGGCGAGCTGATCAAACGCATCCGAGTCGGCATTCACAAAGGTGATAACCCAAAAACACGGGTTGTGCTCGACCTGCGACCCAATAAAAATATCAATATCCAACAGGACTTTGATAAAAAAGAAAAAGCTCTTGTTGTCTCCATCCATTACGCCGGTTCAAAGAAACAAACAGACAAGCAAAAGCCTGACGAACAGACTGTTCCCGCCCCAGGGGAACAACAGGATGAGACAGAGAACACCACAGCCGTCGTACCGCCTGTGCAGCCAGAAAAGAAGCAAGCGTCTGGTGTAGTAAAGGCAGAACCCAAACCGGTTACACAAGCAGAAAAAAAATCCCCGGCAAAGCAAGAGAAGAAGCGGCAAGCAGTGAAAGCAGCTGTGCAGACGCCAACAAAGAAGGCGGAGAAAAAAGCAAATATCGAGAAAAATCCTGGGATGCCGATCCTAACCTCCATCACCTTTGACAATGACTCCAACCGGGGTGAGATGGTGCTTTTCAAGCTCAACGAATTTCATCCCCCTATCGTCTTTGGCATTGAAGAAGGAAGGCCGAGAGTTGTCTGTGATTTTAAGGACACCGCAGTGGCAAAAGACATCCCAGAAAGTCTAAAAACAGCTGGAAAATACATCCAGACAATCCGGGTCGGCAACAACAAAGGAGAGAAAAAGGTGCGGGTTGTCTTAGATCTGGTCCCGAATTACAGCTATGACCTGCAACAAGTCTTTTTTAAGGAAGAAAATCTTTTTGTTATTATCATCAACACCCTAGGCAATGCGCCCACCGGTGATCCATCAGAGCTTCTGAAATAACGGATTCTGCTGCACGCATAAACAAAATAAGGGATGGGATAAATTCGCCTCCCCCTTTTCTATCGATCAGAAAAAACTATTTTTTTTCTGATCGATTCTCTTTCCAATCCTTGAACTCACGATACTTCTTTGGAAAATCAACCTCAAAATAACTCTTATACTTCCGATCCTTCGTTCTCAACCACTCCTCTATTTCAACAATAAATGGATTCCTCTTCTCTTTGCTCATACCCTTGCATAAGGCAACGAGCGCCAACAACACAACAATTAAGATTGTGATTGCCAGCAGCCCGTTATTCTCATCCATCATTCCCCTCCCAATCACCTTCTTGTCGCATCACTCAGAATCACTCAAGGCTCATTGACAATTTTCCGGACTTCGAAATGGGGTGGGATTTTCACTTGAAAACGTTTTTGCTCCAGCGGCTTAAAATCAAAAATCTCCGTATAAGTCAAGCTAAAATCGGCTTCTAAGGCTTCCCCTGCAATCTCAACCCGCCCAGGCCAACTGCATGTCTTGGGCGTTGCTGAGTATTCGCTATACGTCGCTTCAAACTGAATATCTCCGTCCGCATCAAGCACCATATGCCGGACCAGTTGGTTCGCATCGTTCAGTGCCAGCTTATGGGTCATATCTTTACTGCTCCCGTCGGGATAAATAACCTCGTACCAGTACAGCTTATCCTTGGCATCCATCTTTGTCGACAAGGTCTTCATCCCGCTCCGGTTGACCCTACCGCTGAGCCAGTAAAAAATATCGTCCCTGGGAATAAACTCCGGGAAAAATTTATGGACTACATCTAAATCCATAGTGCCGGTATAGCCGATTGCCTCGTTATTATCTGCTAAGGTAAACGTGTTCCCGTGTACTCCCAGGAGAACCAGCGGCCTGCCGAGCGGATCAATCATGGCAAGGCGCAATGAAGAGGGCTGCATCGCCTGCATAGTTGCGGAAAAAGTTTTTCCCTGACCATAGGCCTGCCAGTTGAGTTGCACATCACAATCCACTGCATTCACACAGGATTGTCCCGAAAAATCGGAGAGTTTGTTCTCCACCTGCCGCAATTCCGTGCTGTTGCTGATCTCCAAGGTTTTTGGCGGCGTTGCCGCGCAACCGCTCAATATCATCAACCCTGCGCAACACCACGATATCCCCTGCGCATTCAATCTCATTTGCTTTCTCCTTTTTCAAGACGATTAATTTTTCCCTGTATACGCTTACGTTCCCGATCTTCGCTGCCCTTTCCGGTCTGCTTCTGTTCCTTTTTGTATTCTCTGTACAGATCTAGGGCCTTGCGCCAGGTTTCCTTGGCCTTTTCAGGGAGCCTCAACGCCCGATAGGTCTCTGCTAGGTGATCAAGAATTGCCGGATCATCGGGTGCCAGCTCAATAGCCATTTCCAAAACATCTCTGGCCTTTTTATACTCACCCTGTTGGTAATACACCCAACCGAGGCTGTCACGAATATACCCGTTATCAGGTTTCAGTTTTGCCGCACGGGATATGTACTGCAAGGCATCAGGCAAATTCTCCTTCTTGTCAGCCCAAGTATAGCCGACATAATTCAATGCCCCGGCATGTTCTGAATCCATCGCAACAATTCGTTCCATGATTTCCAGAGCCGGGTCACGCTCTCCAATATAATCCAGGAAGAGACCATACTCATACAGCACCTGTTCACCCTCAGGGTACTCCTCAAGGGCACGAAGGAAGGTCTTGCGACACTGCCCTTGCTGCCCGATAAACTGATATATGCCAGCAAGAAGAATGTATAAATCCGGGGTACGCCCCTCTTCTTCCGCAAGAGCAGATTCTAAAATTTGCACAGCCTGCTTATGCCGATTCAGTGCTTTCAGGGTTCGTACCAACAAGAAGAGACCATCTTCATATTCCTTTGCCTCTGATCCGATTTTCTCAAGATCCAACAGAACCTTTTCGTATTGCTTTTCCTGAAATCGAAGAGCTGCAAGAAGATAACGGGCCTCGGAGCGCTCATGCTTTTGGAGAAATTCCTCAAGCAGGGCGATCGCCTTGTCGTATTCTCCCCAGCGAGCATGAAGTCGAATAATGGTCAACTCGGCCACCTCTGGGTTCTTGATGCTTTTCTTCAGGCGCTGCAACTCCTTCATTGCCTTGCGCTCTTTTCCCTGTAACAGATACAAATGAATAAGAGCTATCTGCGCCTCCTCGTTCTGTTCATCATGGTGCAGAATCTCCTGATACAACGTAACAGCCTGGGAATATTTTTTTTGTCTGGTCAGGACATCCGCCAGTTCCAGCTGCAATCCCTCGGACCAAGTGACATCAAGAGCTTGCTTGTAATGTCGTTGAGCAGTTTCAAAATTTTCCTCAGTAACCAAGAGACGAGCCAAAAGGAGATGGGCCGAGTATGAACGGCTATCAACAGCCAGCACGTCATGCAAAGCTATTTTTGCCATATCATATTTATTCTCAGCAAGATACAGCTCGCTGAGCAGGAGCAATGAAGTGATATCCTGCGTATCCAACTGATGGATTTTTCGGTACTGAGCAGCTGCCTTTTGAAAATCACCTTGGTGGATATAAACCTTGGCCAGCAACATCCTGGATATGGTATCATCCGGGTGATGGACGAGATACTGCTTCAGACGAAGAATAGCCTCTTCGCCACGATTGAGGCGCAGGAGGAGCAAAGGCACCTTGCGCAGAACAAATTCTGCATCTGGATTGTATTCCAAAGATTTCTCGTACAAGGCAAGGGCCTTTTCATACTCTGCTGCTAGCTCAGCATGGCGTCCCCAGAGAAAATGAAAATAACTGGACCCCTTATCTCCTGCGATCTCCTGCTCTGAAGATTTAGGGGACTTATCTGTTTTGACAAGAGTTGCGGACTTCTGCCCCTTATGGTTAACAGCCATGTGCTGACCGCAGCCACTGAGTCCTGTGACAAGAGCAAGCAAGAGCAAGCTCATCTTCAATTTTTGAGAGGAGAAATCCGTACGAGACAGATACAACATAGATTCTTTGCCAACCCTGCTATTTCTTAGAAATTCCCGGTTACCCACAAGCACCGACGTTTACACAAACTTATTTATATAGCATGAAAGAAGATTTCACAACAGAAGAGAGAAATATTTCTCTGGAAGGATGAAAATACCACAGGAGTATAGATTACATATCCTCTTTTTTATACAATGAGAGCAAGCTCCTGTACAACCACCCCGCATCATGGTAACAGGTGAAACAGGTGAACACGTTCAAGCTGCTTATATATTTTCACAAGCTGTAAAAAAATCGGGACCATCAAATGAAACAACATTTTGATATGAAATATACTTTTTGCAAAAAGATAACATTACCCGCTCTTCTGTTGTTCCTTCTTGCCTCTCCCGTGGTTGCACCTGGCTACACGGCTACCGATCAATCAAGCACTGAACAACAAGGAGATCTGATCAAGAAAAGTCGTTGGGAGAATCGCCTCCATTTTTCAATCACTGGTCGCCAGCTTGATTTCGAGAAATTGAACGAGACCTTAACCAGCAGCCCACTGGACCGTTTTGTAACTTCTTCTGATCAGCTTTGGACCATTGATTGGCAGCAGGACATGTTCTACGGGAGCCTTGTCTACGATTTTATTGACGCCCCTCTTTTCACCCTTTCTTCCGGTCTTCATTTCGGGGTGAGCCAAGGGGAGTTTTCCGCAACGAATACAGTTACCGGGTTTAATGAGTGGTGGCGAACAGAACCGGCCTTTCTTTGGGGAGTCCATTCAGCTGCCGAGATCTTCTCCAAAAAAAAACAAGGCCTCTTCATGCGATTACGTTATAATTATTTTTCCGCACGCGGCGATGAAGAAGAAGAGATTGTTCGCAATGCTCTGCCCCGCAATAATGTTGATGCGAGAACAGCCACTTTCCAGTGGAAAAACCTGGAAACTGAGGCACTCGTAGGGTGGCGTTTTAGTTCTCTCACCCCATTAACCGGCCTGAACTACTCCCGCTTCAAATTACAAAAAAAGATGTCGCATCATATTACGAAAACAGGAGAAACGCCCTTTGAATCATTATTGATAGCAGCTCTCAATGCAGAAGATGCCAGATACGAATATAAGAATACCGAAGAGCTTGCCTGGATAATTGGTTTAGAGTGGCAGCCAACAGAATATTTTCGCTGTGTTGCCACATCAGGTATCAACAGCCACCTTGGTTGGCAGCTTGAAGCACAATTCAGCTTTTAGCCAAAGAGCATCACCCCTAAAGATAAAACAAGCGAAGAGGCTCGCAAAAAAACTCAAACAAAGCAAATAGAATGTCTTCCTCCATACTTTTTTTTCTTGGTTTTCTGGCTGTCGCTCTAGGAGTTTTCGCCTTTATGCATTATTACTTTTGGCGACACATGGTGAAGGATCCCGGCTTCAGTCGCCCTGTACAACGACTCGGTACTACTGCGGTTATGGCCCTTTTTCTCCTCTTGCCGATTTCTCGCATCTTGGCAAAGCAATTTTCCTTTCAACAGCTCTTTCCTCTGTTATGGTTTGCCTATCTCTGGCTCGGCATCCTGATGCTTTTCTTTTTCTTCTTTCTGTTCACGGACAGTCTCAAATTTTTTTATTATACTTCCCATCGCCTTCTCCAGAGAAAGAATAATCTCCCAGATCCGAGTCGGAGACGCTTTCTTGCCCGCATTCTTGCCGCTTCTGCCTCTGTATCAGTGCTCGGTATTTCCGCCTTTGGCGTCAAGAAATGCCTTGATCCGCCCACGGTTAATCGGTTGTCCGTCAAACTATCAGGACTACTACCCAGCTTTAAGGGATTCTCCATTGTCCAGATATCAGATATTCACATCGGTGCCATGTCCATGCAAGCTGAACTGGCGGAGATCGTCGCAATCGTGAACAACTTGCAGCCTGATCTTGTTGCCATAACAGGAGACTTAGTTGACGGCGATGCAGCGGAACTGGCTGGAGAACTTGCTCCTTTGGCCAAACTCAAAGCCCGGCACGGCGTATTTTTTGTCACTGGAAATCATGAATATTACAGCGACGCTGAGCAATGGATACCCGAGATAGAGCAGCTGGGTATCACGGTCCTCAACAACAGCAAAACAGAAATACGGCGGGGAGAGGATACATTCATCCTTGCAGGGGTAACAGATTATAATGCCGGGAGATTCGGAAAGCAATACGCTCCTGATTATGCAAAGGCTTTAGGAGGGATTGCCAAAACAAGTCCGGTCATTCTCCTAGCTCATCAGCCCAGAGCTGTCAAGGAGGCAGCTCAATACGGGGTAGATCTTGTTCTTTCCGGGCATATGCACGGCGGCCAAATCTGGCCATTCAACTATCTGACCCCTTTGCAGCAGCCCTATTCGAAGGGATTTTACCAACATAAAAGTACCCTGCTTTACGTCAATCAGGGCACTGCATACTGGGGACCACCCATGCGGGTCGGCACATATAAGGAAATCACCGAGTTTATCCTGAGCTGATGAACGTCCCCCGTCAATCGAGATACTTTTGACGGCAATGAGCAATCTTGCCCCTCTCTTGAACCATAAGAAAAAAACTGAAAACAAAACATGAATCTTCTTCTCTTTGAACAATATGAACAAGAGGCAGATCGCCTACTCCTGATAGATCATCGGGCCAAGCATATCCATACTGTCCTTAAACTCAACGTCGGAGATACCTTACGCATCGGTATGGTACATGGCAAGATGGGCCGAGGAAAAATTATCAGTATGGATGATAATGCGGTCGAACTGGAGGTACAGCTGGACTCCGCCCCTCCCACGCCACCTGATGTCGAGCTGATTCTCGCCCTGCCGCGCCCGATTATGCTCCAACGCATCCTGAAACAGGCAACGGTCATGGGTGTGCGCCGCTTTCATCTGATCAGATCCGCCAAGGTGGAAAAATCTTTTTTTCAAACCCCGGTGCTGGAGCCGAAGAAAATCAAGGAACTTCTCCTGGAGGGACTGAGCCAGGCTGTGGATACCCATTTACCCGAGGTGCTCATCCATCGCCGTTTCAAACCCTTTGTGCAGGATATTGTGCCGACCTTAGCCGGTTGCGGCCTGATTGCCCATCCGGGAGGTGCGGCAGAGCTGCCGGACGTTTATCCGGGTTCTGGAGAAAAGAAAAAAATCCTGCTGGCTGTCGGACCGGAAGGGGGATGGAATGATTTTGAAGTGGAGAACTTTCTTGAGCAGGGCTTTTTGCCGTTTTCGATGGGGAGCAGAATCCTGCATGTGGATACTGCGGTTGTGGCCTTGCTGGCGCAGTTACAGCTACTACGAACAATTCAGCAAGCTCATCTTTAACTCACCCCACATCAAATTGTTGCCGTCGATACTGCACGGCTTCAGCAACATGAGACACATCAATCCGCTCAGCACCAGCAAGATCGGCAATAGTGCGAGCGATCTTAATGATACGGTGATAGGCACGGGCTGACAAGCCAAGTCGCTCAATAGCACTGTTAAGTAGGGTCTTACCCGGCTGATCCAACGGGCAGAAGCTCTCGATTTGGCGGGAACCCATCTGAGCATTGCAGTTGATTAAAGGCGCAGAGGCAAATCGTTGCTGCTGGAGCTTGCGGGCCTTATTGACCCGCTCGCGAATTTTTTCCGACGACTCACCCGGCTTTTGGGCGCTGATCTCCTCCACCTGAACCGGTGGCACCTCAATATGCATATCAATCCGATCAAGCAGAGGACCTGATAACTGATTTCGGTAGCGCTGCACCTGCATCGGTGTGCAGGAACATTTCTTGACCTTATCGCCGAGAAAACCGCAGGGGCAGGGATTCATGGCAGCAACCAACATGAATTGTGCCGGAAAGCGGAGGCTGGCCGCAGCCCTGGCAATGGTGACAATGCCGTCCTCCAGGGGCTGGCGCATGACCTCCAAGACATGCTTGCGGAATTCCGGCATCTCATCAAGAAAGAGCACGCCGTTATGAGCCAAGGATACCTCGCCGGGTCGGGGAATTCGTCCGCCACCGATCAGGCCTGCATCGGAAATGGTATGGTGAGGGGTACGAAAAGGCCGGGTCACCAGCAGAGGCATATCTTCCGG
This sequence comes from Candidatus Electrothrix aarhusensis, assembly GCA_004028505.1. Classification (GTDB taxonomy): domain Bacteria; phylum Desulfobacterota; class Desulfobulbia; order Desulfobulbales; family Desulfobulbaceae; genus Electrothrix; species Electrothrix aarhusensis. The sequence continues at coordinate 20,553 of MTKO01000081.1, forward strand.
GAGCAGACCCGTGGTGGAATAAATCTTGGTGGTTTCTAAGGCTTCTTCTAGGCAAAGATCCGGCAGAATAGTCGGCAATCTGCGGGCCATCATGGTTTTGCCGGTGCCGGGTACGCCGCTGAGCAGGATATTATGGCCTCCGGCAGCTGCTACTTCAAAGGCTCGTTTGGCATGCTCTTGCCCTCGCACCTCGGAAAAATCAACAGCATATTGATTTCGCCGAGCGAACAGAGCCTGTACGTCGGTCCGGGAAGGCCCAATGATCTCCCGCCCTGCCAGAAAGTCTACAGCCTGTTGCAACCGTTCTACAGCAATGATCTCAATCCCGCTGACCACAGCAGCCTCATGGGCATTATCTGCCGGGACCAGAAAACGTTTGATCTTGTTCTGCTTGGCCTCCAGTACCATGGGGAGGACACCCCGTACCGGACGGACTGCTCCGTCAAGGGACAGTTCTCCTACAATAGCGGTATGTTCCAAATCAGGGCAGGTCAGCGTGCCCGAAGCAGCAAGAATGCCTAATGCGATGGGAAGATCATAGCCAGCCCCTTCCTTTTTCACCGCTGCCGGGGCCAGATTGACCGTGATCCTGCGAGGAGGGAATTGATAGCCGGAGTTTTTAATTGCCGCCTTGACCCGGTCCTTGGACTCACGTACTGCTCCCTCAGCCAGACCCACTGTAAAAAAACCGGGCAGGCCTAATGCCAGATCAACCTCCACACGAACTATAAGACCGTCGACACCTGCGACGGCACCGCTGAGTGTTTTGGAGAGCATTTAATCAAATTTCAAATAAGCATCATACAACGTTATTTATTATTACAAAAACGAACGAAAGATATCTACCAGTTGCGGCACAATCTTTTTTACCGAGTAATACTGTTCAACAATCTCTCTTCCTTTATTCCCCATCTGTTTGCGTAGCTCTGGATTTACAATCAAGGCGGTAAGGGCATCTATCCATTCTGAATGATTTCTGGGACCAAACCCTACCCTACCTCTTTGAAGAACCTCACGATTCATTCCTACAGGAGAAACAACAACCGGAATCCCTGTTGACATATAAAGTAGCATTTTGAAAGCACATTTCCCTCTTTCCCAATCACTATCTTGCAACGGCATGATACCGATATGCATCTGCTGTACAGCCTGAACTTCTATATCTTGAGACCACGGCAAAAATTGAATATTTTTTTCAGGCAGGCAAGAAAAATGAGGGGGGGTATCCGCAATAATAAGTAATTTTACAGAAGGAAACTTTTTAAAAAATTGAAACAGAGCCTGTTCTATCTCATAAAGATACTGATAGTTTCCTGATGTGCCAATCCATCCAATATACAACTCTTTTCGGGACGTCAAACAATCTGGTCGCCATCTCTCTGTATCGACTCCTGTCGGTATAACCCATGTTGGAGTATTACAGTCAGAAAAATAATCAGCGAGCCATGAATTTCCGCAGATAAGCCCATCCATCCTGCGCACAATTTTTTTCGAAAAACTCTCTGTCGCTTTAAGTCGTAACCATATCGCATCATCTACATCAAATACTCTAGGGCTCTTGGTCAGTCCTTCCGTTGTTGAAAAAGCTGTTAAAAATTCTCTTTGAATCCACGTAAGATTTGTTTTATAACTTTCAATAATTGCAGGAAGCCGTGCTGCTATTCTAAGCCCTGCTGTACCTAATTGAGGAAGAATTTGTGCGGGGACAGGGTACTTATGATACCAATACCTCCCCGACTTAGCAATAAATGGATAATGCTCGTTGACGTTAATATTATGTTCAGCGAGTCCAGGCAAATATTGACGAACACGAAACCTTGCAGAAGGCTCGTTCTCCCCACCTGTTATTGCAGAAACGTTCAAAACTTACGACTTATCAAAATATTATTTCTTCCTCCCAACAGCAATCAAATTCACCGAAACAATTTTTTGCCAGTCACTCTCACTTAAATAAATCATTACCTTTAAAAAAAAACGTGCCGCTATGACCATAGATTTTTTGAGGACAAAAAGTAGATTATAAAGTCCGATTTCTTCTTGATAACAGCGTATGTCTGAAAATTTTGTGTGCCGCAACAACTGAGTAAGAGACTTTTCATGAAAAGCGACAGTATGCGTAAAGTCATTATATCGCTGAGAAAAACCAAGCGGATATGCCGCATTAACAGTCTTAATTATAACTCTACCATTTGACTTAAGGGAATAATGTATTGCATCCAAAATAGAAATTACTTGTTTTTTTTCTATATGTTCCAATACATCATTCATTACAATAATGTCGTAATGGTTCGGCCTGTTACGGAGAAAATCGACAGGGTTTCCCGTATGACGGAAATCCATTTCAGGCTGCATTTGCAAAGCCAGTTCTATCTGTGACTTGGAAAGATCAATTCCAGTAACATTATGAAAATTTTCTTTCTTCATATAATAAAGAAATTGTCCCTGACCGCAACCTACATCAAGAATTGTTGCCTCGCAGGGCAATAAATTAAAAAAACGCTTGTAATTATACTTGTATTTTCGGGAAGATAGTTCAAATGTCTTTTTATCAGGACGTTGACTGTTGCTTTGGGACCCTGATTCACTATAATAGTTATCAAACAATTCTTTCACATGAATTCCTATGTTCTGATCTTATCAGATAAGCTAGAGAGCTGCATGCAGCTATTAACAAAGATACTCCGCCAGCAACTATACCTATATTCTCTATCAAAGTTATAAGCATAAGCACGTTGACGGATAAAAAAATTAACTGCGATTGAAATAAGATTTTGCTTTCACTTACACCCCTGCTGGCAAGATACCATGTTTTCAATTGAACATGAAACTGAACAGCATTAAACAGACAAAGACTGCCGAACAACGCAAGGGAGACAGGATAAGAGTACATCCATAACACCAGACCACCTATAATTATAGAAATGAGCACAGTAACAGGATACTGAATTTTATTAATTTTATTCAACACAACCTGCATATTGTTATTTCTGCAAAATATAGGGAATATATAAGTTATCAGAATTGTCATGAATGCGCTCATGATCCCGTAAGTCGACAAGAAATGTGCCTGGTAAATACCTACTTCTTCCACCCCGAGGCTCCTGTTCAGGAGTACGCGATCAATACTGAATGTTGCAACACCAACCAATCCGTTGAGCAATAAAAAACTGCCATGTGAAGAGATATCTTTGACATATTCTCTTCTGATTTTGACAAAAAAAGATTGCCAAATCTTCTTCAAAACAACAATTCCCGACAGAAGATATCCTATAAAAAAGGTTCCGCTAACCGTAACAAGATCACATTTCGACCATACAATCAAAACAACAAGACCTGCAAGTACAAGTAATGCCCATATATTTTCAATTACAACATACTGATGCCAATTTTGAAATCCCTGTGCAATCTGTTTGGTTAATATCCACCAAGCATAGCATACTGTCATGCCAAGAGAAAGCTGCATCATTCGAGTGTCTATGCCCAGCACGCTTGCAAGCGGTCTCTGTAGAAAAAAAAGAAGGGTCACCGTTAAAAGGCAGGATAAAGAAACAATAAGCAGTAGAGATTTGAGAGCCTGACTCCTTTTCACCCTGTCAGGATCTTGGGCGGCAATCTTAGTGAATACCAACCCCCATCCATTGGATATCGGCATAGCGAAGTAACTGGATATGAGCAAAATCATGGTGATCTGCCCATAGACTTCCGGTCCGAATTCTCGCCCCATGATGATCTGTGAGGCTGTGGACAGAAATCTTGCGAACACCATTCCAACCCCGAAGGTTAAAAATTTTCTCGCTTGCTGTATTGCTTCGGGGGAAGGGTCTGCGTGAAATATGATTTTCCAGGATCGAGTTATCAAGTCTATGATCATGACGTTAACACTTTTTCCTCGATAACAATATTTGTCATTTCAAATCCTTATTACACTCCATATCAAACCACATAGCAAACAATGTAAACAAACTGGAACTCATAAAAGAAAACATGGCTGCCAAGGTATTAATAGGAGGCAAGTGACCATCAATACCAAGATAAATAAAGGCACGAATGGTCAAAATGATACCAAAAAATAAGAAAAGCCCACCAAGGAAATAGAAAAAGATAAGCGGATGAAAATCCCGAATAATATATTTTTCCACCATCCTTCGGGCAAATCCTTTAACGAGAATCAAAGGAATGGTGCATATCACTTTTTTAACTTTAATACCAGATACTTCCCCTACATTATAAACAGGTCGGATTGAAATGTCCCGCACCCGCATATTAGCGATATTCAAACTAATCAGAAGATCGTTCGGCATTCCGTAACGCGGATAGATTGCTTCAAGCTTGAGTGCGTTTAAAGCCTCTAAAGATAGAGCAGTATATCCGCTTTGCGAATCAGCCACATGCCAGTAGCCAGATGCTATTTTTGTAAAGAGAGAAAGAAAGGAGTTGCCAATATAACGATACTTGGGAATCATTCCCCATGACTCGCCTCGAAACAATCTATTACCTTTTGTATAATCACACTCACCCTACAGACGGGCTCTAAAATATTTGGGAGGTCTTCCGGATCCATCTGAAAATCAGCAGCCATAACAGCGGTTACGTCCACCTGATGATCCCGTGCCCAGATATATCCTGTTGCAATAGCTGCCCCGACACCTCTGTTCTGCTCGTGCTCCAGACAGACAATCTTTTTATTTGATATTGCCAAAGATTGAACAATAGCCACTGTCTGATCCTGGCTTTGATCATCAACCACCACGATGAAATCCACATAATCGGGCATAGTCTCAATGACCTTGCCGATGAGTTTTTCTTCGTTATGCGCCGGGATAACAACGGCTATTTTTTTTTCAAGATGCATGCAATGAAACCACAGGTAAATACTGAACGATATTGAAAGGTTTAATGTCTATTAAAAAAGAGTATAGCACCACAACCCGTCAATAGCAAGTCGTCATCTGCGCCGAAATCAAGAAATAGCACAAGGTGTAGGAAACGTGTAGGCATTCCATGTAAAACGCCATAACATCACGGCATAAAACAATAACTCAATATCAAGCTATTAATAAAACAAGTGAGTCGTAGTACCCCCTCATTTTACGCAGCACGATGTCTAAAAATCGAACTGAAAAAAAACAGCGTTTACACACCTTACTTAATGAAAAAAAGCTGGCTTTATGGTTAACTCAATGAGCGTATTTTGCAAGCACTATAACAGCATGCCCCGGTTGGCACCATGCTGTCTCCTCTATACAACAAGTAAGCAATCCAATGACAACAGCAACAGATCAGGAAAACAACTCGCCCGAACTCCCCTCCGTCGACATTGAACAGGAGCTGCGCAAATCCTATCTGGATTATGCCATGTCCGTTATCGTCGGTCGGGCCTTGCCCGACGTGCGCGACGGCCTGAAACCAGTACACCGGCGTACCCTATACGCCATGCGGGAACTGGGGACCACCTATAATCGACCTTACGTGAAATCCGCCCGTATTGTCGGTGATGTCATCGGTAAATATCACCCCCACGGCGATTCTGCCGTGTACGATACTTTAGTACGAATGGCCCAGGATTTTTCGTTGCGCTATCCCTTAGTAGATGGTCAAGGAAACTTCGGTTCCATGGACGGCGATCCGCCAGCTGCTATGCGTTATACCGAAGCGCGAATGACCAAGCTGGACCAGGAACTTGTTGCTGACCTTGAGAAGGATACCGTTGACTTTATCCCGACATACGACAACTCGCAGATGGAGCCCACAGTCCTTCCGTCCAAGATTCCTAATATTCTGATCAACGGGTCAGAAGGAATTGCAGTGGGCATGGCAACCAAAATTCCGCCGCATAACCTGACCGAGGTTATCGATGGCCTGACGGCTCTGGTTGATGATCCAGAGCTTTCTGTGCATCAACTGATGGATATTATTACCGGGCCGGATTTCCCCACAGGAGGCTTTATTTGTGGTCGAGCCGGGATTCGGGAGGCCTATGAGACTGGGCGCGGTGTGATTGTGATGCGGGCTCGCCTACATGTTGAGAAGAGAAAAAAAGGCGGTGAAGCCATCGTGGTTACCGAGATTCCTTTTCAGCAGAACAAGGCTAAGCTGGTCAAAAAAATAGCTATACTGATGAAGGAAAAACGGATCACCTCCATTGCCGAGGTGCGGGACGAATCAGACAGGGATGGCCTGCGCGTGGTCATGGATCTGAAAAAAGACGAGATACCGGATGTGACCATCAATCAGCTCTACAAAATGACACCGCTGCAAAAAAGTTTCGGTATCATTATGCTCTGCATTGTCAATAACAAGCCGGAGATCCTCAACCTGAAAGAAGTGCTGCTCCATTTCATAGATCATCGGCGCACGGTCATCTATCGCCGTACCGCCTTTGAGCTGCGCAAGGCCGAAGAGCGCGCCCATTTGCTGGAAGGGCTAAAGATCTCCCTGGATAATCTTGACGAGGTAGTCAAGCTCATCAGAGCTTCGGCCAGCCCGGCAGAGGCAAAAAACGGCTTGATTGAACGCTTTGAACTCTCCGAACTCCAGGCCCAGGTTATCCTGGACATGCGCCTGCAAAAGCTCACCGGTTTGGAACGCGATAAGATCATTCAGGAATACACTGAACTCATGGAGCGCATCGCTTGGCTGACAGAAGTGCTCTCTGATGACGCCTTAGTCATGCAGATTATCCAGGAGGAATTCGAGACAATTAAGGAACAGTATGGGGATGAACGTCGCTCAGAAATTATTGACGCACCTGATGAAATCCTCCCTGAGGACATGATAACCCCGGAAGAAATGGTGGTGACTATTTCCCTTAACGGCTATATCAAGCGCAATCAGTTATCCCTGTACCGGGCCCAGCGCCGAGGCGGCAAAGGCGTCACCGGCATGGCCTCTACTGAGGACGATTTTGTCACTGATCTGTACAGCGCTTCCACCTTGGACACCTTCCTCTTTTTTACCAATAAAGCACGGGTGTTCTGGCGCAAGGTGTATGAACTCCCTATGGCTGGTCGCACGGCACGGGGTCGGGCTGTGGTTAATCTCCTGGAACTGGGTGAAGGAGAAAAATTAGCTACTATTCTCTCGATTCCCGGCTTGGCTGATGCGGACGAGAGCCATACCATCCTCACGGTGACCAAGAAAGGCAGGGTCAAGAAAACCAGTATTGCCGAGTACAAAAAACCTGTCCGCAAGGGCAAGTTGGGCCTGACTATTAAGGATGACGACGAGATGCTCTGCGCCGCCATGACCTCCGGTGATGACCACGTCTTTCTGGTCACGAAAAATGGCCTGTCCATCCAATTCCATGAGAATAATGTCCGAACTATGGGACGCACTGCCGCTGGTGTGAAAGGGATTACCCTTGCTGAAAATGATGAGGTGGTGGCTGCTGTTGTCTTGAAAAATCATGAAGAGGATGACTCCATTCTTACGGTCACGGAAAATGGCTACGGAAAACGAACTGCGGCGTCCGATTATCGCCTCCAGAAACGAGGTGGTAAGGGTATCTTTGCCATTAAAACCAGCGAGCGGAACGGCAAGGTGGTCGGGGCGCTCCAGGTGGTGGATGAGGATCAGGTTATGCTCATTGCGGATTCAGCCAAGGTTATCCGGCTGCCTATGGACTCTATGCGGATCATCGGGCGCAATACCCTGGGTGTCAAGATGATCAATCTCAATGAAGGAGAGAAGGTCGTGGCTCTGTCCATGCTGGCCCGCAATAGCGATGATGACCTAGAGGAGGATTCCTCAGAGGGCGATGCAGATAATCAGGATGGTGTAATTGATCAGATCGATCAGACGGATCGAACGGATCTGACCGACGACATCCAGCAAGATACTGAGCAGGACACGGACAAGGGCGCTGATGGAACACCGATCGATTAAACAGACAGCGGTTATCGGGCAGGCAGTTGGGGAACTGCCTTAGCCAAGCTCTTGGCGGATAAGGTCGCGGACAAAGGAGAGCAGGTTCTTCTTTGGAGTCACAGGGCCGAGCATGTAGATGCCTTGCGCCGGGACCGGGAAAATCGAAAATACCTGCCCGGTGCCACCTTACCGAGCAATTTACAAGCGGTGAAGACCTTTGACGACCTGCCTTCCTGTCAATGCGTGGTCATGGTCGTGCCGTCTCACGGATTTCGTGAAGTATTCCGCCAACTCGTCCCCCGTCTTCAGGATGGGACGCATCTTGTCTCTGCTGTTAAGGGCATTGAGATCGAAACCCGTGAGACCATGTGCGAGGTTATGCAGGAGGAGCTTGCCCGGCAGAACAGAGCCGACACTATGTTTACCGGGGTATTGAGTGGTCCTAGCTTTGCCGATGAAGTCGCCACAGGTCAACCCACTGCGGTCACTGTCGGTTTTTCAGACCGCAAGGCTGCCAAGACCGTACAGCATCTTTTCTCCACATCGTTTTTCAGGGTCTACACCAGTTCGGATACCATCGGTCTGGAGATATCCGCAGCCATGAAAAATGTCATCGCTATTGCTGCCGGTATTTCCGACGGCTTAGGATATGGGCTCAACACACGGGCAGCCTTAATTACCCGTGGCCTTGCGGAAATTACCCGCTTGGGCATTGCACTGGGAGCAGACCCCCTCACCTTCTCCGGGCTCGGCGGGATGGGCGACTTGGTCCTGACCTGCACCGGCAGCCTGAGCCGCAACCGGACTGTGGGGCTCAAGCTCGGTGAAGGCCGTACCCTGCAACAGGCCTTGGCAGAGATGACGATGGTCGCTGAAGGCGTCAGGACAACAAAATCCTGCTATAATCTGGCTGCCACAGTCGGCGTTGAGATGCCCATCCTGGAACAGACCTACCAGATCCTCTATGAGGATAAGCCCTGCCGGGCAGCTGTTCAGGATTTGTTTGGACGGAGCTTGAAAGAGGAATAGGCACTCCACAGTACTGCTTCGTAAGTTTTTACGTTTGCCCCCTTCAACGGAACGGGACTCTTCTGTTTGTTATTGAGTCTTTCTTTAGCAACCCCTCAGTAGTTCATCACACCAAATTTTCAGCGTATCCAAATCTCAGAAGGAACGCCCTGTGTTTTACGTCACACCTCTCCCAAACGCTCCAATGCAGGGCAACTCATTTTTCCCACTCATCTTCAATGAACCTTATTAAAAAAATGCGACTTTCCCTTCTTTATGTGTGTATAAAATATACATGCAATATGGAACGAGCGTTTATTGGATTGTCAAGAAAAATTAAAATAATATCTTTTTCCTTTTAAAAACAAACGGTAAAAACAAATAATACACCCACCTGTTAAAACAGGCACAATTCTAGCTTTACCAAAGATGATTGCGTAACATGTTAAATTTATTAAACATAACAAAGATAACAAATAAACACCACGCTGCGGTACATAATGTCATTATTGATAAACTTTTTATTGACCTCAAAAAAAGAAGTTACTGTCTTCGTAAAAGCCAAAAACAAAGGGTAAGTGTACTTCATGAGGATATTTTCAGATGACCATCTGTTGCTCATTGTCGCCAATAAAAAACAAACATTTGATACTGATATTTTTCACTGCATATTTTATTGATGTAAGATGTAACCTTTTTCCCCAGCAGGCTACTTAAAAGTCTGTGAGTTTTAAAATCGAAGAAAAACCGACTGCTCACGCCTTAAAGCATTTCTAACCGGGTGCAGTTGTATTTTAACAAATGGCAATCCTTAGTTAAACTAAGCGGGTGCCTGCTTTCCGGTCGAAAACGGAAAGTTGATAAAGCCACAGCCGTCGCGAGACGGTGTCGGAAAGCCACGGGTCTCCATAAAGGAGACAGCCGGGTTGCCTGCTTTTATCTGTAACCTCTATCGGAAAGTATGTTATGAGAACTCTATTCCATTCAAGTAGTTTTTCACTCGTATCGGCAAGCCAGCACCCGCCACCCTCCTCAGTCTTTCGCACAGTACCGTTTACCGGTTTCAGGCAGCAGAACGAGAACAGAACCAGAATCGTACTGCTCTAATATCCTTTTTCAGGATCCCTAAGACTATAGCAACCCGCAAAAATCCATACCGGATTTTTTGTTTACATTACTTTTTTCATACGAAATAACAATTCATTTCGTACAATTAACAATACTGTCAAGAGGTAGTAAAAAGCATCATGAAACAAACACACGTCACTAAAAAACTCATATATCTGCCAGCCAGATATCTTTTGGCCTTAACAGCCGTCACAGCTCTATTTTTCTGCACAGAAGTATCAGCAAATGCATCAGCAGATGACGTACATGAAATGGCTAACATTTGCATGCAGGCCAACCGCATCTTAAAGGATTATGCCCTTGTCGGCATGGGGGTGGAGTATCACGATCCAGCCAAAGACTTAAAAGAAGATCTTGATCTTATTGAAAAAGAAATTAAGGATCTTGAAGGGCATAAGCAGAACGAAAAATTGGCCGCAGAGATTGTGGAGATCGAAACGTCTTGGCATGCCATTAAGCCTGAATTCGAGAAGACACCTGACAAAACCAAAATGCAGAATCTTCACGATATGGTTGAGAAATTTACCGGTCGCTGTGAGGAAATCGCCGAAGATATATCCAAGGACACCGGTATAAAGGGAGAGCATGATGTGGTTTTGGTGGCTGAGCTGGGCATGGAATCACAACGTCTGGCCGCACTCTATCTGATGAAATCATGGGGAGTAGTTGATCCTAACTATGATAAAGAGATTAAAGGGATCGTTGATCAAACAGAGAACATATATAAAGAGCTTCTGAACGCAGATGAAAAATTTGTTTCCAAGGAGATTAAAGAACAGCTACAAAAAGTTGAAAAAGATTTCATCGCCTTCAGTGTGATGGCAACCAGTACAACAGGACGCTTCATGCCTTCAGCTGCTGAAAAAATGGCGACAAAAATCTTCAAGACCCTTCATGAGATCCTGAATAAGGAACAAAAGTTCGTTGAGGGGAATGTATCATATTTTACACCGATCGCTGACGAAAAAACAGCAGGTGAAATTTTTAGAGTACTAACCGGAATTGTACGTGTAGAGGGAGAAATCAAATCATGAAATTAGCCATTATGAAAACACTGAAGATATCGACAGCAGCAGTTATCTGCGCACTGTACTTTACCCCTGCAATAGCCTCTGAAAAAACGCATGAGCTTCTTATGCTGGAGGCTGCAAAAAATATTGAATTTCTCAGTCAGAGGGTCACCAAGGCATATTTTTACAAACAGCAAGGCGTCCGCCCGGACCATGCGGCAGAGGATTTGAAAAAAAGCCTTATTTTGTTGCAAGAAGATATGACCATTATTCAGGATGGTATTGATAATGATAAGAAAGAAAAGAATATATCTGTCTTCCTTGAATACACCATGAGTGAGTTGAAAAGTATTGTTGAAAACCCCTATAGCCAAGAGAACGGGGCATTAATGATCGATTACAGTGAGTCTCTATTGGAAGGCGCTGAATTTATAGCAGAAGTTCATACACATAAGAATCAGGCCGAAGAAGCAATGCTGGTCTCAGCAGAGCATTCACTTTTCCTCCTGGAGCGTATCAATAAATTCTACATTGCTTACCAGGCGGGATTTAAAGACTACAATAACATCGTGCAGCTGAAGCAGGCTGTGCAGGATTTTGAGACCACACTGGCCAAAATTAATGCATATACTAAATACTCGGGAAATATTTTAGCCAGTAGGAATAAAATAAACGATTTCTGGCCTGTAGCTAAAGAATTTTTCGTCGATATTCAAAGAGGTGCCCTGCCGGTCATCGTCCAGGCTTCAGTTGAAAAGTTGGAAAAAGAGCTGAAGGTATTGAAAGACTTCCACCATAATAATGCGAGTTCGGGCAAATAACATACCCCATCCCGGAGGGCCGGGGCAACAAACAATAAAAATGGCGGGTGGCACGCCGACCCGCTTTTATATAAAAGGAAGCAGAGAGTATTATGAAGAGAAAACACAGCGGTAAAAAACACACCTATTTGGCAGTCAGATATCTCCTCACCTTAACAGCCTTCACAACGTTATTTTTTTGTAGCGAGGTGTCGGCAAATGCATCAGCCAAAGATGTCCATGAAATGGCTGATATTTGTATGCAGGCCAATCGTATCTTAAAGGACTATGCTCTGGTCGGCATGGGTGTAAAGCATCATGATCCTGCTCAGGACTTGAAAGAGAATCTTGAGATTATTGAGAAAGAAATCAAGGATCTTGAAGGGCATAAGCAGAACGAAAAAATAACAGCAGAGATTGTGGAGATCGAAAAATCCTGGCATGCCATAAAGCCTGAATTCGAGAAAACGCCGGGCAAATCAAAAATGCACGATCTGTTTGTTATGGTGGGAAATTTTACTGATCGATGTGAGGAGATCGCCGATGATATCGCCAAGGACACCGGCATCAAGGGGGAGCATAATGTCGTTCTTGTCGCCGAACTGGGCATGGAGTCACAGCGGATGGCTGCCCTTTACCTGATAAAGGCATGGGGTGTGGATGATCCTGACTACGAAAAAGAGGTCAAAAATATCGTTGAACAAACCGAAAAAATATACAAAGAGCTCCTTGAAGCAGATGAAAAACTTGTTTCTAAAGAGATCAAAGAACAACTGCAAAAGGTTGAAAAAGATTTCATCGCCTTCAGTGTGATGGCGACCAGTACAACAGGTCGTTTTATGCCTTCAGCCGCTGAGAAAATGGCGACAAAAATTTTCAAGGCACTTCGTGACATCTTGAAAAAGGAACAGAAACTGGTTGAGGGGACTGTATCAGGATATTTTACGCCAATCGCTGACGAGAAAACAGCAGGCGAAATTTTCAGGGTACTCACCGAAATTGTCCATGTAAAGGGAGAGATCGGATCATGAAATTTGGAATTATAAAGATACTGAAGATATTGATAGCAGCATTTATCTGTGCTCTGTGCTTTACTCCCGCATTTGCCGCAGAAAAAAATCACGATCTCTTTATGCTGGAGGCTGCAAAGAATATTGAATTTCTTAGCCAAAGGGTAGCAAAAGGATATTTTTACAGACGACTGGGTATCCGTCCGGATCGTGCGGCTGAGGATCTGAAAAAAAGCCTTGTCCTTTTGCAAAAAGACATGATAATCCTTCAGGAAGGTATTGGTAATGACAAGGAAGAACAGAATATATCTGTCTTTCTTGAATACACCATGAGTGAGCTGAAAAGTATTATTGAAACCCCCTATAGCAAAAAGAACGGGGCACTGATGATTGACTACAGCGAGTCTCTACTAGAGGGAGCTGAATTTATAGTAGAGCGCCATAAGCATAAAAACAAAAGCGAAGAAGTTATGCTGGTCGCTGTGGAGCATTCGCTTTTCCTTTTAGAGCGTATTAATAAATTCTACATTGCCTATCAGGCGGGCTTTAAAGACTACAACAACGTTGTGCAGTTGAAGCAGGCTGTGCAAGATTTTGAAATTACGCTGGCAAAAATTAATGTATACACCAAGTATTCGGACACCACCCTGGTAAGCAGAAGTAAAATTAACGAGTTCTGGCCGGTTGCTAAAGAGTTTTTTATTGATATCCAAAAAGGTGCCTTGCCCGTCATTGTCTTAGCATCAGTTGAAAAGCTGGAAAAAGAGCTGACAGTATTGGAAAACTTCCACCATAACAATGCACGTTCGGACAAAAGCTAATTAAAAGTACTCTGATTTATCTCTGAGGAGAGTCGCTGATTGAAAAAGCCCTACCGGGGCAAAGAACGGTAGGGCTTCTTCATTAAATCGACAAGAACATCAGTCAGTACGGTAAAAAGAGTGGATCTTACCGCTTTTGTCGTATCTCCTTTAAAATGGATAATCCGATTTTGAAATTCGGTTCCTCCTCCCTTTTCACTATGCCATAAAAATCGCATTTCTGGCAATCTCCGCTAAACTTCTCCACATAAGAGCCTTGGGCGTTTGCCCCCTTACATAAGGTTCCAGAAACCACCCAGCAGCAGCGGCCACCGTTTTCGCCATCATGAATTCCGTCAGCCTTCCCCTCTTCAGCAGCAGGACAGACGCCGAACTCATCAGCTTTTATCCCACCGGCTCCCGTCCGCATTTTTTTACTTCCCAGCAATTTTGCTTTTTCATTTCCTCGTATCCTTTTTTTTACAATCTTATTCCTTTTAAAAAATAAAAACCGATTCCAAAGGAGTCGGTTTTTTAGTATCCTAGATGTTGTCCTGGCGTTTTATCGTCCCCGGTATCAGTGTATTTCATAAAAGCACCTTTTCGGTGCGGATACTTACCAGATAACGGAGCAAACAAAGATCATTTCTCTGAAGGCAAAGGCGGTAGTGTGTCAATATAAGAGAACTTAATTGTGTCACCGGACTTATCTACCTTGGTCAGATAAACCGAATCCATGCCGCGATGATCATCTTTCCCAAAGGAGACATTCACTCCGCCTGCATCATATTTCGACATCGCCTCAATCGAATCCTTCAGTGTTGCTGCTGTTACCTCGCCGTTAACCCCTGCGAGAGCCTGATGAAACACCTTGGCACTGAGATATCCTTCCAAACTGGCAAAACCGTATTCATCAGAGTCCATATCCTGCTGATACTGTTTCACCAGCGGGATACTCTCACCCCAAGGATCCGGTACCACCTGACTAATATAGACATTATCTGTCTTTCGCAAACGACGAGCTAAGGCTGTTGAACCGACAAAGGAAATATTCAGCATAGGCACGTTAAACCCCATCTTATGCCATTGATTAATGGCCAGCGCACAGGGTCTACTGGACCCAACTAAGATCACGGCTTCTACTGCCTGTCCTCTAATCTGACGAACTCCTCCTCCTACTGAAACCGTATTCCTCCGATAATTGGGCACACTCTTCCAGAACTCGCTCCATTCGTCCATAGAGCTTTCCTTATTGGGCACCTTAGGGATAGCCGGAATAATTTTGACTCCCTCAATCTTTTCCTGTGCCTGCACAACTGCACGCACCCCGGCCATACCAAAGGAATCCCGCTGTACAAAAATTCCTATCCGACTTATCCCCAGATCTTCTTTCAAGTGCCGCATCATATTTTCTACTTCGGTATCATAGCTGGCACGTAGAGAAAAGGCATAGGGATTTACCGTGACATCACTTAAAAAGCTCGCCCCGGTAAAGGGAGCAAAAAACAAAACCTTATTTTCTGTTGACAGGGGGACTGCAACTTTTGATGTAGGGGTTCCCACATAACCGAACAGAGCATCAACACCGTCCTGAAGAAAGGCTTGTGTATTTTCAAGGCAGCGAGTCGGTTCATAGCCGTCATCTTTTACGATCAATTCAATGTCGTCCCTGGCATGTGCTTTTAAATAGGCGGTTGCACCCTTATTCAGCTGTTGTCCGAGAAATGCTGTGGCTCCTGTTAATGCACAGGATTGGCCGATTCTGGTTTTAGCATAACTCTGTCCGGGTAATACCGCCATAATACACAGGCAGCAACCCCACAAGATATTCCATCTGTTTTTCTTCATCCCTTTCAACCTTTTTCAATTGTCCAATTATATTTTTTATCGAGTAAGATTAACATAATACAACTAAGCATGATACAGCTAAACTTAGGCGTCAAATAGACCAGCTTCTGCTGACAAAACTTCAGCAGCATCGTCGGCCTGCTCTTCCCCCTCAAGTTTAAACGAGGCAACAGCCTGCAACATATCATCGCCCATAACCGCCATTTCCTGCATAGAAACCGAGGCTCCCATAGCCTCTTCAGCTGTTTCCAGACTGATACTGCCGATCTCGCCCATTGATGTCGCCAGGATCGCCGTTGTATCTGCCTGCTGCTGAGATGCAGCAGCAACCCCCTGAATAAGTTCAAAGACCTCATTGGAACGCTCTGTAATTTCATCCAATCGTGCAAGAGCGTTTTGGGAAAGTGTCGTTCCTTGAACCACCTCCTGGATACTGGAATCCATGCTGACACCGGCCTCAGTGATCTCGCCGAGAATATTTTTAATTAAGGTTTCAATCTGTCTGGTGGACACAGCGGCCCGCTCAGCCAGACGCTGAATTTCTTCGGCAACAACCGCAAAACCACGCCCTTCTTCGCCAGCTGCTGCTGCCTGAATGGAGGCGTTTAGAGCCAAGATAGAGGTACGATCAGAAATTTCGTTAATTGTCCGAGCAAAGTCGCTGATCTCCTGTGAACTCTCACCGAGACGCTTAATAGACCGAGCTGTATTCTGCACATTGCCTCGGATAGCTTCCATAGCTTGACTGGTCTCGCGTACCGCCTTTGCACCCTCTGTAGCAACCTGGCTGGATTCTCTGGAAAAGCTTGCTGACTGATTTGCCTGATCAGCGGCTTCCCTGATGGCCCCGGTCAGCAAATTAATTTCCTGTACAGCCTCATTAATCATGCTTGCCTGATTATTATTCTGGCCAGCAAGCTCTCCTGTGGAAGCACTCAGAATGTTCGCCGTTGAACCTACCTGCTCAGCTGACTGTTTAATCCTGACAAAGGCCGTTCCCAGCTCCTCAAGCATCAAATTCAGTGAGTCAGCCAAGGTGCCGATAACGTCTTCTGTAACAGTAGCTCGAATACTCAAGTCACCGTCAGCCAGCTCGGTAATCTCTTCAAGAAGTCGAATAATGGAGTCCTGCAACTCATCATGCTCTTTCTGTCTGGACTCAATAAGACCCTGAATAGTTGTTGTCATCTGATTAAAGGAACCGGCCATCTGACCCAGCTCATCCTCACTGGTCACCTTAACCTGCTCACCGTATTCGCCTTTTTCAACCTTTGCAATACCGTGCATAATCTCATCAACCTGCTTGGTCACTCCGCCAGCAACACGCAAACTGACGAAAATAACCGCCACAGCAGCGACAAGGGCAAGAAGGCCGACAATTCGTAGCAACTGCATAACAGGACGATCAACTTCTTCCTGCGATACCTCGCTAATAACAGCCCAGTTAAGTCCCTTATATCGAACCGGCGCCCAAGAGGTCAGCACCTTTTCTCCCAGACTGTTCACCATGATTTTTGTATCACTCTTGCCAGCAAGAGCCTGTTTCACAGCCTCGGTATCCACCTTAGCCTTGGGATTCAAGAGCGTGGATTTTACCTTATACTTCTTGGCATCCCGTGCTTCTGAACGCCATAATTTATCAGGGCCGATTAAATAGGTCTCAATATGAACCATCTCAGTATGCCCTTCCACGTCAGTGTGCCCAACCTCTTCTTCAAAATGATACCGAGTTTCCATGATTTGGTTAATCGGCTCATTGGAGATTTGCAGGACAACAATCATTGAAATTGTTTCCTTGTTCATTACCGGTACAGCCATGAAGGCCTCTGCCTCTCCGCCTGCTGGTTCATAAAACGCGTAATCACTGACCGCCATCTCCTTGGTTTCCAGCACTTCCTTAATTGTCTTGCCAAACATTGAATCGGCATAAGGACCGGAAAGAATATTGGTCAGATAATCCTTCTTCCGCTCAGCAGAAGCAAAAATATACCCGTCAGTGGACACAAGATAGAGATCAGAAAATTTATATGTCTTGGCAAGCTGTGTGAGAAGATCTATTTCACCTTCCTTCGCATTAGGCACCACAG
This sequence comes from Candidatus Electrothrix aarhusensis, assembly GCA_004028505.1. Lineage (GTDB taxonomy): Bacteria > Desulfobacterota > Desulfobulbia > Desulfobulbales > Desulfobulbaceae > Electrothrix > Electrothrix aarhusensis. The sequence goes on from MTKO01000081.1 coordinate 38,110, forward strand.
CCTCCCCCTGATCGATTTCAACCATGAGAACCCAAGTAGCACCGTAAAGGCTGATAGCTGTATAGGCCGAAAGAACATTATCACCGCGATAGTTCACAACTGTTGTCTCTCCGTCCTCGCCAGCCAGCGCATAAACAATGCTTTCAGTATCAACAAGAAAGGAGGGGTTGGCGATGGTTGGTTCCTCGAAATGGCGAGAGTTGGATCGAAACATACCATCCATACCGACCATGTAGTTTCACCGGTTTCACCCAATCCAGTCGTATCCTTCATGATACTGTCCAAGGCATTATCTTTGAGGCGAAAAAGGAGAAGGCCGGGTGATTGATCTGCATTGAACAAAGGAGTGGAAAAATAAGCAACATGCTCCAATCCCGAAAAAGAAGAGAGACGATAATCTATAAAGCGTGTTTCTAACATACCCTTTTGAACCGCTTCCCACTCTGATGTTCCTTCCTTAACTGGTGCCCCTCGCTCCACATTCCCATCCGTAGAAAAAACGACCTTTCCATCGTGATTGAGCAGGGTAATCGAATCGAAATCCCGATTAACAAGCCAATCTTGCAGGAATTCGACGAAATCTGCACTCGGCTCTATACTCGCCTCTGCACCCGGCTCTGCACTCAACTCTACACCCAGCTCTGCATTCGGCTCTACACTAGGCTTGATACTCGTATTATTCAGAAGATCACTGAAGACCTGCTGCTGTTGAGGACTTTCACCAAACATTTTTACGTCCTCAAAACGCATCTTAAAATAAGATTTCACCTGCCTTTTCTGCAGCGCCCTAACAGCAGAGAGCTTTGTATACGCCTCTTCCTGGAAGGCTTGCATTGTACCAGAAATATTTTCCAATTTTTTGCCCTGCTCGTCAAAATATCGCCGCAACGCTTGATACTGGAATGCCAGAGTTGTCTCCAACTGTTCAAAGGACTGACGCTGCAGTGAGGAAGACGAGTATTTATAACTGACAAAGCCGATTGCAGCCATTGGCACTAGCGAGATAATCAGAAGCCAAAACAGCAGTTTTCCCCTAATAGTCCGTCCGCCGCGAAACAGCTTTTTTTTATTCAACATCTTTTTTTCTTTAGCCTTCTGCGCCATTTTTTCTCCTTTGAAAAAATTACCCGACACGAGTCTTCGAACAGGTAACTGCTTTTTTATTCCACACCGCCCAGGGAATTCGAACGTATTATTGCTGCAATATCAGGAAGAATAAATACTTCCTTCTCACCTCGAAAGAGTCCTCGAACAAAAATCGGGGCAAAGCCTACTTGTTTTGGATAAAGAGGTTCGCAGTCTGCAGGGATGTCTCCATTAATAATCTGATCCGAAACTTTGAGGACACAACGCAGAAGTACCTTTTCTGAACGAAAATCTCCATCATCCACGAGTGATACTGTGTCGACTGTACGCACGACTACGTATCGCTCCCCCCCTTTTTTTTCTAATGAGCTCAGTCCAAAGAATCGAACAAGGTCAATTATCGGTAACGCTTGTTCTCGCCATGCGCAAAGGCCAAGAAGATACTCTGGTGCAAAAGGTAGCATTTGAATTTTAGCCTCTGCCAGTACTTCATCAATCTGGCTGGCAGTAAAAAGCAAAACAGGTTTTCTTCCTTGGATTTCGTCAGCCTCCAAGTGTATAGATACTGTTTTCGCCTTTGCCCTGGCAAAACTTTTTTTCTTAACCGCCATGATGTTCTCCCGGTCTACTCAGAGTGATACTTTCCTGACAACGGAGAGATATCTGATCAATCAAATACTGGATAACCGTATCACTCAGCCCTTCCTGCTGCACCAGTCCCGGAGGAAGTTGGTCCGCAGTAAGCTGTTTAGTGCCGACCTTGCCTTGCTTAAACTGGGCAACAGTCCAAGACATAACGCGTTTAAAGGTTTCCTCATCTACCGACTTGGGTCTTTTCTTGTTTTTTTGAACCTGCTTTTTTGAGACGGTCGGGCTAGAATTTTTCACGGCCTCAGCTGCAGTTTCCGAACTCCTCTTCCTACCCGTTCCTTTTGTTTCTTTTGCAGGCTGCTGAGCAACACAATCGACAGGGGTAGGAGGTTGTTCAGGCAATTTTTCCTTTCTTTTTTGTGACCAATACTCTGAGGGAAGAAGCCCAATACCTTGACCTAGTTGTCGAGCAATAGGAATAACCTGCGCAGGATCCAACAGCAGCACAACGAGATTCATACAAACTGCAACCTGCGGACATAATTGCTCAGCAAGTTCAGGAGAAGGAGGAGGTAAACGGGTTGGTTGCTCAGAAAATTCTATATCGTCAATCACCTTATCAACCAGTAAAAAAAAGGTTTTTTCTCCCTTCTGCAGCTGAAGAAAAACCGAGTCGGGTTCCGGGTGTTCACAATGTGTTCGTGCGAGGAGAGAGCCGAGGTGAAATATTTCTCTTTCTTTGCTCGCTCTTTTATGAGGCAACGTCCCATTTTGGCGAGAGAGAATGTAACGGGCCTCAATCCCCAAAACAAAATCCCCGCCCCTTACCAAGCAAACTTTTTTCATTTTTTTAAATCAGTAAGATTAACGGCATGGCTATACCTATACCTATTCATCTGATGTCACCTTACGAATAAAACCAATGACCTCTTCAGGCTTAAAGGGCTTTGTCATAAAGCCCCGCGCTCCCAACTCCCTTGCCTTTTCTTGATACTTATCAGCACTTCTCGACGTCAGCATAGCAACCGGGAGATCACGTAACTCTGGCTGGGCCTGCAGGGCCTGTAACACCTCAAAACCATTCATTCGCGGCATCTCAACATCAAGAAGAACAACATCTGGTTTTTCTTCGCGTATTTTTTCTATAGCCTCAATACCGTTCCGGGCTGCGACGGGAATCCACCCCTGCTGAACAATAAGATTAGAGACCACTTTTCTCACACTGATAGAGTCGTCAACAACAAGAACGCGTAGCGGCCCACGTTCTTTAACTGGCCGTATTACAGATCCCTCATCCCGCCTCTTGATCACAGAGGTCCATTTCCGGAGAACTTCTTCTACCTGAAGAATAGGTATCAACGCACCATTACCCATAATGGTAACACCTGAAATACAGGGCACATTATGTAAATGCGTTCCTAGGTCCTTAAAAACAATGTCTCTCTGTCCAATGAGCTGCTCACAGAGAACAGCAGCCCGCTTTCTTCCGGCATGCACAATGAGAAGGGCTTGGTCATCTTCAGTGAGATGTTCTTTAACATACCCAGCATCTGTCTCGAATCCTGGAACGTTGGCAATATGTAAGAGCGGTATGCTCTCTCCCTCAAAGCTATATTCAGGTCCCTTTTTTTCTTCAGGAGTGGCCCGAGCAACACTGGCTACATCGTGCATCGGAATAGCGTAAATCTGGGTTCCAAATCGGGCAAAAATAGCTGGCAGCTGAGCAACAGCAACAGGTAGACGCATGATAAATTCCGTTCCCTGCCCTTGTTCGGAAACAAGTTCGATTGAGCCGTTCAGCTGATCAATCGCATCACGAACAACATCCATACCAACACCGCGACCGGCAATATTGGTTATTGAACCAGTACTGGAAAAACCGTGCCTGAAAATTAGCTCGGCCAAGTCATCGTCGTTCATGAGATTAACCCGATCATTCGGGTACAACTTCATGCCTTTGACCCGTATCGCCTCGTAGTTCAATCCTTTTCCATCGTCACTCACCAGGAGAGTACACTGTCCCCCCTTTCTTGTCGCTTGAAGAGTAATAGAGAGAGGTTTCCAGCCCGCCTTCTGAGGTAAACTTCCGCCATGCGCCACAGAATTACGGAGAATATGCATGAGTGGATCCGCCATAACCTCCCAAACGCGGGTATCCATCATGATGGACTCGCCTTCAATGGTTAATTGTGCAGGATGCCCGGTTGTTCGTTCAGCTTCCCGAACAGTTCGGTGCATCCTGCTTGACAGAGTTGAGAAAGGTGTCATACGGACGCCCATCATTCTATTCTGCAATTCTTTCAGAACCATGCCCTGTCGTTCAACCGTTTTCTGCCAAGCAACATTATCCAAGACGTTCTGAGCCATAATGGAATCAAGGTCACTGACCGCCTCACTCAGGGAACGAATCAGAATATTAAGCTCCGAGTACCTATCCATCTCCAACGGGTCAAAATCCTCTGTAATGCCAGAGTTTTGCGCATTTTCTTGACTACCGAGATGGGGGATAGAGGCCAGTTCATAACCTGCCTCTAAGCTGGAGTTAATATTTTTAAAACGCTGGAGGATCATGTCGAGCTCTTTCATTGTCCCGGACATGGCATCCATAGAGCCCTCAAAACTGCTCAGGTTAATGACCATGTCACCACTGAGACCTACCATCTGATCAATCCTGTTAACATCTACGCGCAAGGTTGCGTTTTTCTTGAGTGGGCCTTGCCGGACAGGAGGAGTTTTCCTTTTTTCTTCAGCTACAACATGTTGAGAGGATGCTGGCAAGTCTGAATCAAGTAACGTCTCATCTATAGCTGTAGCATGAAAAGCAGATTCCCCAAGGTCACCTGCTTTAATCGCCGCAAATTTTTTCAGATTTTTTTGCTGATCAGCATAAACAGCACAATTTGGATCTTCGACAAGCCGAACAAGGATATCTGCGCCCCCTTGCATTGCCTTCACCACTTCAGGCTGTATGATTTGTGCCTCATCATGCAGCCAATCAAGAAAATCCTCAAAATCATGGCCCCAAGCCGCAACCTGTTCAACGCCGATGACGCTGCCGCCCCCTTAAGGGTATGTACTGAGCGTCGGATAGAATGTAGTGAGTCTCGTTTAAGATCTGAGAGTTCCGTCTCACCAGAGACCGTCATGCCGAGATGATTCAGCTGTCGATTAATACTGTCCAAATGCTCTTCTGCTTCTTCATGAAAACACTGAAGAAGCTCTGCATCAATATCCTCTCCCAATTCCAGTCCAATAGAGGATGCTACTTGAGGTGATGAGTTAACAATATTATCTACGTTGTTATCTACATCGATCTCAAAAAGATCACCTAGCGGATCATCGGATACATCAACCGGCAATTCATCAAAGAAATTATCAGCTGCCTCTCTGCTCTCCTGCTCCCTTGCAATTATCTCCTTAAAACGTTTTGTTAAGTCTTTTTTTCTCTGCTCAACAGTACAGGCAGGATTTTCAGCGAGTTCTGCCAGTAAATCAGTCCCTTCCCGAAGAAGAAGAATAATGTGGGCATCCAGCTTTCGCGCTTCATCATGCAGCCAATCAAGAAAATCTTCAAGATCATGGCCCCAGGCTGCAATCTGTTCAATACCGATAACTGCGGCTGCGCCTTTGAGAGTATGCACGGAACGACGGAGGGAGTGCAATGTCTCCCGAGTGGTGGTAGTGAGCTCCACAGGTGCGGTAATCTGGACACCAAGTCGATTGAGGCAATCATCAATATTTTCCAGATGTTCTTCTGTTTCCTCATGAAAACATTCCAGAAGTTCTGGGTCAATCGCCTCAGCTTCAGCCACAACTGTGGCTCCGCTTTGCTCTTTTTCTGGTATTCCGGCAGTAACAAAGGGATCTTCAGAATCTTCTGGCGACACAGGTAGTCCTGCAACAACAGACCCAAACAAATCATCTTCTTCATCAGCATCCTGAAGAAAAAGATCGTCTTCTCTTGCCTCTTCAAGTGATGAATCAGATGGAGCAATCTCGTCAAAAAGGCTGGTTGCCTCTTCCGAGTCTTCGCTGTCGTCCTGAGCAAAAAAATCAGCTGCGCTGTCTTTACTTAGGTCTAACGCATTCTCCGCTTCATCTCGCTCATTATCCTCATCATATTCACGGTTCGTTCCCTCAGAGCCTGCGGAAAAAGCCTCGGCAATACCATCAAACTGAGCTATGATTCGTTGTTTTTTCTGCTCTGCCGGAGATGTTGGTTCCTCGGCAAGGGACGCCAGAAGATCAGCTCCATCACGGAGAGCAGCAACAGTCGGAGGGTCCAGTCTTCTCGCCTCATCATGCAACCAATCAAGAAAATCTTCAAAATCATGGCCCCAAGCCGCTACCTGTTCAATACCTATAACAGCTGCGGCTCCCTTGAGGGTATGCACGGAACGGCGAAGGGAATGGAGTGTCTCTTTGGTGGACGGGGTCAGTTCGACCGAGTCGGTGATATCTCCAAGGGTGTTCAGACAGCTGTCGATATTTTCTAAATGATCTTCTGTTTCCTCACGAAAGCATTCCAGAAGTTCCGGATCAATCTCCTCCGTGTCGGCATCCTCTTGGGTTATTTGCCCTGCTCCGTCAGAAGTAAGGGTATCTTCAGGTGTCTTATCAAAATGTTCTGTGACAGCAGTACCAAATAAATCATCCTCTTCTTCCTCAACCGATGAAGCAGGTAAAGCAATCTCGTCAAAAAGATTGGCGGCCTCTTCCGAGTCTTCGCTGTCGTCCTGAGCAAAAAAATCAGCTGCCCTGTCTTTGCTTAGGTCTAACGCATTCTCACGGCCCGTTCTCGCAGAGTCTGCGGAAAAAGCTCAGTAATACCCTCAAACTGAGCTATGATTCGTTGCTTTCTCTGCTCTGTCGGGGACGTTGGCTCCTCGGCAAGGGATGCCAGAAGATCAGCTCCATCACGGAGAGCAGCAACAGTCGGAGGGTCCAGTCTTCTCGCCTCATCATGCAACCAATCAAGAAAATCTTCAAAATCATGACCCCAAGCCGCTACCTGTTCAATACCTATAACAGCTGCGGCTCCCTTGAGGGTATGCACGGAACGGCGAAGGGAATGGAGTGTCTCTTTGGTGGATGGGGTCAGTTCGACCGAGTCGGTGATATCGATACCAAAGCTGTTCAGGCAGCTGTCGATATTTTCCAGATGTTCTTCTGTTTCCTCACGAAAGCATTCCAGCAATTCCGGGTCAATATCCTCTGCTCCGGTATTATCCTGGTCTGTTTGACCCGTTTGCTCTATACCACCAAAGCCAGGGACCTCTTCAGATATTTCAGACGGTTCCATGACAGCGGAACCAAACAAGTCATCCTCTTCTTCCGCAACATCCTGAAAAAGAAGATCGTCATCTATAGCTTCTTCAACTGGTGAAACAGGTGAAACAGGTGAAGATGTTTCGTCAAACAAGCTCCCGGCATCAGAAAAAAAATCGTCCGTATCCTCTTCTGAAAAACCTTCTGCCAAACCAAGATCGTTATCCAACGCATCCGGTGATGCTTCAGTTATTGAGGGCTCTTCTTCTATGCTTTCCTCTCTTTCCTCAAAGAGAATAGTTTCGGGATTGCAATTCTCTGAGCTTCCCTCAATATCGCATGATTCAACAGTGCTCTTGCAAAGTTTTTCCTCAATTTCTGCAATGGTTTGCTGAAAAAGCTGGCCTTCATCCGGCTTTCCGGCTCGCTGCATCATGCAGTAGCTGTCAATACGCTGGGTCGCATTTCCCAAAAGGGTGATGGTTTCATCGTCCAAAGCCAGAGAAGCTCCGAGAATATTCTCCATCACTTTTTCCAGAACTTCACCAATACCACTCAAATCGTCCAAGCCAACCATTGCGGCTGCGCCCTTGATGGTATGCGTTATCCTATGCAGTTCTGCTAATGACGGTCTATGCGCTCTATCCTGCTGCAGGGTCTGAAGGCAACGGCTCATATCAGGCAGGTATCCTTCTACCTCCTCGATAAATCCAGTCACGATTTCACTGCCCACGCTGCTATTCATCTACTCTCTCCGATCCACTTCTCATTATATCCGTATAGATGAGAGTAATTGTTCACCGTCAAAAAGTTGGACCACTTCCTCTTTTCTACCAGAATGATACACCGCTAGACCGGAAAGAAAATCATCTAAAACAATACGTTCCACTTGCCGCCCTTCTTCGACCTCTTTCTTTCTGTACAGCATACGGGTTGCCGTTATACGATCAACAACAACCGCAGTTTTCACCTCGCCATTATAAATAATGATAACCGCACGATTTCTCTTCTTGTTTGATTTTTTGGAAATATTTAAATAAAGTGCAACATCAGTAACAGAAACTATTTCTCCACGTATATTGGTCACTCCTTGAACCCACTCAGGCAAAAAAGGCAAAGGACGGACACTCTCCAGCTCTCCTACTTCAACGACCAGCGATAGAGGCAATGCTAATTGTCTACCACCAAGCTCGAAGCATATATGTCTCCCAATTTCCTGCTGTTTATCTTCAGAGGTGTTTTTGAGACCGTCGCCATATACCAGCACGCCCTCTGTTATTTCCTGATCAATATTGCGCAGCAATTCCGAAAGATCAGAAGAAGAGTCTATCCGGCCGCTTATATCGTTACCCATTGTCATTCTCGAATAAATCGAAAAAATCAGGAAAGAAGCTTAGTTACCGCCTCCAACACCTCATCTGTATTAAAGGGCTTTGTCAGGTATACATTAGCGCCCTGCTTTTTCCCCCAGAATTCATCCGACTTTTGATTCTTGCTGGTCAGCAAAATAACCGGTATATTTTCTAGCTCGGGTATGGATTTAATCTTTCTACACGCCTGAAATCCATTCATTTTTGGCATAACAACGTCAAGAATAATCAGCTCAGGTTTTTCCGCGATAGCCATTTCCACGCCAGCCTCACCGTCCCCGGCTGTGACAACGTTATATTCAGGTGTATTAAACACATCGGTTATCAACTTAAGCTCTGTCGGACTGTCATCAACAATCAGTAATTTTCTTGCAGACATATTTTCCTTTTTTTATTTTGTTAAAAATCAGTAAAAGATTACCGTTCCGTAACGGTCATTCAGCTGGTGTATCAGTTGAATGTTCAGCATTCGTACCGTCTTTGACAATTATCGAGTTCACCATATCAATAAGCTCAGCAGGCTTGAACGGTTTAGTCAGATAAGCACTAGCAGCAGACAGCCTCCCTTTCACCTTATCAATTATCCTGTTTTTACTTGTCAACATAACAACAGGTATATCTTTTGTATCACTATTCTTTTTAAGAATAGAAAGAACTCGATATCCATCAATTTTCGGCAGCATGATATCAAGCAGAACGAGATCTGGACGTTCCTCATTCAACCTACTTAACGCCTCTACACCGTCAGCAGCTTCAACTACTCGGAAATCACCGCTGGTAAGGGTCATTTTAATAACCTTCCTCGTTGTCGGGCTATCTTCAACAACCAAAACGGTTTTACTGGAGGAACGATTCGTAATCAAACGTTTTTCTTTCTTTTCTTTTTGCTCGTGCCAGCTATTTTTCGCTTCAGTTCCTCCTGATTCCAGCTTCTGATTTGAAGCTATATAATCAACTATTTCACGAACCTGCACGGAAACCTTCTGGTATTTACTTTCAACCTGAACAATGGGCATCAAAAGGTCGAAATAGTTCAGTGCTTTTTCAAAATCATTCAGATTAAGGTAAGCGGCTCCAGCATAATAGAGCAATCGTGGGTTTACTTCATCAGTCAAGACTCGTTCAAAACGTTTCGCAGCCTGCTGAACCATCTTTCGTTCTACTTTATAGGGATCAATTTGAGAGAGCGTTGAAGAGTCTGAAAGAGCATTTGCCCTACAATACGAGCAAAACACAGCGTGTTGCTCCATAGGCGCATAACAAAAAGGGCAGCGGACAACCTTTTCTCCACCTTTGAAAATACGAGTCTTTTCAACATCTTCAAGAATACTTGGTTCTTTAGGAGAACATTTATATGCCTCGCCCAATGCCTTTTTAATTTTCGGTAACTCTGTCAACGAACGAGAAAGCCACAGCCAGCCTTGAGCACTCTGTCGGTTATCACGAACAAAGTCCATAAGCTTTTTTTGGGCCTTTTTCAGTTCTAGTCGCTCACAAAGTTGGATACCTTCATCTAAAAGAACCTGCCGGGGAGCCGTATCTTCCTCTACATCCTCGCATTGATTATCCTTTTGGATCATGGCGTTGATCAGTAAATTCTGATTGCTTTTATGTACTCTTCTGACCACATCGCCTTTGAGTGTGCAACTGCTAACCTGAACTCCTTCCATGCTGAGCAGTTTAAGAACTGCTTCTTCACCAATCAGTTTGCCGCAAATAGCATCGTAAATTTTTCCCTGAACAAGAAAAAGACTCCCTTTGTATTCGGGACATTTATTCTCAATGCAATGATCAATATCTTGATGCTCGCCGCAATTATGGACATCCAGACGGCAGGTAGTCTCCTCTGTCTCCATCAGCTGCACAATACCGACAACGGAAAACTTGCCCAAATCCCCCTTCTTCTGTTGGGTTTTTAAACCTCTAATAATCGCATCAGCAAGTTCTTCGGAAGCGAGCGGCTTTTTAAAAACCTGAAAAGCTTTACCCATTAACCTCGTCTTCAACTCAGGAAGATCATAAGAGGTGATAACTATCCTCGGTATATCAGGGTGTTTTTTTTGAATATACGATAAGAGCTGAAAGCCATCCCCTCCTGGCATAACCAGATCAGTAATAACAAGAGAAATATCCCCCCTCTCTACCTGTCTAACTGCCTCCTTAATATCGTAAGCATGTGATACCTGAAATATTTTTCTGTAATCACCCAATGTAGAATCTACAATCTCATGGATCATTTCGTCGTCATCTACCAACAATACCTTTTTCATTGAACAGCTCTTATACGTTTGCCTTTAACAAGAAAACACCCGTTTCGTTTCTTCATTTGGCTAAATTTGGAACATTCCACGAGGGCAATCAGTATCTACGGAGAGGCTTTCTTAGAATTGAAAAAAAGAAACTTATACAGGTATAAAGGGGAATATAGCCCTTATATTGCATGAAGAGCATGTGTACGCCCATTGTTATATTTTCATGACTCTCTGGTCAGTAATGTCTCTAGTACTTTTAATAAAAAATAACTTTAAATATAAAACAATAAAAATCAAATTTGTCAAATAAATTCACTGTATTTCAATATTTAATCCCATCGCAACATCTATTTCACGACAAGTATCCGGCACAGGCAAAAAAATCAACGTGTTAGTTCTAAAAAGAACGTATGTTAAAAAAATAAAATTAAGTATAAAATACTATACATTGTCGAGACTATTAATAAATAATATCAATTTCAAGAGAAAGATATTATCCTTTCGATAGAACTAAGGTAGTATTAAAAATTGTTCCTAATCAGACGGTCAACTCAATAATACACCGAGTGCCATTTTGTATTATAGACTGAAATTGCAGCGTAATCCTTTCCTGCTTTTTCGCTAGTATAAAAAATAATACTAGCGAGTTTCTTCTTTGCTTTTTACCCGCTATCGGATAACATAAGTTCATTAGAATAGCATCCATAAGACTTCTCTCTAGGCGAATCAAAAAAAGGAAGAGCGTTATGAAAAAAATATTAAGCACAGCGGCACTATCAGCCTGATATTTACAGCAGATCCCGGACTGGCCGGTAATATGAAAATCATGCCGCCCTCACTGGGTATGGATTGCCCTGCTGACTGTCAGGATCAAATCGATCAGCTCAATTCGAGCCAAGCCCGGCAGGATGAACAGCTTGGAGCCTTAGAGGATAGCCAAGCCCGCCAGGATCAGGCTATAGAGGCCAATGCTGCCGATATCCAAACCAATCTTCAGGAAATCGAAAAACTGAAAACCCATAAAGAGTATAACCCCTGGTATGTTAAAGGCACAATCCAGATGACCTGGATGGGCTCTATGGATCTTGACAAAGAATCTTACGGCTACAAAGCAGATACAGATACTGGATATGGCTTCGGCATCTCAGCAGGACGACAATTTGGTAATCTTCGCCTTGAAGGCGAACTTGCTGGCCGATCATCTGACCTTAAAGAAGAAGGGCTTTCTGATGTAACCATCAGCACGGCTATGCTGAACGGATTTTATGGTGTTCCTGTCTACGGCCCCTTTTCTGTTTACGGGACCGCTGGTGCAGGTACGGCCAAGGTAGAGATGGCTTTTGCCAATGGAGTCGATGACAGCGAAGTAACCTTTGCGTACAAAGCTGGCGCAGGTGTGGCTATGGATATTGCTCAGAATATGGCTGTGGATCTGGGCTATGAATATCTGCGCACCGGTGATGTGGAATTCGGGCGGGACCATGATACCCTGCGACTTGATGACCTGAAAAGCAGTGCGGTCAACGCCTCTGTTCGCTATTCATTCTAAGAGTATCTCAGCAGGACAAGATGCTGCAAATCCCCAGCATGGGATAAAAAACGATAAGCAATTTTGTAAATCTCTTCTCCGCACCTGCGGAGTAGAGATTCATGCACTTTCCTTCCCATCCTCTTTTTTTCACGAAAGCACCCTCATTCGCCTTTATCATCCCCTTATCATCCACTTCTCTCTTTGCCCTTTTCCGATTTTGCGGTATCATTGAAAAATAATGATCTCTCTGTACTCTGTAATACACGTTCACTAAAATACTTTTTCATTTATGGATGCTCAACCCAAAAAAATAATCGTCTCAGCCTCACGGCTCCTCGCTATAACCTGCCTCTTCTCCCTTTGTTTTCTCTTTACCCCGATTCATATTCAGGCGGCAGGAACAGGCTCCAGTGATATTGTGGTAAAAAAAACCATGGTGAGCTTTTCCAGAATACCAGGCCTGAATGAACGAGAGTTGGAGTACGGGAGGCAGGTCATTAAACAAATGAACTATAACTCCCAGCGTATTACTCGCCAAATCAGCCTTCTGCCCGGAGCAAACTTTGCCCAGTGTAAAGAGATATGGGAGGAGCTGGAGAGCAAGAATGCCTCCTACGACCAAATTCTTGCCTTTGAAGAATGGACCAAACTGCCTGACGCGACTATGCCTCTGGCAGTTCAAGTACTCAAAACAATCAGAGATCTGACGCGTGAAGAGGTAAAATGTCTCCGTGCCTTTCTGGGCATTTCCAGACAAAGGGCCGATGCAATTCTCTCCCTCATTCCTCCCATTGTAGCGATGAAGCCTTCAGCTAATTTTGCCGCTCGCAAGCTGTTCGCAGTGCGGGGAATAACCGTTGAACAGGCCCTGAACAACCTTAGCCTTCTTGAAAAATTTACAGATAAACAAGCATGGGCCTATGCCGCCTTTGCAGAAAGCAAAAGGATGGACGCACGAACTGTTACTGATGCTTTATCCCTTTTTCAGCAATTACGTGATGATGCGGCCTGGAATATACGCACCTTAATAAAAAAAGATAAATTAAACCGCAATGCAGCATGGAGATGGCTGATCAGTTATTTTGCACATCCCGTCCATGTGCAGGAGAAGCAGTATTATCGCTATGACGGTCGGGAACGGACCCAGCTGCTGGACACTTTTTATGCTGCCGGTGAAGAACTGGTCTGGAAAATTAACAGCCTGCATGCTGTTTCCGATGAATATGGCATGGAAATTTCCAGCGCCAGTCTGAAAGCAATGTCCAAAAAAGAACTGCAAGGGCTTTTTGCCAAGCTGTCTCAAAAAACCAAGGTAAACTATGGTGGTCATTTTCTTGATGCATACAAGGCTGGCAAGAAAAATAGCATGATCAGGATATTGCGTAAAGCCACCACAGCGGACCGCACCCAGGTCTCGGAAGATCTGACCTCGGCAAACATCTATGCCCTACTGGCCCAAGGAAGCGAACTATATGACTCCTCGTTTCGAGATATCCTCGTCCCTATCCTTAAAAAACGAATCAAGAAAAAATATGAGAATAATCTGCTCACCTTTCTTAAGGCAACAGACCCGGCAAACCTCTTAGTTTCCAGCTTTATTGTCAGCTTGGCCCAGAAAGGTAAATTAACCACCTTTTTCCCAAAAGAAGCTGCTGAGCAGGGGGAAATTCTTGATCTGGTTGCAGCTTCCGCGTTTAAGGATGAGGATACCATCCTCCTTTTTTCAGCCACCTTTCGCCATCTGCTCAAGGTACTAGAGCCAGATATTCGATATTATCTGATCAAAAAAATGGTTTTGGCCGATAACGGACGAGGCGGTTTCAGCAAACTCATTACTGTTATCCTTCAGTACTATTTACAGGAGTACCCTGACCTCCTCAATGCCTCGTCACGGCAGCTTATCCAGCAGACTGTTGAACGAAACGGTGCAGTGAATCTGGAGAAGTACCTGTTGACCCCCTTTGCTGAATGGAAGAAGGATAAGCGGCTGGGCTCCATCTCAGTCTTTCATCCTGACGATGACGGACGCAAATCCTTTGTCTCCAATGGACAAAACCTCCTTAATCATGGCTACAAAATGGCCTTGTCCAAGGAATATACCCCGTACCAAAACACAAGTATGCAGGAACTAAGCAAACGGGCAATTCAACGTGCCGACTCAGGCAAGGGGCTGGCAGCACTCTTTGACACTATGCGTCGCAATCCCTTTTCAGTTGTTTTTCTTAAAAAAGTCAATGGTATAATTATTAGCCATTCAGTTTATGTCTATGCCAATGAAGCAGACCAGGAATTACTGATAAAGCGTTTTCTCCAAGGTGATGATGAAATGTTTGCCCAGCGCGGTCACTCTTACTGGCGTTCAGAACAAATCACTGATCCTCTGGAGAAGCTCAAGGAGAATAAACAGATCGCTGCCTCTGATCTTACCAAGAGGCAGCGTTTTCTCAGTCTGGGCTCCTGCGGCGGTGTAAAAGCCTACACCAAACTGACCCGAATGTTTCTTGGCCATATTGATATCCTTGCCACCATTGGGACAGGAATGGCACTTATCAACGACCCCTATAACCGGAACTTCTTTGAAACCGTGGCCAAGAATCCCTCAACTATTACCTGGGAAGACATGGCAGCAAAATCCTCCTTTATTTTTGCCAACGGTCGGGGACAAGATTACCTTCAGCGGTTGCCTGACAGCCATTCTCCATAAGATACTGGACGAGGAAAAGGTAAGCCGAGGCGATATTACCGACTCAAGTGAGGATATTTAGCTGAACTGGAGCAAGAGCTCAGCGCACCCTAAGCGAAATTTTGGATGTGCTGAGCAACTTATAACCTTATAAGCTATACACTGTCCCTGAAAAGTTCACGGAGAAGGAAGGAAACCGGGGCAACCCGGTAGGCAGTGCCCGAATGAGCTCTGAATGCTTTTATTTACCTTAACGCTAGAGAAAAACCAGTAAGCCTTCAGAAGCTTTTGCTGAATTGTAAAAGTCACACTTGCTACATCCTGCTATTTTTTTTTCAAAATTTTTCAGTTCCTCTGCTCCGCAAGAAAAAATCCAGCAGCAACGTCCGCCATTTTTACCATCATGGATGCCGTTCAGGTCATGCTCTATAGTCACAGGACATATCCCTCGTGCAGATACATTTATTCCGCCCGGCTCCCTACCGCACTCTTTGAACTCCCAACAATTTATCACGCTCTCATTCATTATTCTAACCTCAAAAATTGATACCATCTTTTTGAAAAAAATTCACATTTATCGCTGAATTCGGCACCGTAAAAGGACGCAGAGATATTAACCGTATCTTTTTTATTCAGGATAAGAATCATAATAAAAATTACTTCTATTCTCAATAAGCATTAATTATGCCATATCTGGTAATATATATTTATTTCATCTTGTTAGCACTGTATCCCTTCGCAATAAAAACAAATTCCTACTCAATATTTATAGAAAATGTTATTTCCTACTCTCATGAATTCCTCATAAAATCTGAGTAGCTGTTACCCATTGATAAAGAAATTCTATACAATTCTGCCATTTTTTACCCAGCAGAGGATAATGACCTCCTCAGCAACGTATGCCCAAAGGGAAATTTGGCAATCTTCCTTTCGTGTATGAATAACATCAAATAAAATATGCTTCGAACACAGCCGGTTACTGTTGACTTTTTTGGGCGACCATGTTCAAACAAGAGAGTATTGGTAATCCTTTTCCCTTCAGCATGATGAAATAATATCCTTGATGGCAAAGCTTAGTAAATTTCTCGTTCTCTACCTTGTTCAGGCGGTCTGTCTTTGGATTGGCCTAGAAGTATCCACTTATCTCCAGGGTGATGCCCTTAAAGTCTTTATTCAGGGTTATTGGCTATATTTCTATGCCATTCCCCTGCTGACAACAGTACTTATCTTTAAAGAAGTTCAGGATGCACCTCTTTCCGCCCTTATTGGCGGGACAGACCAGCAATGCCTTACAGCATACACTGAAGGAAAAACAGCTTGGCAATATAACCAATTTGCCTTTTTTTTTCGCAGACGTTGGATACTCTATCTGCTCATCTCCTCCATACTTGTTTTTCTTAGTCTCCATGCTGTATTTTTCCCTGACCTCAGCTCTGCTCTTAAAAACGGAGTTATTCTTTTCTTGGCTTTCTTTTTTTTCGCCGCCAATTTTTTCGCCCTCCGCAGGCGAATGCACCGTCTGCTGGACATGCAGGAAACCCTGCACCAACTTGCCCATCAGATGCGAAATGAACATTCTCAGCTCCTGAAAAGACTTGCCGCGAAAGAAAAAGCCTTGCCGGAAGACTGCCTCCGGCATCTTTCTGAATCCCTAGAATTGATCAAGGGATACCTGCGAATAATCACCAGTGAAAAAAACATTGAACTGGCTATCCGCATCGCTCTCCCGCACCAGGAAGAACAGGGCAATATTATCTATCAGACCCTTACCCAGACCGACGGTTTACAGGACAGCGCATGGCTTACCAAACCGGTCCCAGCCAACCAAGGGATTCCGCGTTACTTGATTGAAGAACGTAATACCTGCAATGTCCTGGTCTACAGGGACATCAAAAAAGCTCTTCAAGAAAAGATTTTTCAGGAAGCAGAGGATGACTCGTTTACCGAGATAGTCGGATCCTTGGCAATTGCTCCCTTAAAGGCGTGGGACGGAAAAAAGAAAAGTATGATAGGAATGGTGTATCTGACCTCAGGACAAAAAAAGACCTTTCGTGAGGAACACATTGATGGGATTCGCTTTCTTGCAGATATCCTGAGTGATGCTGTTGCCACTTCCATAACAGTAAATCATATGCTTATTATGAAGGGAAATAAAAATGCACGACGCAGACAACTTCTCGAAAAATATTGATTATTTTCGCGAAAAAATGGAAAGACGGGAAGACTATATGAGTATGCATCTTCCGAGAATTTTTGCCAATAAGGCGGATGATCTGTTTGGGGCACTTTTGTTTCCCTCCAGAAAGAGAAACGATGAGGATTCGGAGCAATTGGACTGAATAAGATGAGCGTTGCTCTCACACTTGAATCTCGGGCAATACATTTCCGCAGAAGAGTTGAAAAGGAAAAAACAAAAAGATTCATACAGTTCCGTAAATATGAGTGGTTCGGCAAAGGAGCTACCTTTTTCCAATATTGGCAATTACATACAACTGCTCGGCTTATTGTTAGCATTTGGCGTGATAGGCTCTTCTTATATGAAAAAAGAGAGGATAGGACCCTATTCAGCTGCTCAAGCCCCTGATGACCTTACAGGCTCGTTGAGACAGGAGCTATCTCGTGCAGCAGGATTGGCAGGGTTGGACCCGAGAACAGTCCTATCCACCGTAGAACAGGTTCGTCCGGTAATCGTTTCCGTAAAAACACCTTGGGGAAGAGGTGCCGGTTTTTTTATCAAGAAAAGCTTCATTATTACCAGTAAGCAGGTGGTTGAACCTGATTCGGAAAAGCTGGCTGTACTGCAGGAGCAGGTGCAACGCAACAGACAGCTCTTAGATTTTGAGGAAGAAAAATTGAGCAGCTATCGAGCACGCTTTAAAAAAGTGGGCAGGGGCAGCTCAAGAGATGGGTTGAAGCTCTTGATTCTTGAGCGGGAAAGATATCTTGTTAATTTCAAGGTCAGGCAGGAAAAAGATGAACTACGCTTGACCGAACAGCAAAGGGCTCTGAAACATCCTGCTCTAAAAATCGGTTTGTCTGATGGTTCTGAACAGAGCGCATCCTTGGTGCAAATGAGTCAAAATTATGATCTCGCCCTGTTGACTGTCACCTCGGTTCAGAACAATTTTGTTCTTGAACCTTCCCCCTCGGGCTCCTTTAGATTGGGTGACCCTATATTTGTTTTCGGCGATTCTGCTGGCTCTGAAAAGAATGTGATCGCTGGGAATTTTATACCAGGAAATTTTTCCGGGTATCGGCGAGTCGGTGTGTTCAATCAGATGTTTCTTCAAATTGATGTGGAGATCCCTCTGAATAAAAGTGGCGGGCCTGTTCTGGATGCTACTGGATATGTACGAGGGATTGCTACCAGGACTGAGCGGAATGGCAAAAATGTCGGTTTTGCCATTCCCATTGAAAGAGTATTTTATGAATTTACAGCAGTTCTTCGGTAACAGGAAGTACAGGAGCTTCAGCATACTCTAAAAAAGGGGGACATCAAGCCCCCCTTTTTTTAATAATCTCCTTTTAGGAGCTTCCACATGTTGCCGTACCGTATTATTTAATACGGCCTCATTGTCCAAATACCGCAAGGGCAAGTATCAGCGCAAAATCCGCAGGCGATACACTTGCTGTCATCAGACACATACTCAAAGCTGACTCCCTCCGGCTCGGTAGCCAGAACCTCTCGTCGAGAAATGGCATGGGTCGGACAAATGGTCTCGCAGAGATGGCAGTCACGACAGGAACCGCAACTCAGGCAACGAGCTGCCTGCTGGTTTTCAGTATCGCCCTTATCTTCCTCTGGATCATAATGGGCAATGGTCAAGGCTTCGTACTGGATCAGCTTCTGGGCAAAGGGCTTCCACTCTTTTCCTTCCAAAACAGAGGCCAGATACTCTGCTGTCCGCTTAGCCGCACCCAAGGCATTGGTAGCCAAACCAGGACGCTCAACATCGCCTATAGCAAGAATTTTTTCATCACTGGTCCGACCAGCATCATCGGTTTTAATCCAGGAACCACCAGCAATATTGACTACCTCGACGCTCCCTGGCAGGAAGCAGATTCGGCACATCACCAATGGAGATAATCACAGTCTGGGCTGGAATCAGCTCATCTTTATCCGTAACCAAACCCTCTTCAGTGACTTCCTTGGTCATGACAGGCCACTTGAAAGTCGCTCCCAGAGCCTCAGCTGCATCACGCTCTTTACCAAAAGCTAAAGGCTTCTGGATATCCACCAAGGTCACTTCTTGAGCACCAAGACGGTAGCATTCCGCTGCCACGTCACAGCCCACATTGCCAGCACCGATAACCACCACCTGTTTGCCGGTTTTCATGGGTGAATCACTTTTGGCCGCCTTCAGATAATCCAGGGCTGGGACAACCCGCTCATGACCGGTAAAGGGGATGGTCTTCGGCTGATGAGTACCAACGGCAACGATAACATAATCGTATGCCTCCTTCAGCTCTTCCATCTTCTCCGTGGTCATTTCCACGCCGAGGCTGACCGTGATGAGCTCATTCTTAAGAAAACGCTCAACCTCCATCTGCCAAACCGCCTTGGTCATGCGTTCCCAGGGAATGGTCTGGGCCAGCTTACCGCCGAGTTCTCCACCCCGTTCAAAAATATGGGCCTCAATTCCTGCCAAAGCCAGATGCCAAGCAGCACCCATACCTGCCGGACCACCGCCAATAATGGCGACCTTATGACCGGTAGCAGGCTTGCACTTGGGCGGATCGACGTTATGCACCGCTTGGCCAAGCACGGCAACATCAATGGAATGATCCACCTTTTTGCGGGAGCAATTCTGGATGCAGAGATTGGGACAGATGGTTCCGCAAACCGACGCCGGAAACGGGGTATAGCGGAGCAGCATCTCGTAAGCTTCATCATTTTTGCCCTCCCGAATCATACGCAGCCGATCAATGGTCGGGATATGCATGGGGCAGTAATAGGTACAAGGCGCGGCAGAATCACGATTTACCCAGTAGGGGCTCCTTCGCCGCATATTACCGGTTTCCACCACTCCGATGACCGACCGGTCCAAGCCCGGAGCTAAATCGCGCAGAGGATCACCACCGCCGAAACCGTTGTTCCAGACGCGGGCCGCAAACTCGGACATAGGCATAGGACCGGAGAACATCAGAGCCCGCTCCTGAGCGGTTACTGCGGTAAGCAGATTCCATTCCTCGCGCTTACTTAAGGTCTCCAAGAGTTCCGGACGACCAATGGCCTCAAGGTAACCCGGTAAGCGATCCATGAGCCACTGCCATTCCTCGTCCGAGGGCTTGGTCAATTTTGCATTCTTCCGTGAGTAGCTGTCATCGGTCTTGCCGCGAAAATAGACCTGACCGCCGACCATACCTACGCAGGGACGATAGCCCAGAACATTGTCCGGGTTCTTGGCTTCATGACCACAGACAACCGCAATTCCGCCGCAGTTGAACTCGGCAAAGGTGTCACCCACAGAGCCCATGACCCACATTTCCGGCTTTTCATACACCGGATTCCACTTGGTCATGGTCAGGCCACGAGCACCGATGGAACCGCCGATCATCACCCGACCGCCAGCCATTGCGCTACAGATACCGTTGGTGGCATCGCCTTTAACAATGACGTCCGCACCGATGTTGAGGTAGCCCACGTCGTCCGAGGCTGAGCCTTCGCAGATGATCGTAGAACCGGCCATGCCCATACAGCCCACGCGCTGTCCTACCGGACCAGTAATTCGGAGCGTCAAAGGACGCTCTACATTACCGAGTCGCAGGCCGATATTATGCTGCCCAAAGGACTCCAGAATCAATTCGTCGGCATCAGCGGCTGCACCGCGTACCTCTTCTTCGAAAATCTTGGATGTCAGGCGCAGGCCCTTTGCATCTTTGCCGCTTACTGTTATTATTTTTTGCTCACTCATAGGTATAAAATCAGTGATTATGGGCAGCCTGCCCTTGTATCTGGTTTTCTTTCATTATATTGATAATTTTCTCATCCAAGCAGGAACGAAGAAAATTGTTCATCGCGTCCTGATCCCCGGTTGCGTAGAAATCAAGCATCAGCCGGTTGAATTCTAATTGTCGCTTTGCCGGAAGATTGATCGCCGGATAGCCGTTGTGCAGCAAAAAACCGTTCATCATAAAACGACCCATCCGCTTATTAACGTCATAAAAAAACTGACTCCGAGCCATCCTGAGAAAGTAGAAAATAGCCCGGTCGTATACATCCGAAATCTGCTCTGCTTTTTCGATCATCTCGGCAAACAGTTTTGACAGCTGGTCCGCCGGTGGCGGCATATACTCTGTTCCTGCTATGCTCACCCCGCCGGAACGAAATTGGCCCCATTCTAAGGCATCTTCTTTTGCCGCGATTCCGTGCAGCTCGCAGGCAACCTCGGCAGTAACAGCAAACTGGTCATTTTTTACCAAAGCAAAAACTTTCTGCCAAGCATTGGACTGATTCAGAACAATCTGCTGATCACTCAGCTTATGACCGCCAACGGTTATGCCGTCCAGCAGGGTTTGCACTTCCGGCAGGGTATAGTTGATTCCCTCAAGATTGACCGCATCGCAGACCAATTCAGATAATTGCCGCTTGGCCAGCATCAGGGCCTTAGCCTTGTTGGGCGGCATGTGCCAGCGGGCGTCTTGCATTTATATCGCGTCCAACAGCATCAGCTTTCCCTTCCCGGCAAGGAACGTTCTTTTCGTATTTCACGTTGCCATTCAGCAGGATTTTTAATATCGGCAAACAGGTTCTTTTTTGATGCTTCTTCCATCAGCTGGGCAAGCTTTGTGGCGTTAAGTTCGCTTTTCTTTTGCTTCATCAGTTTACTGTTGAGCAGCTTCTGCTTTAACAAATTGTATGACATTAAACAGTAACAGATATTTTAAACCGCCTTGTTTGCTGGCATGTTCCAGCGGGAGTCTTTTATGCTCCGCTGTTCAGGCCACCGGAATGAATAATCCTATCAATCAAAAGCTGTGTATGGCGCAGAATGCCGACAATCTGCATGATATCATCTTTTGTCGCGTCATAGGCCAGACTTTCCGCGTATGTCTTTCCTTCCAATACAACAAAATACCAATGCCTGCCGATGATATAGGCCCCGTAAATCGGATGGGGTCGGCTGTTCAATGCCTGCGCGGCGACCATCTCCGCCAGCAGCTGTCCAAGCGGGTCATTTGATGTATCCAGTTGCTTCTTATACTCGTGGAGAAAAAAGACCGGTTCTTTGGGGAACTGCGTTCCTGATGCCACCAAAAAATCAACAATGCCCCAAATTTTTTTATCTTCAGCATAGTTGACCGACAATTCACGTTCCAGAAAAGGTCGATACGAAGGCTGATAAAATTCTACAAAATCCAGTAAAAAAGCTATGAAGTAAATTTTTAATTCTTCTTCGTTCCAATCGTGAGCATGGGTGCGCAATTTTTCCGCCAGCCGCCCTAACCGGGCAGCCTCGTCATCAGATACCGCCTGGATATTGGTCAGCCATGTCTGAAGCGTCGGGCTATCCCTTACAGATGAAAGTCCAAATTCTTCCTCAACATCCTGTTTTGTCCATTTGGAAAAAGGTTTCATAACATATTCTCATGCCAAGTAAGGTTTGGCTAACTCTTTTCGAGCCGGGAAAATTCCAGAGTCAGCAACACAGCTCCGTCTTCCAAGGTAAAATATTGAGTGGCAATGCTACCGTCCTCTTTCTGAACTCTAACTGTATAACCTTGCTGGTAAGCATGATAGTATTTACCGCGAACGCCTTTTTTGCCGCTGAAGTCATACTCTGGCAGCATATTGCTCTCAGATCTTATTGAGCAACGTAAACGCGGAGGACGAGTTACAACTTTACCTTTTGACATTACCTGATTTACAATCGACCTTTTGCTGACAATTCTTGTTTTATGCAACTCTCCATAATCTGATAGCTTCCACCAACAACTTTACCAACTTCATCACAATATTTTTTAATTCTTTTGGAAATTGTCATCTTTGAAATATTTTTTTTGGACTGCTTCTCCATCTTCCTACAGGCCTCCTCAATTTGATAGCTACCTCCCGCGACCTCTGACACAGACTTACAATACGCATTAATATCATAAGAATAAGCTATTTCTGTAGTGCAAAATATAGTAAATAAAATAATAGCTGCTAATTTCATTATTGTCCCCCTCAATCAGTTAATTTCTAAAACAATACGGGCCCTATCAGATATGGATCTCTTCACCCCTGTTTTCCAATCGATAACATTATATGTGCAGGCATCATTCGGAAATTGAAAATATCTCACACCATCTTCATACAATTTTGCTCTTACGTTCCCAACTTCAGCAAACACTTTAATTGAAGCAAATTTGTTTGTATTACGGGTCCAATCAATTTTAAGTGTTTTCCTAAATATGCCAGAGACCTCTGCATGACAACTTTCTCCGTATAATGCATTCAACAAGACTGCTACAGTTTCAGCATACCCAGTTGAGGTAACTGATGACTTAGGACTGCTAGTCGGCTGGAGAGTATATTTTATATCCTTTGTGTAGAATTTTGGTTCAAGGCTGCTGTTATCTCCTTGAGACAATATTATTACGGCAATAAATAATACTGTAACGAGCGAAATCGTTTCCTTTTTGGATATTTTTCTATTACTGAACTCATTCCAATTTAAAGATTTTCGATTTTTTGGCGTTGATGCAACACTTTTTTCTTTTACCTCAGTTGTGGAGGTATCTCCAGATTCGCATTGATCAAACTTTTTTCCCTGAATCTCTTTTTGTTCCAGAAAAGGAATGATTGCTTGGTGTAACGCAGGTTGTTTCTCTAAAAGCTTTTCAAAATAACCCGTTGATAAATTGTATTTTTCATCTGCATATTTTTTTAAAGCATGATTAATAAATGCAGTGTATTGATCGCAAGTTTTTCTCAATGCTGGAAAACGATTCGCCAACCTACTTAATTCATTTTCTGCGTGTTCAAGCCCTTTATTACCAATGGTTGCAATCGTGTCCTTAAATGCTTTTTCAATAATTTTTCTGTAGATTACACCACATTCCGGACATTCAACTTGACATTCTGTAGTGTTAATATACCCACATTTTGGGCATTTGGTGCGTTTACTGATTCTCTTCTTTGTGTTATCAGAAACCACCTTCCGCCTCCTTACAAGGACTACACTGCCCTATAACTAGGGCAGTGTACCGGTAAATCCAACCGTTAACAAGCGTACTTAATCCCCAACCGTTTAGCCGCATCAGCATCATCAATGCCAAGGGCATCGGACATACCGATAGGCAAACTCTGCGAACGACCAAGCGGAGCCATAATCTTCTTCATCTCAGTTTTGATGGAGGAGAAGGTATCAGCAACCCGCTGGGCCACATCATCAGGATCCAACCGACGGAACAATTTCTCGTTCTGGCTGGTAATACCCTTCGGACAAATACCCACGTTACAGACATTACAGCGACCCATCTCATTGCCGAGACAGCCTGCGCAGGCCTGCATGATGTACTTGCCAATATGGACGCCGGAAGCACCGAGCATGATCAAGGCCATACCGTTCTGCGTCACATTACCGTTTTTGCCCACACCACCGGCAGCAAAGAGCGGAATCTCATTCTGGCGACCTTGGGCAACCAACTCCTGATAACACTCACGCAGGTTTGAGGCGATGGGATAGCCGGTCGCATCCATAGACACGTTATAGGCTGCACCGGTTCCACCATCAATACCGTCAATCAGCAGAGCACCAGCATACGGATTACGGACCAGATTATTGAGCACAGACTTAGCCGAGGTCGATCCAGAAATTTTCGGATACACCGGTACCCGGAAATTAAAGGCCATAGACAGGGTCTGGATCATCTTCATAACACTCTCCTCAATGGAGTAGAGCGTCTGATGGACCGGCGGCGAAGGCAAATCAACACCTTCCGGTACCCCGCGCAAACGGGCGATGAGCTTAGAGACTTTGAACCACATCAGCAGTCCGCCGTCACCAGGCTTGGCACCCTGGCCGTACTTGATCTCAATGGCTGCCGGATCGCATTGCATATCCGGGATGGCCCGGATAATCTCATCCCAGCCAAAATAACCGGAAGCGATCTGAAGAATGATGTATTTCAGGAACGGGCTTTTGAGAACCCACGGCGGACAACCGCCCTCACCGGTGGCCATGACCACGGGAATACCCAGCACCTCATTACAATAGGCCACACCCTGAAGCAGGCCCAACCACATATTGGGCGACAACGCACCAAAGGACATGGAGCCGATCACAAAGGGGAAAATCTCACGGGTCGGCGGAATCCACTCGCCCGAGGCCTTACGGCGAAGAAATTCTTCTGGCGGCAGTACCCGGCCCAAGATGGTGTTGGTGCTGAACTCATGCCGACCCGCATCCAAAGCAGGATCGGTGAGCATGGAAATCCTGCCAAAGGAAATACGATCCAGAATGGTCTTGCCCGGAGCATTGCGGCGACCGCCTCGCTTCCAGGAATCACCTTTCTGATCCATATGAAAGCGGGAACGATGCTCATTAGGATTGGGCACCGGAGCGATGGCCTCATTGGGACAAACCGAGGAACACATGCCGCAACCGATGCACATCTTGTCCACTTCAGTATTCTGACGAATGCCGACAAAATGACGATAATCGTTGCCGCGTTTTTTCTTGAGGATATCCAGCTTGGGCACCCGCTGTCTGCGGTAGGTCAGGTAAATAGCCTGCTTGGGGCAGACCGCTGTGCATTTCCCGCAGAGGGTGCAACGATCCTCACGGTGCTTGATGATCCAAGGCAGATCGTTGGCGGTCAGGCTGCTTGGCTGAGTGTAAACTGATCGAACTGAGACCATATCTGAAGTTCCTTTCTTTCGGGTGGAATAATTACTGTGTGTTCACGCATGGGCTGAAAATCAAGGGAGGGGTCACGATCTGGAACCAAGGCCTCCACACCGCACATTTCCGAAGCAATAGCCCAGGCACCAGGACGACCGCCGACCGTGGCGGGCCGCAGTTTTTTCGCATCCATGGCCAGCATACAGGTTTCATCCGGCAGGGTGCCGATGACTGCATTAGGGCCGTCAATGATCAGACGACGACAAGCTGTACGCAGGCCCTTGAGGAAATCTCCCTGGGGATGGACATTCAGCTCTTCGCTTCTCAGCGGGGTGATGACATGCTTATAGGCTGCCAAGGGTAACCCAAGTTTCTTGGTCACATAATGGAGAATATGAGCAAAGACCTCGGAGTCGGATTGGTAGCCCATGTAGCCGGGGATTTTCTTCCCTTCCAGCCACTCCTTGATCGGCACAAAGGCGGTATTTTCGCCGTTGGTCATGGTGGCAATGCCCTGAATAAAGAAAGGATGGCAGGCATAGAGATTAATACCGTAGTTGGTATTCTGCCGTCCCTGAGCCATAACCACTCGGGCCTTGATGCGATCATCGTTCAGCCCAAGGGCATCACCCACCTGTAAGGGCCAGCCCACTTCCTTGATGGTCACAACATCGGACCAGAAAGAAAAGATGGTCAGATCATTGCCGTGTTCTTCACCGTTCTTGCGGAGAAAAAGACGGGTCTGCATCAATCGCTCTTCCATTTCCTCGGTGGTCAGACCATCCGGCTTCTTGTACACCCGAACAATGTATTGATAACGATCTTTGGCTTCAATAAGATCAGCATTCACCTTAAAGCGGTGATCATAGTCCTGCTCAAAGCCTCGTTCCTCCATCAGTCGCTGGAGACGATTGAACGCGGCCTCGGTATGGGCAATACCGGACAGGATAATCTGGTTTTCTTTTTTATATTTATAATCCTCAAAACTGACACCGCGCAGCAGCAGTCCGAGACCGCTGCCGTCATATCCCTCCTGCATGGCCTCCATGCCGCTCAGCACCTCGTACGGTGAGAAGGGTATATCTGCGGTTTTCAGGGCTAATCGACACATATAATGACTCCCGGAAATTCTATAATGCTCATTTCTTTCAATAGGAAATTGGACCGAATTTTTTGACAAAATTTTAATCAATTTTACCATCGGTGCAAAAAATACTTGACAATACAAAAAAAGCTGCCATCTGTCAAACAGAAAGCGCGGTTGAGAAAAGGAGGGGGGAATGATGATGCTTTGACCCGAATCCTACAAATACCATTTGCAGGCGATTGAGCCTATGGTACATTGATTGTCATTTTTTTGATAACTCATCAAAACAACAGACCCTCCAATGAAATCACTAACCCCATAGAACTCCTCAAAATGCTATGCCGATGACAGACGATCCGCAAACCTTGGACGAGGCCCTCCGATGCTGGGTAGAAGAAACACCGAACAAAACCTTTATCCGCTCATCTAAAGGCAACTTTACCTTTTCAGAGACCCAGAATATCATCAAGAGCACTTCCGGATTTTTAATAGAACATGGCATCAGACCAGGGGATAAAATCTGCCTCTTGCTCCCCAGAAGACCGGAGCTGATCTTCATCTTTTTGGCAGCAAGCAGCATAAAGGCACTGACCTGCCCGATCAACTACCTGGAAAATACACAGCATATTGAGGAGATGATCACCTCACTCAAACCCGCTGTGATCATTTTGGACGAATCAACGGTTCGGGCCGAGGTGCTCTGTTTCATTCAGGAATATGGAATAACATATGGAGTAACTGTCATTGCTGTACAAAAAACGCCTGAAAATCCAGATGCTACTTCTTGGCAGACTTGCGTTGAGCACTCCCCTACCCCGCCTCTGCCCCAGATCCCAGACGACTGCGCCTATCTCAACTTCACCACCGGTTCCAGCGGTTTTCCCAAAGGGGCTCTCTGCACCCATGCTCACCTCTACTGGAATACCCGCTCTGCAATTGAAGTCTTTCATATGACAGCAGATGACGTCCATCTCTGCATGTTTGCCTCTTTCTCCCATCCCCATGAACTTTTCTGCCGAGCTCTCTACACCGGGGCTTCGCTGGTTTTACTCACAGACATCAGCCCTAAGGCCATTGCTAAAACCATTATCCGACACCGGGTTACCTGCATAATGGGCCTGGCCGTCATGTACAAAATGATGGCTCGGCACTGCAAAAAAATAGCCTTCCCTTGTCTGCGAATTGCAGAAAGCGGAGGCATGTTTACTGATCAGGAAATCCATAAAAACTTCCGTGATGCCTTTGGTCTTCCCATTCTGTCTGTATGGGGAAGCACGGAAACAACCGGTATCGCTCTGGCTAATCCGCCGGATCAGTATCGGACAGACGGCTCTATGGGCAAGCCCTGCCCCTATTATCAGGTTAGACTTGTTGACGAAGACGGTCAGGAAGTAGCAGTAGGGGAAACCGGAGAACTGATTTTTTCAGGTCCGGCAGTCTCTTCAGGCTATCATAATACCCCGGACTTTCCGAGCAAAGAGGGTTGGTACTTTAGCGGAGATCTGGCCCAAAAGGATAACGAGGGGGTTTTCCGCTTTGTTGAGCGTAAAAGCGGGATGATCAAGGTAGCAGGTCTCAAAGTGTATCCATTGCAGGTCGAGCTGATTATCCAACAGCACCCTGCGATAAAAGAAGTCGCTGTTATTGGCGTGGCAGAAAAAAGAAGGGGCTGTGTGCCCAAGGCCTTCGTTACCCTAGAAGATAATGCCACGCTTGATGTAGGCGAACTGGAGGACTATTGTCGTCAACGATTAGCCTCCTATATGGTTCCTAGAAAGTTTCAGTTTGTTGAATCACTCCCCAAAATAGGGAGCGGAAAAATTAACAAAAAGATCCTGCTCGCAAATCCTGAGCTGTGCCTTGAGCTGCCCTGAGTTACCCCAGCCCTTTAATACGAGTACCTACATTTTGTCTTTTGCTCAGGAAACAATGCTGCTGCCAGCCGAGCATCCCGACCGTATATATCGTCATAAAAATAAGCTGCTCCGGTGTTACGATCAACCCGAGCTGTTCGATAAATAAGATGTACCGGCAGGGGTTGATTAAGGACAAAAATCTTTCGCTTTCTGCTGGCGACCTGCGCTTTCAGCTGCTTCCGCAAGACCATCTGATGATCGTTACTCAGGATATAGCTGGCTAGATCCAAAGGACGACTTAATCGGATACAGCCATGACTGAAGGTACGTTTGACCCGCCTGAATAAACCATGCGCTGGTGTGTCATGCAGGTACACATTATTATTATTGGGAAACATGAATTTCATCGTACCCAGAGCATTGCCAGGGCCCGGTTCCTGACGCAGGTGAAATTGATTAATCCCTCGTCCTATATTTTCCCAGTCAATGTTTCCCGGCATAACCTCCGGCGCTCCCTCCTGCCAATTGGCAAATATACGAATACGCTGTTCCTGTAGATAGAAAGGATTTTCTATAACCTTGTCGACTATCTCGTTACGGACAATGGAAGGCGGTATATTCCAATAGGGATTAACCTCGACATAGGTCATCACATGGTTAAAAATCGGGGTATTGTGCCCTACTTTTCCAACAATTACCGGCATGGTTATCTCAACCTTGCGGTCATTCATGCCAACAAGACGAAACCCGGCAATATTAACAAGAATACGACGCCCTTGAAGCTGATGGGGCAACCAGCGCCAGCGCTCCATATTGAGGATGATTTTATTGATATGATTCTCAACCGGCAGGTTCAGTGTTTCTAAAGTATTCTTCCCGATAACACCATCCTGTTCAAGGTTATAGCGCTGCTGAAAATGCTGCACAGCCCGGAGCAAGGCATTGCTATACTGAAGACGATGAACCGGCGGAAGAGCAGGAGGAATGAGCCACCATGATGGTGGAAGCAGGGCTTCTCTAAGAGAGATGTGATTATAAGTGACTGTTACCGGTCCAGGAAAAGGCTTTGGGCGAGCAAGCAGAGGAGGTGGAGCAATAACAGAAAAATCTTTCAGGTCGCCGGTAATAAATAACCGCTCCGCCAGCAGCCTCAGCCGTGGATCTGCCATCCCCGGCCTCAGAGTCTGACCAGAAGGAATTTTAGACCAACCTCCTTGCCCAGCCATTCTTCTATACCTAACCAGCATTTTTTTTAACGACTGATATTCGTAATGATGCGGCGGTAATTTTTTTAAGAACTGGCGTAAATCAAGGGCGCTTACCGCTTGGTGAAGCATAGCCTTGCGATCGGCAACTGTAGAACGGGCAGTAGAAAATAAAGCTGGATCAAGCAAACAACTGGCAGCAGCACCTTCCAGCATATCCCCAAGGTAGGTATACAGTGCCAAGGTAAGCATGAGATCAAGCTGAGCAAGATCTTTTGTCTTCCTGCTCACCAATAAGGCTGTAATTCTGCTTATACGATATCGTTTAAGATCTAGCCCTTCCTCGTCAACCCGACGCAGGACAGAGAGGAGAATATGGGCGTTACGGGTTGGCCCGTACTCTGTCACCCAGTACGGAAAGAAATTATTTTCCTGATAAAAAGTAAACAGCAGGGCATCCACCCCATCAGAGACCTTCCAGTCGGTGATAAAGGAAAATTTAACAGCAGGCTTGTTTTCGAGAAGCCAGAAAAGATTTTTCTGTAATGGCAACATGTCTGTTGCTGGAATACTTCTCACCATATTTTCCGCTTGCGCATTAATATGCGCTGAGCCGGAAGACAAGCTGATCAGAAAGAAGACCGCAATACCAACACAAGCAGCACAAGTAGCCAAAAACTTCGGAAGAATCATGGAGGGTTCGTGAAAATACTCTTTGTCGCCTTAAGGGAGAAATTCTCCGAGGCGGTATTCAGCAATAAACGACTCAACGAAAAACAATAGAAAACAACAAAGGCACAGGAAAATTCCTGTGCCTTTCTGCTAAGCCGGGATCGGTGTCGATGAGAATTTCGCCGAGAAAATTGCCGTATTATACTATAATAATAGTACAGCTGTTATTTCTCGGGTCTCTCCGTTAATAACGATAATATTCCGGCTTATACGGACCTTCTACATCAACGCCTATGTAATCAGCCTGCTCCTTATTCAGAACAGTCAGCTGCGCACCGATTTTTTCCAAGTGCAGGCGGGCCACCATCTCATCAAGCTTTTTCGGGAGAAAATACACCTGATTCTCATAAATGGCGTAGTTGTTCCATAACTCGATCTGAGCCAATACCTGATTAGTAAAAGAGTTACTCATCACAAAGCTGGGGTGACCGGTTGCGCAACCGAGATTTACTAATCGGCCTTCAGCCAGAATGATGATCCGCTTGCCGTCCGGGAAAATCACATGATCGACCTGCGGCTTGATATTTTCCCACTCCAGATCCTTCAGACCGGCAATATCAATCTCAGAATCAAAATGACCGATATTGCAGACAATAGTCTGGTCTTTCATCAAGTCCATATGAGCTCTGGTGATGACCTCTAGGTTGCCGGTGCAGGTGACAAAAATATTACCGACAGAGGCAGCCTCTTCCATAGTCACGACCTTAAAGCCTTCCATAGCAGCCTGCAGGGCGCAGATAGGATCAATCTCTGTAACATAAACCATGGCCCCCATACCGCGCAGGGCCTGAGCACAACCCTTGCCCACATCTCCATAACCGACAACCACGCCGATCTTACCAGCAATCATCACGTCCGTGGCCCGTTTAATACCGTCGATCAGCGACTCACGCAGCCGTAGAGATTATCAAATTTTGATTTTGTAACGGAGTCATTGACATTTATGGCCGGAGAAAGCAGTGTTCCGGCCTTGGCCATCTCATTCAAACGATGAACACCGGTGGTGGTTTCTTCGGAGATTCCGCGAACATCCTTCATCATTTTAGGATACTTTTCGTGCATGATCTGGGTCAGATCGCCACCGTCATCGAGAATCATATTGGGCGTCCAATCATCAGGCCCAAAAATAGTCTGTTCAATGCACCACCAGAACTCCTCATCAGTCTCGCCCTTCCAGGCAAAAGTAGGAATTCCGGCCTTGGCCATAGCTGCTGCCGCCTGATCCTGGGTTGAAAAAATATTACAGGAGGACCAGCGCAGGTCTGCACCCAACTCGACCAGGGTCTCCATCAGGACTGCGGTCTGGATAGTCATATGAAGACAGCCTGCAATTCGAGCACCTTGCAAAGGTTTATCCTTACCGTATTCCTCTCGTAGGGCCATCAGGCCGGGCATTTCTGTCTCAGCAATAGCAATTTCCTTGCGTCCCCATTCAGCAAGGCTCATATCCGCTACTTTATAATCATTCATTATATAAAAAACTCCCCTAGGATAACTAGGCTAGGTAACGTGATGATGCTCCAGCAACAGAGAGGATAATTTCTGCACCGGAGATCATAGAAAAAAGCCAAACAATGCAATACAACACCACTACACATCGCTCGGCATCAAATATACAAAATTTAAATTCCTGCTGCGCTTTTCAGCTCTTCAGCTTTGTCTGTCCGCTCCCAGGTAAAATTGGGTAACTCACGACCGAAATGACCATAAGCTGCTGTTGCTTTATAAATGGGACGAAGCAGGTCAAGCTGCTGAATAATTGCCTTGGGCCGCATGTCAAAGACCTCTTCTATCAGCTGAACCAAACGCTCCTCGGAAACCTTACCTGTACCGAAGGTATTGACATTGATGGAAACCGGTTTGGCGATACCAATGGCATAGGCGACCTGCACCTCGACGGTGGAGGCCAGTCCAGCTGCAACAATATTCTTGGCCACATAGCGGCCCATGTAAGAGGAGGAACGATCCACCTTGGAGGGATCCTTGCCGGAAAAAGCACCACCGCCATGTGAACCGCGTCCACCATAGGAATCCACAATAATTTTTCGTCCGGTTACGCCGCAATCGCCTACAGGGCCGCCGATAACAAAACGACCTGTCGGATTGATGAAGTATTTGGTATTCGCATCAATCATCTCGGCAGGCAGAGTGGGTTTGATGATCTCCTCCATCACGCCCTCTTTCAAATCAGCATAGGAAACATCCGGACTATGCTGGGTCGAAACAACTATGGCCTCAATCCGTTTGGGCACATTGTCTTCATACTGGATAGTGACCTGACTCTTGGCGTCAGGCCGCAGCCAAGGAAGTACCGTATTTTTACGCACTTCAGACTGTCTTTTCACCAGACGATGAGCATAGGTGATAGGCATTGGCATCAACACTTTGGTCTCATCACAGGCATAACCAAACATAAGCCCCTGATCTCCCGCCCCCTGATCCAGATCAAGCCCTGTCCCTTCATCAACCCCCTGAGCAATGTCCGGGGACTGCTTGCCAATGGAGGTCATGACTGCGCAGGACTGCCAGTCAAACCCCATGTCGGAAGAGTTATATCCGATGCCACGGATAGTCTGGCGGACAATCTCCGGCATGTCAACCCAAGCTGTAGTGGTAATCTCTCCGGCAATCATAGCCAGACCGGTCGTGACCAAACTCTCGCAGGCAACGCGGGCATGGGCATCTTGCTCCAGAATGGCATCAAGAATGGCATCAGAGATCTGATCAGCCACCTTGTCAGGATGACCTTCGGAAACAGATTCTGAGGTAAAAAGATGACTTGACATAAAAAACTCCGTAATAAATTTAAAGTAGAGTATTAACTGTTAGTTATACGGCTACACAAAGCTGGTCCACCCGCCCGCTGCCCTTCCAGCCCGCCTGACGAGCCTGAACAACGAAATCAAGGATAATATCCCATTTATTGAGCGGACTTATCAGGTAGAGGCCATCAATAAAGGAAGAAATTTTTTCTACCAACTCGGTTGTATATTCCAATGCTACCTTACGCTGATCAGCGACCTTGTCAAAGCGAGCAAGTTGCTTTCGTAACTCGGCAGGCACGTAAATTCCTGGTACTTCATTATGAAGAAATTCTGCATTGCGTAACGATATAAGCGGAAAGATCCCAGGAAAGATGAGGATATCAATATGCTGTACTTGCTCCATCATCTGCTCTATCTCATCAACAGAAAAAAGCGGCTGGGTCATGGCGTAGCGGGCACCGAGTGCGGCCTTTTTCTCAAGCCTTCTAATTTGCAGGCCAGGTGAGGCTGGACGAAAACTGAAGGCTGCGCCGATGGAGAAATTGGTCTGTTTTTTCAGAGGACGTCCGGCCATATTCATCCCCCGGTTCATACTGTCCAACATTCTGATCAGCCCTGCGGAACGCAAATCAAAAATCCCGCTGACCCCCGGTTGATCCGTACCGGCTGCCGAATCCCCGGAGACTGCCAGAACAGCTTCTATGCCGAGTAAATGCGCTTCCATCATCCGGGATTGGAGACCCAGGGCATTCAAATCCCTGCCTGTCTGATGGAGAATGGTCTGGATACCGGTCCGTTGCCGAATCAAAGAAGCCATACCGAGATTTCCTGCCCGCAAAATGGCCAATGGATTCTCACCCAGAGAAATGGCATCCACTCCGGCCTCGGCTAATCGTTCGGCCCCTGCCAGAACCGGTTCAGCATCCAGATGGGTAGGTGGATCAAGCTCTGCGATAATAGGTAGGCGACCACGCTGAAGACTTTCCAAAAAACCGCCATTCCGAGGCTCAGGAAGAATATCTTCCTGGATCTCTTCCCTGATCTCCACATTCTTGGCTTGGACACGCACAGGTTTAATTTTCAAGGCCGAACGAAATTCCTGAATATGAGAAGGAGCCGTGCCACAGCACCCGCCGATAAGATGCACTCCGTTGCGAATCATCTCCCTGGCTCTGATCGCCATATACCCTGGCTGTGCCGGATAAATCATACGATGCCCTACCTGCTCCGGCATCCCGGCATTGGGGAAAGCAGAGAGCGGAATGCCCTCACCAGCCAGTATAGACATTCTGCCGATGGCCGACACCATAGCATCAATACCTCGCCCGCAGTTTGTCCCCACCATAGCAGCCCCGGCCTCAATCATGGCTCTGCCGCAACTGAGGGCATCATCCCCTTGAACAGTCATCCCCCGTGATGGAAAAACCATCTGTCCAATCACAGGAAGATCAGGAGCCTCTTTACGAGCAACCGCAATGGCAAGCAGCATCTCGTCAAGACGAGTAAACGTCTCTATAATCAGAAGATCAACCCCCCTTGGGCCAACCCCCGTATTTGTTCGCACAGGCTTTCCCTTATATCATCTGGGCCAACCTCTTCGTCGTCACAAGGGAAATTTATTCCAGACGGACCAACTGAACCGGCAACATACACCTGGTGCCCTGCCGCCTTCACAGCTATCTCCGCCCCTAACCGATTAATTTCCTCTACCCGCTCCTCGGCCCCAGACTCACGCAACTTGAATCTGTTGGCACCAAAGGTATTGGTCTCAATCAGCTGACTCCCGGCTCGAATATACTCTTCATGGGCATTAAAGATAATATCAGATACTTGCACGTTCAGCAAGTCCAGATTCCGCCCTCGCTCGACCCCACGTTCAAAGAGGTAGGAGCCGAGCGCACCGTCTCCCAGCACCACATTATTCTGAATATATTCCGTAAAATCGGGCTTCATCTTGTAAGCTTTCCTTGAAGAAGATAGGTCAGGACATTTTTTTCTGCAGATGGAGTATTCCCCATGCAAGATACCCTTTTTTCCCGCCGTTGACCCAGTGTTCAAGGCCAGCAAGCATTCTGTCAAGGTAGTCCGGACTTGCGACCTGAGACATTATAGTATAATTTTTCCTAGTCTCTTCGGCTACTCGTGCATAATGCACTGATAATTGTTCCGTAAGCTCCTCTGTATACAAGACACTGAACCCTTTCTTTGAAGCAAGTTGTTGATACAAAGCAAAAGACCCCATATGGTCAAGATGAATACGTGCAAGTATGGGCTCAAGCACACCCTCTGGACAGTCATCGCTCTGCATCGGATCGGTAAAGATAAACTCACCCTCAGGCCGGAGAACCCGATGCGCTTCCTCAAAAACCTTTTCCTTATTTCCGCTATGCAGGATGGCATCTTGAGACCAAACCAAATCAAAAGAAGAATCATCAAAAGGAAGGGATTCAAAACTACCGTCAACAACCTCTATGCGCTCTTCCAGCCCGACCTTTCTATTTTTTCTCCGGTTCCGCTCATTTTCAGCCTCGCTCAGATTCAGACAATGTATATTCCAGCCGTACTGCTCCGCCAGATAGCGGGCTGCTCCACCATAACCCGAACCGATATCAAGAACCTTTTTTATCGGTTTTTCACGGGGATGATCGGCTATGCAAGCAGCCAGACGGGCTACCGTCCGCCTACTTGCCGTTCGTATATCATCTTTGGCTTTTTCGTACAGACCGATATGGATATCTTCGCCGCCCCAGATATTATAATAGAATTCATCAGCATTCGTGCTGTTATAGTAGTCTCTTGACATTTTGACCACATCTGAATACTCACTGCTCATCACGTTCCTCCTCCGACAGATACTCTTTTTCCGCAACATGAATAAGAAAGTCAGGCTCATCTGCCTTATAGGTTTCCTTGAAATCACCATAGGTTTGAATACGCTGAAATCCGACCTCTTGCATCAGCCGGCGTGTATACTCTCTGCGCAGGGGGAACATATTTAAATGAAATAGTGTTTTATCCGGAAAAATATACTTAAATCTAGCCAATCCCTCATCTATATATTCAGGCTCTGCGCTCACATTTTCACCGCAGTAATAGTACTTATGCTTGGTTTTAAATTCGTTATCAAGCATAGTGTCATAATTCCGATGATCCATAACCAGCACACCGTTGTGACGCAGCACGGCATAATACTCGGCAAGGGCTTTACGACGATCATGTTCTTTGAAAAGATGCGTAAAAGAGTTCCCCAGACAAATCACTGCATCATATGCACTATGTACATCCTTATTCAGCCAGCGCCAGTCCGCATGAACAGTCCGGAGTACAAAGCCATGCTGCTTGGCGTTCTGAAAGGCTTTTGCCAGCATAACCGGACTTCCGTCCACACTAGTCACATCAAAACCTGCTTTCAGCAGCTGGACTGAATGAAACCCTGTACCCGTAGATACGTCAAGAATCCGTTCAACACCACGCTCCTTAAGAATATCTATAAAAAAACTTCCCTCACTCTCGGCACGGGCATCCCAGCCGATAAGCTCATCCCATTTATCGACAAAAGAGCCAACATATTCTTCTTTATACTTGTCTGTTTCACGCACTTCCGTCGGATTATGTCCATAATCTTGTTCGTTTATCTCCAGCAGTCTTCTAGTCACGACATCTCCTTTTTACCATTTATCCCTGATCATGATGTATCATTGTATCCTCTCCAAATCTCAGGGTAGTTTTCGTTAACGCAAATCCTCTAGCACGCAAATCTAAACAATTACGGTACACTAACATGTCGTTGAGCATATTTCTCCTGGATATTGGAAGGAATATGTCTCATCTTTAAAAGATTGTATATGTGAATTGAAAAACGAACTAAACATTTAAATAATCTGCTCGCTGTTTCTGCGAAGGATTTTTAACAAACTGCCGACAAATCCCCTCCTAATACTGAACTATTTTTCATTTTTTTCTAAAAGTTGCTTTTCCTTGCAATTAAAAAAACATTTTGTCAATTTTCCAGACATATTAACTGCTAGCACTGACAACAAAGCAACTCGTATAGACATGTATTTATCTGTCAAATTATGCAATTCTTTGTATGACCACCGAACGATCCTTATATCTTCCAAGGCTACGATTGCGGATAAGGAAATCGAATCGTATTCTCTTGTAACAAAGGTCAATTGGCCAATAAAATCTCCGTCTTTTAATACGTCAGTCTTTACCAGTCCGTGGAAAACATTCATAGAACCTTTATGTATATACATAAGCGAATTGAGAGAATCATCTTTCTTTAAAATGAACTCTCCCTTACGTAAGGTCTGCCATTTTGATTGGCTCAATATTTTTTTAAATTCTACGGCTGATAACGTCGGCAACAATGAATCATGGAGTTCACGTTCCTCCTGTGTAAAATCGACAAACAGCCTCTCCTTTATTAAAATAAAAAAATGGATCGAATTGATGGCTATCCAGATAGAATTCCAGTGAATCGCTAGCCAAATAGGCTTTGGTGGAAAATAATAATTAAAAATAATGAATCCGGCAGAACCTATTATTGAAATAGCTCTCAGCCAGATAATATCTTTGACCAGATAGGCAACAGTAAAAAGCACACAGCTAAATTGGCCTATAAGTTCGTATTTATTCATCAACAACGAACAATTATTTCCATCTTATGCAGCAACGATGTTCATTAAAAAACTCAACAGAAAGAGAAAATATCTGCGCAAACAGGTTTCCAGTTAAACTGGAAACCTGTATATCTGTCCTAAGCAGCATTTTTTTTGACTGATTTCTTCAAACCGCCAAGAGCATGCTCAAGAACCTCATCCATATGCTTCACAGGAAAAAAGGAAAGCTTCTTGCGCATCTCTTCGGGAATTTCCACCAAATCCTTTTCATTATCATAAGGAATGATAATTTTTTTAATACCAGCTCGTAAGGCGGCAAGGGCCTTTTCCTTCAGCCCTCCGATGGGCAGAACCCGACCGCGCAGGGTCACCTCACCGGTCATAGCCACCCCTTTTTTTACCATTTTTCCGGTAATTGCCGAACAAAGTGCTGTCGTCATGGTGATACCGGCTGAAGGACCATCTTTGGGGATAGCTCCGGCAGGGACATGAACATGAATATCAATGGTATCAAAATATTGATCACTTACCCCAAGGGCCTTGCTACGGCTTCGGCAATAGGTCAGGGCAGCCTGTGCTGATTCCTTCATTACATCGCCCAGCTGACCAGTCAGTATTACCTTCCCTTTACCAGGAAGTACAGAGGTCTCGATATGCAGCAAGACTCCACCAACAGAAGTCCAGGCCAGTCCGACTGCTAAGCCTGGTTGCATTAGGGTATCCAGCTCTGTTTCGGGCAAATATTTAGGAGGACCCAAATATTTTTTCAGGGTATTCTGGGAAATGATATACGGCCCCTTACCCCCTTCAGCAATTTTTCGTGCCAGCTTACGACAAACTTTACCGAGCTCCCGCTCCAGATTTCTAACTCCAGCCTCCAAGGTATAATGGGTGACGATTAACTCCAACATCTGATCATCTAACTTTATGAGACTCAGTTTAATGCCATTTTCTTTCACCTGCCTTGGCAAAAGATACCTTCTTGCGATAACGATCTTCTCTTCCAGAGTATAACCGGCAAGCCGGATAACCTCCATCCTGTCCATGAGCGGCCCAGGAATGGTGTCCGTCCTGTTGGCAGTGGTGATAAACATGACCTTGGAAAGATCAAAAGGCATGTTCATATAATGATCAGAAAAAGTATCGTTCTGCTCAGGATCAAGAACTTCCAGCAGGGCGGAAGAGGGATCACCGCGATAATCCGAGCCGATCTTATCGATCTCATCCATCATAAAAACGGGATTATTGGTTTCCACACTTTTCAGCCCCTGAAGGATACGCCCAGGCATAGCACCGATATAGGTCCGACGGTGGCCCCGGATTTCAGCTTCATCCCGCATACCACCAAGGGATAATCGATAGAACTTGCGACCCATTGCCTTGGCAACAGCCTGGCCCAGCGACGTCTTACCTACCCCAGGAGGTCCGGCAAAACAAAG
The DNA here is from genome assembly GCA_004028505.1 of Candidatus Electrothrix aarhusensis. GTDB lineage: Bacteria > Desulfobacterota > Desulfobulbia > Desulfobulbales > Desulfobulbaceae > Electrothrix > Electrothrix aarhusensis. The sequence continues at coordinate 77,429 of MTKO01000081.1, forward strand.
AATAGGCCCCTTAGTATCAGCGTTCAGTTTGCGTACAGCAAGAAATTCAAGGATACGCTCCTTAATTTTTTCCAAGCCATAATGATCCTCATCCAGAACCTGGGCTGCTTTTTCCAGGTCAAGAATATCCTTGGAAGACTTTTTCCACGGCAGATCAATGATCCATTCGATATAAGTACGAATGATATTGGCCTCGGATGCATCAGGATGCATCATTTCAAGACGCTTTAGCTCCTTACGAGCCTCTTTGCGGGCATACTTGGGCATTTTTTTCTTCTTGATTTTTTTGCCCAATTCTTCGATTTCTTCGGAGTACGCATCGTCATCGCCCAGTTCCTTTTTCAGGGCCTGCATCTGCTCGCGCAAAAAATACTCCCGCTGAGAGCGCGACATTTCTTCCTTGGCGTCAGACTGAATTTTCGCCTGAACCGTAGCGACCTCCATCTCCTTGTTCAGGAGCTCCGCCACTAAGCGCAAGCGCTCCAGAGGATGTGCTGTCTCAAGAATTTTCTGCGATTCTGCAACCTTGAGGCGAAGATTGGAGCCCACAAGATCAGCAAGCCTGCCCGGTTCCTCGATATTATTAACGATCGCCATCAAGTCGGCGGAAAGAATACCGCGCAGGGACATAATTTTTTCGGTCTGCTCCCGCACAAGGCGCATCAAGGCCTCCACTTCAACGGTGACCTCCTCGGCTACCTCGTCTTCAATCAAATCGATATTGACCCGAAAATGAGGTTTCTTTTGCTCATAGGATTTAATTTCCGCCTTGGACAAGGCCTGCACCAAGACCTTCAGCCTACCATCCGGTAATTTTAAGGTCCGCATAATCATGGAAACCATTCCGACCTTATACAGGTCATCTGGCTCCGGCTCGTCGCTGGTTGCATCTTTCTGGGTAACCAGCATCAGCAGCTTATCGCCTTCCATGGCCTCATTCACTGCAGACACAGAACCGGGGCGCCCTACAAACAGAGGCAGGATCATATAGTTGAAAACAACTACATCCCGAACCGCCATCATGGGCAGCTCTTCCGGTATATCCATATCTTGAGTGTTTTCTGCGAAATCATCCATACTGGCTGATAACGAGTCGTCAAATTCCATTTTTATCCTCTTTATATCATATACTTGCTGCCAGTCCCCTCAATGCGAAGCTGGAGACAGCACTGTTTACTGCACGAATGGTTGAAAGAAACTAAACATAACCTTATAGTAAGTCAAGGGAGGTATGACAACTCCATGCGAAAAATACGACAATCTTACACTGTCTGTTCTTTCTTTTAAACGGTTACAATGGGAAATCGGGTACTTTTTTCATCCAAGATAAATAGAAAGAAAGACTATCCATCCTCCATTATCTGATTCTTCTTCCATATCACATCTTTTTTGTTATAAAAATCATTAACCACTCTATCTGCACAACGCACAGGAGAAACAATGCTTGAAGCCATATCATTTTTTGATTTGACCGAATTTAGCCACAGAGAAATTTTTCAGGAAGCAGACTATGTCTGGAACGGCTTGAAAAATCTGAAGGCCTATATGAACAGCCTTGATTACAGTTCGTTCGAAAACGAGGACCTTTTGGATGGAATTCCTCTGAAGAAACACCTGATGTATTATCAAAACAGCCTGCAAAGCGGAGAAGGATGCACTATTTCCTGGGATAAGGTGGGCAAGGGGAAATTATCAGTCATGCGTGAAGGACAGTTACTTCCAGGAGCCTCGGTAATCATGGCCGGAGCCGTTATCATGGGACAAAAAATTCAGCTGGGCAAAGGGGTTCTGATTGAATCTGGAGCCTCATCAAGGGTCCGGCTGTCATAGGAAACTATACGGAGATACGGCAAGGAGCCTATGTGCGCGGATATTGCCTGACCGGAAAATGCTGTGTGATCGGTCATACCACAGAGGTGAAGCACTCCATCTTTCTGAATGACGCCAAGGCCGGTCATTTTGCCTATCTCGGAGACTCCATCCTGGGAAACGATGCCAATCTCGGGGCTGGGACTAAATTTGCCAACCTACGTTTTCTTCCTGGTAACGTACAAGTCAAAACAGACAAAGGACTTCTTGATACTGGGCTGCGCAAACTCGGGGCTATTCTCGGTGATAGGGTACAAACAGGCTGCAACTCCGTAACCAATCCGGGAACGCTGATAGGGCCAGACAGTATCCTTATGCCCAACACCACAGCTGACTCCGGATTTCATTCCTCGAAAAAAATCATTCGCTGAGCAGAGATGGCAGTGGTATCAGGTAATCTGATGCCCGCAATTATCACAAAACTTTGCGCCAGGGAGATTCTCATTCTGACAATTGGAACAGATGCAGGCAGCAGGCTTTTCATCTGTCGAACGGCCACAACGTGAACAGTATTTTGCGCCGGGCGTCAGATTTTTGCCACAGTTGCTGCATTGGAGTAGGATCACCTGCTGATGTCCACAAAACAGACAAAAACGGGCATCAGTAGGTATCACATTGGTACAATCCGAGCATTGTGTTGTCGATACGCTTGCAGATGATTGCCCGCTTCCCTGCTGTTGCGCATGAGTAACATTACCAACATTGGCAGAATTAACAGGATTAGCAGCATTTGCAAACATGGCTGGCATCATCATTCCCAGGCCTAAGCCTAAACCGGCTCCAGCCTCGTTACCGGCCAAGGCTGCTTTTTCCATAGCCATCCCAGCCTTCATGCGAACGAATGCATCCATGTCCTTGATAACCCCCATGCGACTGCGGTCATCAATGGCTGCCTGCACTTCTTCCGGCGGAGTTATGGAGGAAATGTACAGTTCATCAAATGCCAGTCCGAAACGACTAAAATCTTTATCAAGTCGTTTCTTTAACCCGACTGCCAGCTCATCAAATAGGGCAGGCAGATTAAACAGAGTATCCAGAGTCTCACCGAGATAATCATTGAGCCGGGAAACAATAACCCGCCGCAGATAGCCCTCAATCTGTTCTGTTGTATATTTGCCCATAGTACCGGCCAGGGTATTTATAAAGAGTACCGGCTGGACAATACGAATATTAAAGACTCCGTGTGCCCTAAGACGAACAAAACCCAATTCGGAATCCCTAAAGGCCACAGGGTCACGAGTACCCCATTTGAGGTTGGAAAAAACCTTGAGGTTGACAAAATAGACTTCAGCCCGTAGGGGCTGGTGCCACCCCAAGGCGCAGAAAGTATTTTTGTAATGATAGGGATATTACCGGTCTTCAGGGTGTGACGCCCCGGCCCGAAAGCATCTCCGGCCCGACCCTTATAATACATCACCGCTGCCTGACTTTCCCGCACAGTTAACTGTGCCCCATACTTGATTTCCCCGGAACCTGACTCCGGCAAGCGATGCAACAATTCTTGGCCGGTTTCGTCAAACCATTCCAGAGCTTCAAGAAAAATAGCGTTATCCGTCCCCACAGCGATCTCCGTTTATTAGGAAACTAAGGGATTCATCCCCTTTTTATTGCGACATACTTTAAAATCATCCACTCCCGTCAAATCATACCAGATCGTTACAGATCATACAATGTTTCGTCATGAACCGGTGGCCTTGTGCCGGAACGAATTTTCTTTTTCAAGCCATCCAAAGAAAAGGCATCATCAGAGTCAAGAAGGCCGCCCATTTCCTGCTCAATCTGATCAGGGTCCTCCCCTGACTCCATTCGGGAAAGCGCTTCTTCCATATGCTCTCCCATTGAGACACCTGTTTTGTCGGTGAATTTACGCATCAGCTGTGCCATCTGACGCGGGTCATCCTCGTTCATTCCTTCAGCTTCCCGCATCAGCCTTCAAAGGCCTGTTCCATCTTGCTCTCATCCAGGTTAGCCATCGGATCATCTCTATCCTCTTCCTTAGCCTTGCCGATAACAGCGAAGCGGGACATCTGTCTATTCAACTCTTTTTTTCCACATTTCGGGCAGTCAGGTCGCTTCTCAGTATTGATGCGGCTGGAGAAAAAATTAAAGATGGTATTGCAATCTTGACAATAAAATTCGTAGATAGGCATGGTAAGAGTAAACTATGTGCTTTATAAAAAGAGATTATGCTCTAAAACTGATCAATTACCGGAATTAAACCTTAACCACCTTGCAGCACGGCGTCAAGGTCATCTTTCTTTATCTGATCGGTGATCATAACTTTACCAATGGCCTCCGGGAGAACATAAAAAACTCGTCCAGCAACTGTTTTCTTGTCATTTAAAAGATATTTCTTAATGAGTTGCCTGTCGAGCTCAGCTGGTATAGAGTGTGGCAGCTCATATCGCTCAATCAGATCTTGGATCGCACAGGCATCCTGCTCAGACAAACAGCCGGTTCGGACAGCCAGCTTTGCTACGGCACACATGCCGATGGCCACAGCCTTGCCATGAATAAGTTGAAAGTCAGAAGCTGCCTCCACAGCATGGCCAATAGTATGCCCAAAATTTAATATTCTGCGTAGTCCGCCTTCTCGTTCATCCTGCTCCACCACCCAGGCCTTGATCTCACAGCACCGAGCAATCAGTTGCGTAAGGACATCCTGATGCAGGGTAAACACCGCATCTTTATTTTTCTCAAGAAAAGTAAAAAAATCTGCATCATGAATAACACCGTACTTAATCACCTCCGCAAGCCCTCCTTGCAACTCATCACGCGGTAAAGTATGCAGAACATCCGTATCGATATACACAGCCTTGGGCTGATAAAAGACACCGACTAAGTTTTTCCCCTCTGGCAGATCGACGCCGGTCTTTCCGCCGACAGAACTGTCCACCTGCGACAAAAGAGTAGTCGGCACCTGAACAAAGGGAATACCGCGCATATATATAGCAGCAAGAAAACCGGTAATATCTCCGGTCACCCCACCACCCAAAGCGATCAAAGCGTCGCCGCGATCAAAACCACGCTGCGCTAATTCGCTAGCCAAGGCAGCCACAGTTTCCATATGTTTATTTGCTTCACCATGAGGAAAGATGATAAGCTCAGCTTGGAGACCGGCTGACTCCAAGGATTGCAGACATTGCTTACCGTACAACTCCGCAACAGTATCATCAGCAATGATCCCGTATTTTGTTCCTATATTTCTTTCCCTAAGATCAGATCCAATTTTCGCCAACAATCCTGAACTGATTCGAATAAGGTAACTCCTCTCGTCCAACCCTACGGTTACTACGGTTTCCGCCATCTTTTTTTCCTTTGATCTTTCCTTTGATGCAGTACAAATAAAAAAAGGATCAGCTATAAGCCGATCCTTTTTCAACTCCCTTACAGAATATTTAGCCTGCTGAGCAGTCCTGAATCAGTAACCAATCAGCAGCAGCTGATCAGCAACCGAAAGCTTTCTGCATATTGGGGATGGTCTGTTTTTTACGGCTCATCATGCCGGGAATCCACATGGAATTTCCATCCAGCTTACTGTCAAACGCGCCTTCTATAACAGAAGCATCGTCTGAGAGGACAACCAGATCAGTACCTTCTTTCACAACATCTGTCAGCATAAGCAGGATGGTGTGATGACCGCCAGCAGCTTTCTGCTCTTCCATTGCCTTATACAAATCATCGCGAATATCAGCAACCTGATCCAGCGTGGCAAGCTCAAGCTGACCACAACCTACTTTGTTGCCTTTCATGTCGAAATCTTTATAATCACGATTCAGAAGGTCCTTTGCAGGTACACCGGCAACAGCACTTTTTGCCTTGAGCATCTCCATGAACAGCTCATCGGTATCTGTAACCGAGGCAATCTCTTTTAGCTCAGCAACGGCTTTTTTATCCTCGTCCGTGCAGGTCGGGGACTTAAAGTTAACCGTATCGCTGAGAATAGCGGACAGCATCAAGCCAGCAATCTTGGAATCAACAGCAACACCTTCGGCATCATAAAGCTGTTTCAGGACAGTACCGGTGCAGCCAACAGGCTTTACACAGCAAAAAATTGGATTATTTGTGGTGACATCACCGATCTTATGGTGGTCCACAATGGCGACAACGCTGTCAGCACTGATGTTGTCAGGAGCCTGATTCAGGTCACTGTGATCAACCAAAGCCACGGTCTTACCAGAGGCATCAGTCATGATCTCCGGTGCAGCCACACCAAAACGCTTGAGAACAGTTTCCGTCTCTGGATTCATTTCTCCCTGCATAGACGCAATAGCGTCTTCTCCGCCAGCTTTCAGCAGCTCGGCATAAGCGATGGCTGCGGTGACTGAATCGGTATCCGGATTTTTGTGGCCTGTAACATAGACTGCCATAAGACTTCCCTCCTGGAAATTTTAGAATATAATAAGAGCAAGATTACAATGTTCTTATGTACGTGATTGAGCCGTTCTCTGTCGGACGGGCTGCGCAGCGGTTCTTACCGTTATGCACTCAAAAACTCGTTTGTGATATTTATCCCTTTCAGCAGAGAGCGTCAAGAGGAAAACTGCTCAAAGAAGGTTAGCATCCTCATTTATTGAAAAATATTTCCCATAACGACGGAGCCCGTGGCTTAAAACCTCCTCCATCATTCTCCTTGCATTCTAACCAAATGAAGCTACCTTCATGATTTCAAAAAGGATGTGCCCCGTACTCAATGACTTGTAAAAAATAAGAACATCTGAAGATGTTTATCGCGCATCAAACGAACAAAAGAAACTCAAGAGGAAGGAACATATGAAAAAAACAACCGTTCGATCTATTATGATCGGATCTATAACACTTACAGCGGTAACAGCCGGAGCATGGTTCATACTCACTTCTGAACCCCCTCAAAAAAAGGTGGGCAGTCTCGTCCCCCCCTCTTCATCAGGAGCGATGCAACAACAAGCGAGTACCAAATCCGACTTTGAATCCGACTTTGACGGTTCTCTGGCAGCACAACCAACTAATCCGGCAGATGAAACGCAGAAAGTAGCGCCAGACCTATACCCTATAGATCCCCTTCCTGGAAATATCCAAAAGAATACTACGGAAGAAAAACAAGAGCAAAATTCAGCAGCTGAGAACACAGAGGACTCAGCAACAACAGCAGGAGAGCCCATTGCGCCCTCCGCTCTTTCAAGTCTCCAAGCCTTCGAAGATATCGACGAAGGAGAAATGCCGAATAATGCGGAAACAGAGTGCTCTTTTTTACCGGGAGAAGAAGAGCAACAACAGAAGGAGGGGAATATTTCCGGACCGAGTTGCAAAGAAGTCTCTCCGGTTCTCACCAATTTCGTCAACAGTCTTGAGAAAAAAGATTACAGCAAGGAGGAAAGCAGCGACCAACCTCTTCAGGAGCACTTTAATGCCTTGGCAACACAGCTCGTCAACAATCCTCCGGTTGTTATCCATGAAACCGATGACCTGTATACAGTCCTCACCAACACAGCCCACTTCTTTCGTATTCTGGGGAAGGATAATATGCGTCTTTTACGGAAGGTAGTTAAACAGGAAACAACAGATTTTGAAGATATTACTGCTGAGATATACCGACTCAGCACAGAAGAAAAAGAATGTGTCAGTGGCAACAAGAGGCTGGAGATACCCTTTACAGCGGCCTATGAGTATGCAGGATTTTTTCTCAACACCTTGGGGGGACGATCCTATCTCTTTCGTCGAGATTCAGGAACGCGACTGCTGGTCAATTACTATGCTGTGCTCACCCTTGATCAGGCGAACAAAAAGCAGCTGAACAGTTACGGCCTTGATATCAGAGAACAGCTTCCGTGGCTCATTCAGGAGATGGAGGCGAACAATCGACTCACCCATAAGGAACAGTATCTTGACAAGCTCTATGAGCTAGCGGAGAATTATCAGGCCTTGCCATAAAAAAAGGCGAACAGTACAAGATTCGTCCTTACAGAAGACTCCTGTAGGGCGCGAACCTGCGTGTTCGCCCTTTATGCAGGGCAGACACAGAGGTCTGCCCCTACACAAAAATATCCAAAAATTACATGGATTCGCCAGAAGCGGCACCCTGCATCTTGACCTCAACTTTCTCGGTCAAACCAGCATAGTACTTTTTGAGGTGATCCAGAACCTCGTCACGACCAAAGTGATCCACAACCTCAGCACCTTCAGAAAGAGCCTTACGCAGTTTGGTACCGGAAAGGATAACCCGATCTTCTTTACCGTGGTTACAGGTACGCAGAGAAGCCATACCGTCACACTTGTGGCAATAGAAGGTCCAGTCGATCTTCATGGGCTGGCAAAGCAGGTCTTTGCCCGGCTCACCAGTTTTCGGAACACGATCAAAGATCTCCTGAGCTTCGAACAGACCGTAGAAATCACCCACGCCAGCATGATCGCGACCGATCAGCATATCGGTGATACCGTAGTTCTGACGGAAGGTAGCGTGGAGCAGGCCTTCACGAGGACCAGCATAACGCATATCCAGCGGGTAACCACCGTTGATAACGTTATCTTTTACAAAATAGTTCTCAATCAGGATCTCAATAGCCTTTACGCGGGTCTCAGCAGGAATATCACCAGCCTTGAGGTTACCGATCAGAGAGTGAATCAAAACACCGTCACAAACTTCAATAGCAATCTTGGCCAGGAACTCATGAGAACGATGCATGGGGTTACGCAGCTGAAGAGCAGCAACCTTGGACCAACCACGCTCTTCAAACATAGCGCGGGTCTCTGCCGGGGTCAGGTAGACTCCAGGATACTCATCAGGATAGCTGCCCTGAGAAAGAACTTTTACCGAACCGGCAATGTTTATATCTTTCTGATTCATAACCATGATAACACCGGGATGATCTTCTGGTGCAATCTTCCAGAAATTTCCGTCCACAGACTCTTCACCTTCGCCCATGAAGACTTTTTCACATTCCCATTTTTTATCAGCCTCGGTCATCTCGAACTTCTCTGAGACCTTCATGGTTGCCATGATCACGCCGTCTGCTTCAAGAGCGATCTCTTCACCCATTTCAATGGCATCAGCATCTTCTTTGGTGATATCCAAGGTGATGGGTACAGGCCAGAAGGTGCCATCAGCCATCTGGAAGTTTTCACAAACGCCTTTCCAGTCAGCCTTGTTCATGAAGCCATCCAGCGGAGAGAACCCACCGATACCCATCATGATCAGATCGCCTTTAGCACGAGCACTTACCTGCACTTTTTTCAAACCTGCCGCTTTTTCCTGCTCAGCGACCAGCTCGCTGCCATGCAGCAGAGCACAAACAAGACCTTTTCCGCCGTGAGGGGCTACCAATTGAGACATAATTCTTTCCTCTTTGAGTTAAATGTTATGATAATACAATATTTTATCTGATTTTACACAGGCTGTTGCCTGCAACCGATTTCCACCGGCGTTCAGGCTGTCTGAGCAATTACGTATAAAAGGTGATAAATATAGGCGGGAAGCATAGAAGTCAAGAAAAAAGTACTCTTTCATCCATATAAACAATTTGTTCAATTTGTTTGATAAGTCGTATGAAGAGGAGCAAAAAAAATCCCTGCTCTTTTTTAGAGAGCAGGGGCGGATTCAAAAGCGAACCACGAATTCTCCAGAATGCTTTTTGAACCAAAGTATCAGGAGTCAATCATCATCACAATGCAGGATTACAAATTATTGCGGGAAGAAAAAGTATCCAAGGCGAGCTAGTTCTTGGTGGCTCCACGCTATCCCCTTTAAGCAATACTAGCAGCCAAGGCATAGCCTTGGGTTTATTGTCCGATATTGAGACTGTAAACGAAAGCGTATCGGTGCTCGGATAACGGGTAGTGCCTGCTGTATTCACAGCTTCCACATACCAATAATTAGTGCCATCATTGGTCATGTCAGCTCCGTAGGAGATTGTCGCCTCGCAGTAATCTCCGTTAATCTCACCCGCAACCGATGTATTGGTATCAGTATCGACACCATAATAAATCATACAGCTGTCAGCATTCGTAACTACCACCTGCAACAGCTGGCCAGACACTCCCGCTGTGACTGGAGCACCATCTGTGGGGCTGGGAGTCGAAATTTCCGGCAGGGGTTGCAGGGATTGAACTGTAAACGAAAGCGTACCGGTGCTCGGATAGCGGGTGGTGCCTGCTGTATTCACAGCTTCCACATACCAATAATTAGTGCCGTTATCGGTCATATCGCTCCGTAGGCAACTGTCGCCTTACAAGTAGTAGTACCAGGGTCAATTGTGATATCCTCAGATGCTGTCACATTATTGGTGTCTGTGCCATAATATATTATACAAGAGTCAGCATCAGTGACATCCACACTCAGCAGCTGGCCAAACTCCCCGGGTGCAAACGGTAGCCCATCATCTTCGGGGTTTTCAGAGTTTTCGCTGATCGTTGGAGGATCAGTTGGATCATCCAGATCATCCCATTTGAACTGATACAAATATCCAATCATATCATTAAGGCCGACAATCTGGACATAATAAGTCGCGTTGGAAGCTACTGCATCATAAATGTGAGCTTCTTCCCCTTGATTGCCAATCGCATCTGCACCCCGTTTAATTATCTTATTTGAAGAGTCCCATAAATTCATATCTAAGTTATGAGTATCATTATGAATATAATTCAAGGCAACATGAAGACTCACCGGTACCTGCCCTACAGTGAAGCTGTAACACGGTGACGGATTCTCAAAATACTGACCGTCTACCAAAGTTTCCTCCTGATCGGTAAGATCGTCCGGCGGTATTTCGCCACAGACAGTGGGTATCATAGCACTGGCAGTGCTAGGAAGCATTACACCCACAAAAACAAACAACAAGCCAACCTTATATATTATATTACCTTTTTTCATCACCCACATCACCACCACCCCGCAATCTTATACCAGAACCGCTCTTCCGAACACCCCGCTGCCGAAACCCAGCTCCCTGGAAATTCAAAAATACTTTAAGATAAGTCTCTTTAAGCATTGTATGCCAAGTAACGTTTTTTGTAAAAAAACCTTCCCCCCTTACAGGGGAAGGTTTTGACCTTGCAACCAAAATCATCGGTGAGAAACTGGCGAATTAAATATCAGCGCACTGAAGCCGCCCATTGAGAAATCAATTCGTCCAGACACCGTCTATCTTTTGAATTCCCTTTCCCTCTGACTGCCTCGTTTGCTCCTGCCCTGAAGAAGTATCTTCCTTTTTCCCGCTGCCTTTTTTTGCCAACTTTATAGAAACGATCCACCACTTCCCTGCCTGTTCATCTTCAGCTGAAGCAACAAAAACCTGATCTCCCTCCTCAAACAGACTTTGGTCCGCGCTATTGCCATATTGGTCATAAAGCTGCACTGTGCCGTCCAATAATATAGCGGAATCATCAATAACTAAACTGTCCTTATGGACAGAATCTACCGTACCCGTGCTCTCAATCGTATGCATTTCAGCATATTGCCCTTCATCCGCTGCTGAAACTATATGGAAAGGAATGAGAAGGATCCCGGAGAAGATCACCGCCACAAGAACAAGACCCCGTCCTGATAAATATAATATTCTCAAGCTGTTCATTACGTACACCTCCAGCTGTTCAATTGTTTCCGCTAGTTACTTATACCCGTTTCACCAAGCCCTGCTCCTGATTCCGGGCGAACTCAAAAAATCCGCCCGGAAAAACAACTTCAGTTACTCTGCTGGCAACTTTTTAGTGTTCCTTCCAGTAATAAAAACCTGTTTCTTCCTGCTTCTCCCACAAAGTTTGCGTTGTTCCGTTGGAGCTGCTGAAGATTTTCAACTCCCGGTCTTTTTCCTCATCCGGGTCACCGACAACCACAGGCTTATGCAGAATACCGTCGTACATCATTCCGTTCGGCGGTAAAGACTCACCATTAATCTCAATACGATCCCTTTCGTCGATAAGACCGTCGTTATTAATATCAAAGACAGGCTCCGTTAAGCGCCCCCCGCTACAGAAAGGCATCTCATGCACTATTGAATTACCGCCTCCGTCACAAGGAGAATTTCCTGGAATCAAACTAATAACAACAGCAAGACCGTTACGAATGAATACGTCTTTGACAACTCTCTCGCCAGCCAGAATATTCGCCTCATCATCTTCGTCAATCTGCCCGTCGCCGTCATTATCTAGCTCATCCAATCCGAGATTATAAGGTAGATCGAAAAACCAACCCACATCACCAGAGGGTACACCGGAGGCTGATACTGACCAGTCCGGTTCATAATCACTCAATGTACGTAAATAAGAACCGTAGTATTTTCCCCAGTCAATCTCTACCTGCTCAAGCAGCTGCACATCTTTCAACTCTGGGAGCCCAGGAGCAGGAAAAGAATTATCAGAAACCTGCCAATCACCCAAGTATCTGTCGGATTATTTCCGAAATCCCAGATTCCGAAAATCCCCTGCTGACTGTTATCATCAACATCGTTCGCACCTAGGAACTTTCCTGTGCCGAAAACCACAACGTAGCCATTTGCTTCGCAATGATAAGCAACGTCCGGTGCAGTTGTTATAGGACGCCCGACATTGATCAGAGGTTTCGGCGAATCCGTACCGTACATCACTCCCCAATTCTCCGGGTCGGGATCCCTGAGATCAAACTTCCACATGTTTCCCTTTAAATCTCCAGCATAGACAAAATCAACACGATCATCATTATCAATATCAATTATCGCCGGAGAGGACAGCCCGTTATTACCAGACGGACCGGTAGTGATCTTCCGGAGCAAACGACCAGTCAAGGCATCCAAAATATAAAGCACTGCTTGACCATTTCTACTCTCATATCCATTAGCAAAAATAACGACCCAGGGATGATCGTCCTGATTATATCCCTCGTTCTTGGTAATATACGAGCGGGCAATCAATGCATCACCGAAGGTGTAACCCATATCAGGATCCAACCTGTTCTCCTGCTTTACTTCACCAGCTTCATCAACAACACCATCGTTGTCATTATCAATACTGTCATTCTCCGCAGGAAGCAAAATATTGGCCAGGGCCATCTCACCTTCTTCGTCAATAGCCCCATCACCATCGTCATCAAACCCATCACTATTATCTGCATTCGCTCCTTTTCCTACAGAAGCATATGCCATACCGTCTGGGCTCATTGGAGGATACTCCCACATCACCATTTTTTCGGCTGTCGAGGCTTCATTGGAACCGGCAACTGTTGATTCTGCCTCACTGATATCCAACGCATAAATACCGCGTCCTCCCTTATTCAGGGTGCCAACCAGCAGAGTAATGGTTTTATATTCAAACGGTTCATCGATATCACCATCGCCGTCGTTATCAACGCCATCGGAATAGAACTTCTCACTAGCATCATCAACCAATCCGTTACCGTTATTATCTTTCCGATCCTTACTCTGATCTCCAGCAAAAAATTTCAGCCGTTTAAAATGCTGCCGTCCGTCAACATAATATCGATGTTCATAGTCCGCTTTAGTCAGATCGAAGAGATAATCAAAGGAACGAAGAGGGAAATAGGCAAAACGCTCAACACCTGTTTCGGCATTGAAAGCATGAAGCATCCCGTCGTTCCCGCCAACATAAAGTGTACCACCGGTTTCCTGGGGATCTGTCTCATCCACCTGACCGTCACCATCATTATCGATCCCGTCTTTCTCTGGATCAACAGCACTCACTAATAGCGGTGCAGAGTGAACCAAATCGCCGAGTACCGTGTCCCCCCTTTCACGAAAACCGTTACCCGCCGCAGTTCCTCCCCGCAGAAATTTCACCACCTCCTCTCCACTTTTATTGTCAAGAGATAAGGCATCCTGCTGGGCCTGAGAAAGTTTATTATAACGGAAGGGAACACCCTGCGTACCATCAAAGGTGAACAAATTACGCCCTGTATCCCAATCCTGCTTTGCAAGCATTGCCTGCACATGCCATAATATCTCGTCCTCTTGCCTTTTAATCTCACCGGTATTCGGATCAATAGGATAAGCAGTTACATTGCCCTTCCAAACGCCGGATTCATAACTAGATTGGTAAAGAACCAAGCCGTTGCTGAGCTCATCACCGTTAACAGATACCGAGGCGCCGGATGCCTTACGGCTGCCTATATCGGCAAACGTTTCCTGTAATGCTGCAACCAATGTGTCCGGGTCTTTGGCTGAAAAATATTTACCACGCCCGTTGACCGAAGCATGCCAGAGGTCATCTATTGTACTGGAACTGTCTGATGAAATCTTCGGCCATTTCGGACGAGGCGTATCTGTATCTAGGAAATAAGGATCATCAGCATAACCGGGATTATCAAGCACACCGTTTCCGTCTATATCGGTCAGATCAATGGTGCCGTCCAAGCCGAAAGAAACACTGAAAGTAACCATGTGCTGAGTTTTTTGTTTATCATAAGGATTGGTTGACATTTCATCAAGCAAACCACCAGCAAGGTCAGTATCATAATAGCGCATTGCTACATCAGCCAATGTGTTGTCATAGCTGTCCTCATACGGGCTTCCTTTCCCTCCGTCCTTATTACCTACATTCGGAGAGGAGCCATTCCAAAAGCCATCTGTCATGGCTATAGCGTATGCCTGCTGGCACGCTCCACCTTCGTCAACAGAGAGATAGGGACAATCGCCAATTCCGCCGGTTGAACCGTCGTCTTGGTCATAGTACTTACCTACTTCCTGAAGAGTCTGCCGCAACGGTGTACCATCCCCAGAGGTTATCTGGTACAGGACATCCAGAAGCTTTTCGCTCTGATCAACTTTAGCAGTATTAACGACACCTTCCAACTTAAACCGAATAGCATCAGCAGCTGTTATTGCATCGGTGCTGCCGGAATGACGCCGTATTTCCACGGAACCGGCCTGTCCTTGGTCAAAATAATATCCGCCCAGATCTATCCAGTACCCGCAACATCCAGTATCCCCAGAGTCTGTACAGCTTCCTTGGCTCACAGTATCATTACTTGAAGCCTTTTGATTATAATACTTCGTCTCTGTACCGAGTTTATGCTCAACAGTAACCTTGGCCTTTTCATCGGCATCAACAGAACAGGGCCACCACGCCGAGACCTTGTACAGGCCGGTTTCCTGTATATTCGGGGTAAACTTGGCCCATTTGTCTGGATCGCTGCTTAAATCATTATCCTGGGTCTTCAACGAACTTTTCCGATATTCCCCGCTTCTTGACGCTTCAACCCAGGAATCCATCACAGCCTGACTGACCTTATTCGGATCCCATACCTGTTCTTGTACCTTGTACAGATTACCCTTCTTCTCGCAATATTTTTTTGCGGCTTTATTCTTATACTTGAGGACATCTTTTGCATAGTCCTTGCAATTGCTTGTGTCGTCCTTCGACATATTGTTTGTTACCCATTTTGTTACCTGTTCTGTTACCCATCCTCCCTTACTCTGATAGGAAAATTGCCCGCTCTTAGTGAACCCGCTACCCGTATTATCAATAATGATTTCAGAATCACCACTCAAAACACTTTCATACACATCAATCGGTAGTACCGGCTGTTTTGCTCCGCCTCCGCCAACCACTCGATGCATGGTGTTATAGCCCACGTAGACATTATCCAGCTCTGAAATGGTACGGGACACAGCGGCCTTAGCTGTTAACGCACGCCGGCGGTAAAAAGAAAACCAGTTAGCAAAATTCTGTAGATCTTCAAGGTCACTTACAAAAATATCTCTTTTCTGGGAATCACTATAGGTGATAGGCTGGATACTGTCAGGTACCTCATCTACATTGTCAGGTACGCTGTCCGTATTCGCATCATACTCAGCAGCCGGATCGTAGTTAACCTCTTTTAAAGAGGTCACATCCTCATGATTTCCACTGTCATTATCATAAGAAACAAGGTAGTAATGGCGGAGCACTTCGCCTTCATCCACATTGCCATCACTGTCCCTGTCAGTCCATTCAAAGTTGACAAGATAAACCTCGCCGTACTGAGGTTTTCCGTCTCCATTTGTGTCATCCACCATGTAATAATGGGCATTCTTTACATGTATATAAAGGCCCTTGTTATTCTTTATATTAACATATGTATCATGCAGCTTCAGGGTATAATCTTTGTCAACTGGATTCGAGCGAGGCTCCTTTAAGTCCGCGTTAAAGGCAGGATAGGTGCCACCACTTTTTATTAACACACCGTTTCTCCCTTCCGTATTTGCCGACTGATTCCAGCGTGGCCAAGGGACATAGGAAGAATGAGGATTGTAATATATTCTGTTATAACCGGCCCATTGCCCCTGCCACTCTAATTTATTACTTACCTTACCGTTTGTGCTAAATGAAGAATAAGCGTTGTCTCCCATGCCCCAAAGGTACGCGGTATTATGAAATTTACCGCTACTTTCCGGTGCCATAAACGACCAGTCCATACTGCCGGAATTATCCAAAACAAACATGATATTTGGCGGTGGCGAAGTTACTCTGGTCTCCATAGTATCATTAGAAAATTCCTCATCATCAGCATAGACCGAACCGACAAGGACTACACTGACGAGCAATACCGTTACGAATCGCAACGACAGCCGTCCGGTAAATCGATTTATGCGCCCAAAAGGACGCCCTGTATATACCACTTTCATAGCCTGCCCCCTGCTCAATACCGTTTTTTATAACCGATCTCTATCATCTTTTCCCGTTTATCACGAGTTGCTCTTCCAATAAGCTTAAAAAAATAAACTCTCGTCTCGGAAGATTTTAAGGACCCTCCTTTTTCCCCTTTAACCACGCCATAATCTAATGCCGCCATCTCAACAGTCGCCTGGGACTCTTTCGACAGTTGTGACTCATCACTTTTATTCTCCCATTCATCCCCGCCCTTCAGTAATTTCTCTTCCGCCGCAGAGGTCGACAACCAGGGAAAGGATGTACGAGCTGCCTTCAAGTTGCTGGGATTTTCTTCGTTTTCCAGACGCTGTGCCATTTCATGGGCCGCAGCCTCGGCATTATAAAAATCCATCTTCATTATATTTTCGTTACCTGCAATCTGCACCTCAATCTGTGAGGTACGGTTCGCGGATATACCGAGCAGGGTTAACACCACCAGAATCATCAAGCTAAGAACAAGAACAAAGCCCTCCTCGTTATTGACAATCCCGGCGTTTAACTCTTCCCTTTCACCAGCATCACAGACCTTTTTTATAGGCATATTCCTGCGTATCATATTTTTCATTCTCCTATCATATTAATCCTCAAAAAAGTAATATCCACCTGCCTGCCGCCTTGATATGTCACGGTAAGATCAACCTTCTTCACACCCTCAGTCTCAGGATTACCATCAGGATCACCTTCGCCGAGATCAAAGACCTCCCATGTGATTGACTTGATATAAGGAGCATGTTGAACATTAAGAGACGAAAGATCACCGTCGTTAAAATTCGGCGAGTTACCGGCGGTATGCGAAGGAGAGAGTCTAGTTTCGTCAAGCCGCTTAGTGACGCTCAATGCCGAGTCGCTATAGGGTGTCCTCATCAACTGTTCCACGACTTGGCTCGCTACGGCAACAGCTCCTGTCTGCTGATTAGCCTTTACATTTCCCTTTGCCGAGTTGAACTGCATGGCATACAGACCTAGAACACCGACAGTAAAAATAGCCATAGCTATCATCACCTCCATCAAGGTGAACCCTCTGCAATCGTGCTGTTTCATCTGTATCACCATCCCATATTTCTACAATCAACAGTTATTACTTGCATGCGCCGCCGGAAGTGAGCAGCTGCGGCCATTTTTTAGTAGGGTCAACAGGAGACGGCGTCCAATCTGCTCCTGAAGCCGATGTATACGTTGCAGTGTTCACGTATCCCCGACTCGGTTCTGAAGCTCTGGCCAACACAGAAATCTGAATTGAACGAATCTTATTGCCGGTGATATCGGCCTGAGTCGGAGTCGTCGTCGGATTTGGATCACCAACAAGAGTATAATAGAATTCCAGATGTTCTACGTTTTCAATCAAAACGCGTCGGTAACTGAAATCGCTACCTACGAGCCGGCCAAGATCTGGTCCGCCGTCACCATAACCATCATAAAAAGCGTCTTCTCCGGGCTCGTCTACCTGTCCATCATTATCATCATCATCTCCATTGGCCAGCTGATTAGAAAACTGAATAGTTTTCAACTCACCCGCTTCATCCTTTACCCCGTCACCATTATTATCCACCCCATCATCGTCTGCAACCAAAGTAAATTGAACTGTGGTTGCAGAAGCCACCGTAAACCCGGCTCCCCATTTTTTATCAGGGTCATACCCAGCCATTCTAAGTTCTCTGGCCATCATATCCAAACCAGCTCTGAGATCCTGCTGAATAGCCACAACATGATCCTGTGCTTGGTTAACCCTCTGCTGACTGGTATATGCCGAATACATGGCTATTGAGATAATTCCGCTAATAACTAAAGCTATCATCAGCTCTATAAGGGTAAACCCATCGTTATCTGATAATCTCATTGTATTACTCCCAAGTTCCATTTCCAGTATACCAGCTGATTTTCGATGCGCCCGATAACTGCACGCTGACAGCAACGCTTTCTGATGGATTATTAATATTCTGCAAATAAACGGTGTTATCTCCACTTACCGGATCTGGAGAAAATTCTGCCGTGCCTGCCGGGGTAAAAGTAATGAACAAGGCCTTCGAACTGCTGTGAGCACCTATGCGATCCAATTTATCCTGACTCATGGGTGCAGTACTACTACCGAACTTAACATCATTATATTTTGACAGATCTGTTCGTTTTTCAGCAAAACTATAACTTCCGCTACCGTCACTATCAATAAAGGGTTCACCTATATCGTACGTTCCGTCATCGTCCTTATCGGTAAAAACTTCAGCAGAAGCATCATATGACTTATCGTTGTCCTCATCAAGATAGTAAAAATCCGCTTCGAATATCAGGGTGTAATTCTGGCTATTTTTCACCGCCAGTATCCTAGCCTGCTGCACAGCCCCATACAAATCCCGAGCCGCTGACTTCAGCTGCCTACGCGGTATACCAGAAATAAAGGAGGGAATAGCAACAGCGGCCATGATGCCGATAATGGCGACAACCATCAGAAGTTCAGGCGCTGAAAATCCATCCGTCTTTTTAAAGCACATCATAACAGGACACCTCTCCTGAATCCGAATCTGATATTTTTCTATTTACACGACGTAACATATAAACCTCATATCATTTTTTCCATTTTTTGCCGTCAAACCAACGTACCTTTAAAGCACCAGAAACCTGCGAGGTCACTGCGAAGCATTCCGACGGATCTTCAATATTCTGCAAATAAACCGTCCTGCTATTTGCCGTGCCTGTGGGCGAAAAGGTAATATAAGAGGCTTGCGAGATAGGGTCGGAATTCCAATTTTTCTTCGCCCCAGTACACCCAAAAGCAATATCCTCATATTTTTTCAGATCAAACGTCTTCTCAGAGGAATCGCACACCTTTTTATTAGCATCTGCGTTTCCGACATCAAAGGTATCCCAAGAATACGAGCGAGAATTTTCATCAAAACAAACACGAACTGGCAGTCTGTTGCTCACCGCCATCAGCCGAGCTTGCTGCAAAGCTCCGTACTGCTCTCTGGTTGCTGCCTTCAACCGTCTCCTTGGTCTTGTGGTAAAGTGACCCGGAACAGCAATGGCGGACAACGCTCCAAAAATGGCAAGGGTAGTCATAAGTTCAACCAAAGATAAACCTCGCTCGCTTTGTTTACCAAACAGACAACCTGATAAAGAATCTTTCAATAGCATAACCCTCTCCTTTCAATAAAGCAGAATTCATACCAGAAAAAAAACTTCTTCCATGTAATGGGGAAATCCGTCAAAAAAACGAGGCTATAAAGGATTACATCTAGCCTGTATACACAATATTCCTCATGTCGCAACTGATTGAACTATAAAAAAACTTTACACCGCATTCTCTTTTGGAAAAAAAATTACTATCGGCAAAAAGAAAGCTCATATTCCTTAATCTTACTCAGCAACGAGGGATAACTGATCTCAAGAATCTGCGCCGCCTGACTTTTATTTCCTTGAGTTGCCTCAAGGGCTTGGCGAATAAGCCGCTCTTCCACCATTCTTCTTCCCTCTTTAACCGAGGAAATCCCAACCAAAAAATCAGCAACATTATCAGCACTGCTTCCCTGAATATTCTCAGGTAAATTGTCTGGCGATATATGCTGTCCCTCCGCCAGAATCACAGCCCTTTCCAACACGTTTTCCAATTCACGGACATTCCCCGGCCAGGCATACGCAAGCAACTGCTGTAGAGCAGCATTACTCACTCCTTCAACATCCGGCCTGTTCAATCTTTCTGTAAACTTTTTAACAAAATATTCGCAAAGGGGAGGAATGTCTGTACTCCGCTTACGCAGCGGCGGGACCTGAATATTGATTACATTCAGCCGATAAAAGAGGTCTTCTCGAAAACGACCTTGCTGCACTTCCTCGCTGATATCTCGGGCCGTGGCAGCAAGGATACGGACATCAATTTTTTTTCTCTGAGCTGATCCGACTGGTCGAATCTCCTGCTCCTGCAAAACCCGTAATAGCTTGACCTGCAAAGACGAGGGAAGTTCACCGATCTCATCAAGAAAAAGGGTCCCCTTATGCGCCTCTTCAAAAAGGCCTTTCTTATCCCGATCCGCGCCGGTAAAGGCACCGCGCACATAGCCGAAAAACTCGCTTTCCAGCAAATTCTCTGGAACGCTACCGCAGTTCACAGCAATAAAGGGTTTATCCGCCCTGTCACTTTTCGCATGAATACCAGCAGCAACCAGCTCCTTACCTGTGCCGGATTCACCGGTAATGAGAACGGTCGTTGGATACCCTGCCACCTTTTCGGCCAAACTGAACACCTCTTGCATGGCCTTGCTTTTCCCGATCATCGCTCCAAAGCCGGATTTTTTTTCCAACTCAGCGACTTTCCTTTTGAGAAGGATATTTTCTCGTCGTAACCGTTCCCGCTCTTCTGCCTTTTTCAGTACCAAGACCACTTCGTCGGTTTTAAAGGGTTTAGAGATAAAATCATAGGCCCCCTGCTTCATCGCCTCAAGGGCAGTATCCACAGAACCGAAAGCAGACATCATGATCACAGTGGCACCATGATCAACTGCTTCTGCTGCCTTGAGAAAGGCCAAGCCGTCCATTTCCGGCATTCTGATGTCGCAGAGCACAAAATCAAAGACGCTGCTCTCCAGCAATTTCAACGCTTCCTCGCCGTTTTGCGCTGTATCTACCAAATAGCCCTCTCCAGTGAGTAAGACGGACAGCATATGACGCATGTTCTCCTCATCATCAACAATAAGAACATGCTTTAAAATATTTTCAGCGGCGTTATCCATATCTCACAAAGCTCCGGGAAATTTCCCCGCTATCTGCGGGCCGAGAATACATGTCAGGTACATTGAGCTTTTGTCGCTGCTTTTTCTCTCTGTTAACCGAGAGCACTCATTTTATGCAAGGGAGCAAGTGGCAAGGTGACCAGCATACTGCTCCCCTGACCAACCTCACTCTGCAATTCCATTGTGCCACCAGCGGTCTCAACAAGAGAACGGGAAACAGACAAGCCTAACCCTGTTCCCTTGCCCGGCTCCTTGGTCGTGTAAAAGGGATCAAAAACAACAGGTAAGCTTTCCTTAATGACTCCCATCCCGTTATCACTAATACGGATGAGGAGCTGCAAAAACTCCTTTTTTCCTTGACACTGATCTTGATTATTTGACAGGAGACATTGCAAGGCTGTTGTCACCGACACCCTGCCCTCTTTCCTGTGGAGCTCATCCTGTTCAGCCATATGGATTGCATCGGCGCTGTTCAACAGGCAGTTGAAAAAAACCTGACGCAACTGCTCATAATCAGCACACACCCTGTCCTCCTCAGCTGCAAAATCAGCATCAACAATAATGCCTCGAAACACTGTTTGCACCTTGACCATCTCTACAACCGAATGCAGCAATTCGTGCAGGGAAAAGACTTTTGGGCTTCCCTTGGCCGATCTGGAAAAATCCAGCAATTGCCGAATCAGTTTGTCAATCCGATGAACCTCCTGCTCAGAACGGCGGAGGAAATCCTTATGCTGCTCACTCTGTCCCTCAGAACCGAGAAGAATACCGAGATAGCCCTGAACTACGCTCAGAGGATTGCCGATCTCATGGGCTAGGCCTGCCGCCATCCGGCCCACTGATGCCAATTTTTCCGCATGAACCATCTCTTGCTGTTGTTTTTTCAGGGTTTGATTGGCAACTTCCAAGGCGGTAACGGTGTGCTGCAAGGTCTGCCGGTCCTTATCAATCCTGACCAGCATACTGTTGAGGCTGTTGGACAGCTTCCCGAACTCGCCACCGGAATCATCCGAGACAAAACGGAAGGGGTCATCATTGCTGTATTGATTTGCAAGAGCGACTAATCGTTCAACAGGGCGAATCACCAGCCCTGCCATTCTAAAAAAACCAATCGCCCCCAGAACGAGGATATTTATAAGGAGGTACACAAGAACCGTCTTCTCCATCTCCCACAGGGTTTGTGAAAGAGAATCCAGTGAGCGAACAACAGCAATCGCCCCAATAACCTTTCCCTGCTTCTCCATAGGACGGGCATTTACGAGGAGATCATTACAGAATAATTTGTGCGAAAACGAAGCAGCAGTGCGGCTCACCTGCTTTTGAGTGTTCTTGGCTTCAACAGCAGCAGAGGTCAGGAGCGCTGTTATATGATCATTTACCTGACCATTTCCGTTTGCCGGAGTCTTTTCTTCTCTGCCTTGTTCCACCTGCTTCTCCGTTTCCAGCAAGATAAAAAAACGTCCGGTTTCAGAGGGTCGGTAAAAATCAGAAAAAACAAACTCCTGAACAGCAGTCCCCTTATCTGCCGCAGTCTCCCTGATCAATAAAGATTGGATATGAGCAAGGATGGCCTGATCATGCTCTGCCGTACGCTGCAAGGCATCGTGTTTCCACAAAAACAACAGAACAAAATTCACCAACAGCATACCGAACAGCAGTAAGCCGCTTATGGTTATTGTTAATTTGAGTTTCAAGATTCCCCTGTCTATCAATCAAAATAACCTGAATATGCAGAGTGCCGTAGGGGCACGGCGCGCCGTGCCCCTACGGCATCCTGCAAACACTTCCTGGCTGCATACACCTAGTTATACACTTGATCTTTCTCTTGTATTCCCTTGATTGCCCTTTTCAGCTTATGTAAACCGAATTGATTTAATGCCGTAGCTGCAAATTTCAACACACTGCTATCCCCGACTTTATAGCCAAGACAGGCATAAGCGCTTTCCTCTTGATCAAACTCAATCGTTAAATAATAATTCGTCCCTTCAAATATTTCGCATTCTGCATTTAAAATTGATTCGTCAATGCCATTTGTCAGTTCATCAACCAATTTATATTTAGCCGCATCATCGTAGAAGTCAAAGCTTTTTATGATAAAAATACAAAAATCCTCACTGCCGTCGCTGATCGTTGTATACCCTTCATTTTCATCAACGTAGGAGTCCGGTACAACCCATGCACATTCAATATTCATTCATCAGCCTTTTCTGTATAAGAACTGGTTGGAGCAACAAACATATCATCGTTACCATCTATTAATTATTATTTAAAAAGTCACGTATTTCCAAGACGAACCGCCCTGAAACTTCTCCGTGAGGAGATCATCGCTAAGAACAACTCAGGCCGGAAAAATCTTTCCTGGATTCAAAATATTATGCGGGTCAAAAAGCTCCTTCAACCGCCGCATAACCGAGAGAGCTGTCTCGTCAAGCTCCTGGGATAAAAAGGGCGACTTCGTTATACCGACTCCATGCTCGCCGGAAAGCGTGCCGCCCATACTGAGTACGCGTTCAAAAAGCCGTTCCTTGGCCTTGAGCCCGCTATTATATTCCTGTTCGTTCTGTTTATCCACCATGATGTTTACATGGATATTCCCATCTCCGGCATGACCAAAGGTCAGGATGATGAGATTTAGCTCCTGAGCCAGCTGCTCAATAAAGTTCACCAGCTCCGGTATCCGCGAACGGGGCACCACAACATCTTCAGCAATTTTATGAGGTCGCAAGCTCAAACAGGCTGGGGCGATAGAGCGTCGGGCCAGCCAAAGTTCCTGGGTTTCCTCTTCACTTTGTGCTTGGCGCAGCACGCAGCCTTCCTCTTTCTGCTGTCGAACAAACTCTGTAAATCGCTCTCCTTGTTGCTCAACCTCGGATGTACTCCCGTCAAACTCCACCAGCAATAGGGCCGCTGTTTTCTCTGGTAACAGGCTGCTTAACCGATTACTCAACCGATTACGTACCACCTGGACAGCGATTTTATCCATATATTCCAAGGTACAGGGCATGAGCCCGGCAGTCAGAATCTTGGCAACCAAACCGGTTGCCTGCGCCAGGGAGGAAAAACTGAGCAGGAAAGTCACCTTGTCCTCGGCAAGCGGGAGAAGGCGAAGAATGAGTTTGGTAAAGATCGCCAGAGTACCTTCGGAGCCGATAAACAGTCGGGTCAAATCATAGCCCACCACGCCCTTTTCGGTGCGCACCCCTGTCCGCATAATTTCACCATTGGGCAGCACCACCTCAAGGCCGATGATGTAATCGCGAGTCACCCCGTACTTCACCGCACTAGGCCCACCAGCACATTCTCCAGCATTCCCACCGATGGAGCAAAACTTCAAGCTGGCCGGATCAGGAGGATACATCAAACCATGCTTTTTTACAGCGGCCTGCAACTCACCAGTAACAACACCCGGTTCCACCACGGCAATCATATTATCAGGATCAATCTCCAAAATTCGGTGCATCCGACTAAACCCGATGATCAGGCCACCATGCACAGGAAGAGCACCACCGGTGGTGCCACTGCCTGCCCCACGCGGAATAACCGGAAAGCGATGCTCTTCAGCAAGACGAAGCAAGGCCGCAACCTGAGCCGTTGACTCTGGTAAAGCCACCGCATCCGGCATGAAATTTTGCCCTGACGCATCATAACTATAACAGGAACGATCCTCTACGCTTGTCAGTAGATTGTCTTTACCAACAGCCTGTTGTAACTTTTTTATGATTTTTTTCTCCATATTTGCAACAATAACGGATATTCTGTCGGAGAGCCAGCGCTTTTCAGGGCAGGGAAATAATTCATAGAGCAAACGTTAATAACTTCTTCATAAGGTGGCATTATGTACAATTGGTATGTTGCGGTCAACGGACAGACTGTCGGTCCTTTTCCCCATGAACAGATGATTGCCGGGGTACGATCCGGCCAATATAACTTGGCCACGATGGTCTGGCGGGAAGGATTTAGTGATTGGTTGCCAATAGAGCAGGTCAAGGAGCTGACCGGTCCCAGCCCCAACGCATCGACAGGCAGCACTCCTCCTTCTATGAACGGACGGCAGGCTCACGAGATTGATTATGAGATCTTCGGCCATGAGATGCAGTTTGTCGAGATAGAGCTTGATCCGCAGGAGAGTGTAGTGGCTGAGGCGGGCAGCATGATGTACATGAGCGATTTCATAAAGATGGACACCATCTTCGGCGACGGGTCTGCCTCTTCTCAACAAGGCGGTTTCTTTGACAAAATGCTCGGGGCTGGCAAACGGCTGATCACCGGCGAAGGGCTGTTTATCACCATGTTCACCTTTCAGGGTCAGGGTAAAGGCAAGGTCGCCTTTGCCTCCCCGTATCCGGGCAAGATTATTCCTTTGGATCTGAGTAAGTACGGTAACAGAATTATCTGCCAGAAGGACGCCTTTCTCTGCGCAGCCAAGGGTGTTGCCATTGGAATCGCCTTTCAGAAAAAACTCGGCACGGCATTATTTGGAGGGGAAGGCTTTATTATGCAGCAGCTGGACGGTGATGGACTGTGCTTTGTTCATGCTGGCGGCACCATCGTTGAGCGGGAGCTCCAGGCCGGAGAAACCTGCGGGTGGATACTGGCTGTCTGGTTGCCCTAACCCAGACCGTGAATTATGATATTGAGTATGTGGGCAATGTGAAATCAGCTGTGTTTGGCGGCGAGGGATTTTTCTTTGCCAGCCTGAAAGGACCGGGCCATGTCTGGTTGCAATCCTTGCCCTTTTCCCGGCTGGCCGGACGAATCTGGGCTTCTGCACCCCAAGCTGGTGGGCAGAGTGTGGGTGAGGGGTCAGTTCTTGGTAATATAGCCAATATATTTGAGAAGTAGGTTTTTTTGGGGGGATAACGGGACAGACACAAGGTACTCGGGGGCACACCCCGAGCAACCGATTCTAAGCCGACTCTTCTAAGTCAACTCCTCGATCTTCAGCACATCAATCAGTAGCCCGCCGTAGTCGTTGCGGATCATCTCCTTGAGGGCAGCAGAGTTGTTGACCTGGATGTCGAGGCTGCTGACAGCTGAATCCGCAAAGCCTTGCAGGTGTATTCGCCGTCGGCAGTCACGGTGACAGCGGCACCTGCTGCGCCGTCCTGTTTCATATCAATCAGGCTGAAGAACAGCGCATCCTGGCGCAGGTCGAGGATGACCTGAATGCGCAGGGTCTCCTCTGCCGAGATCGAGCCGTTGATGAGGCTGACATAGGGGTTGTTGGCCTTGCCAGTGAGGATACCGGTGGGTTCGCCAAAGCCAGCCACGGTCAGGGGGCTCCGCAACAACCGTTTGTAGATACCAGTGCGCGGGGTGCCGTGCTCGGTGTAGCGGGTGGTGACGGAAAACCGGTACTCGTTGTTCCAGGGATTCGCCTGAGCCGGTACATCAGGCATGAGCACGATCTCGCTGTTGGCGATTGTGCCCACCCGACTCTGGACCGCGCTGCCGCTGCGGGTGCCCTCAATCAGGCAATGCGAATCGTTGTCCTCACGGTTGAAGAAAAGATTGGAGCCTGTGATGCGGAGCATGCCGTCCGAGCGC
>MTKO01000082.1 GCA_004028505.1 Candidatus Electrothrix aarhusensis
TAACTTATAACTATTTATAAGAAAAAAAGTATCGGTTCAATATCCCAAAAATAGAGCACTATTAATGCAGGTTGCGATTTGGCAATTTAATTTGTCTTTTTCAAGATATATCAGGAGCAAGATAAGCCTGATTTGTTCCAAAAATACAGAATTTGACAAAGCTTTGAATGCTTGAGTAATAGGAGAATCCCTTGTATCTTAAGCATTTCGGGTTTAAACGACTGCCTTTCGAAAACACACCTGATCCAATTTTTTTCTTCATGGGGGACCGCTACCGTAAGATACTTGCGCTGTTGCTTCATGGCATACGCTCCCGTAAAGGTCTCATGTGTCTTACCGGCCCGGTCGGTTCCGGTAAAACGATGATAGGGGCGGCACTAAAAAAACATCTTTCCAATAAATGTTTAATTATTGAACTGCCCCATCCCGATGTATCCCGTGTAGAGTTGCTTACGTTTATTGCCCGTCATTTAAGAATTCCCGTTCCTCCATCTGATACATTATTACTGCTAGGTAAGATTCGAAAAATTCTTGTCCAACTTAACAGCAAGAATAAATATTGCCTGCTGATAATTGATGAAGCTCATTTAATAAAGAAAAGTTTTTTTCAAGAAATCTTAATACTATCAAATTTGGCAACAGCCGATTTTAAGCTTATTCAAATTTTACTCATCGGACAACATGAATTGGCGGAAACTCTCACGTTGAAGGAGATGCGCCAATTTATGCAGCGATTATACGTCGCCGAAACTCTCTGTCCAATGGATCGAGATCATTCTTTGTCTTATATTGCTCATCGACTTGCAGTAGGTGGGGGCCTAATTGATATATTTTTACCGGAAACTTTAGATGCCATCATTCAGGAATCAGGAGGGTTACCGCGTAATATCAATAAGTTATGCGACACCTCTCTCTTGAATGCATTTGTTGCCGGGCAATTGAAGGTGAGTTGTACTGACTTTCAAAAAACGCTACGTAGTCAAGAGAAAAAATATATCCGATCGGATAGTGAGCTGTTAAAAGAGACGAACAGTGTGACTTGGATGAGCCAACTCTTTTCTGCTCTGACTCGAAAGGTTAAAAACAAGCTACTTTGAAAGTAAATGAAAAGATAGTCTTCCCCCTCTTCGGGGGAGAACATTAAATCGATGGTTCTTAAATTTCAAGTGTAAAAAAACGCTTTGCATATGCCTTTTTATAGTTTGAAACTGAAATCATGCCCCTTCATGACATTTTCCACATCCTGTTAATCTATGAAATTCGTCCTGCTCAAACAATTTATGTTGCTATGTTTACTTCTCATCATTACGGGGTGCGCAAATGAAGAGATCCAGTTGCCGATTAAAACTATAACATCGGAACCTATTATTCCGGCTAACTATTTGATCGGCCCATCAGATAAACTGGAAGTTTTATATTATATGGAATTCGGGCTTTCTTCGACCGATTATATAATTGATATAGAAGACGTATTACTTGTTGATTTTTATTATTATCCTAAGATAAGCAGGTCTGTGACGGTCAGGCCCGACGGTTTCATTACACTGCCCAAAGTCGGCGACATAAAAGCTGTGGGAGAAGAACCCGCTAAACTTGCCAAAAAGATATCGAAATTATTCTCAGCACACCTTGCTAAGCCGACAGTAACAGTAACATTAACTGAATTCAACGCAAAAATTAAAGAACTCAAAAAGACAATCTACACAACAGGAGGAGGGCAAGCAAAACAGATTGTTGTCAGGCCAGATGGAAGAATTTCCCTTCCATATCTCAAAGAGGACTCCATGGCAGCAGGAAAAACGACGGTGGAGCTCGGTAGAGAGCTGTCAAGTCAATACGGTGAGCATATCAGAAATATCAGCATTACGGTATCGCTTATGAAAGCCGAATCCTTTCAGGTCTGCATAATGGGAGATGTTAAAACTACAGGTTATTACCCGCTTTTTGGTCCAACAACTCTCTTGCAGCTTATTGCTCGTGCCGGTGGATTCACCAAGGAGGCTAATATTCGTCAGGTTGTTGTTATCAGTCGTGGCAAAGGTGGAAAACCTGAAGCTGCAGTAGCGGATGTGGAAGGAATGCTTAAAAGAGGTGAGCCTGAACCCATGATTCAACAGTATGACGTAATCTATGTGCCTCGTACTTCGCTCGCTGATGCGGCTTTTACGGCTGACGCAATTTGGAAATTCATACCAGTTCGCTTCAGTAGCAATATATACTCTCCCTTAAGTGATTAACAGCTTGTTTCATAATCAATATAAGGATAATTTAGGTGTCTCCTACAATAAACTCTTTGCAAACAGTTACAGTTTTATCTGCTCTGCGAAGGAACCTAATTCTGAATATTGCAAAGAGACGTGCTGAATGTCGGATATAAAATAGTAAATTTGATTACTAAGACATCAACCAATCAGCGATGATTATTGAATAAAAAGAAATAATCTATCAAGATTATCCCTACATCGCCTCTCGCGCCCTTCCAATATCGGGCTGGCGAGCATAGGCTCACCTCGAAACAGCCCGTATCTTTTTCACCTACAGGTCAAAAACTTAAACGCTCTATGATACCCCTGAAGTATACAGCAAGCAATGCTGTCGCACAGCATAAAAAAAAGCAACTCTGGCCAATTCACGCCATGATGTTGCTCTGTGCCGGGCTGGTTTCAACCTCCTTCACGGTGAGCAAGGCTATTGCTGACGGCATGGACCCGGCAGTGCTCACGTTGCTGCGTTTCGTTATCGCGACCCTGCTCTTCCTGCCCTATATCTACTACAAATATGGGCTGCATCTGCCAGAGAAAAAACGCCTCTTTGGTTATGCTTGCATCAGCTTCACCCTAACCGCTTTTTTTTGGCTCATGTTTCTCTCCATGCGGTCAACTACCGCCCTGAATACCGGGGTAATCTTCACCCTAGTCCCTGGTATTTCTGGGCTGTATAGCGCAGTACTCCTCAAGGAGCGATTGGGGAAATACAGGCTCATCGCTATGATTCCAGCGACTCTCGGTGCGATATGGGTTCTGTTTCACGGCAGTCCGGAAGAGCTGCTCGCCTTTAACCTCAACTCTGGCGATCTGATTTTTTTCGGTAGCTGCCTGCTCATGGCTTTCTATACCCCCTTGGTCAAATTCTTCCATAAGGAAGAACCCATGTCGCTGATGACCTTCTGGATTCTAGTCACCG
Source organism: Candidatus Electrothrix aarhusensis (assembly GCA_004028505.1). Taxonomy (GTDB): domain Bacteria; phylum Desulfobacterota; class Desulfobulbia; order Desulfobulbales; family Desulfobulbaceae; genus Electrothrix; species Electrothrix aarhusensis. Next base: position 3,184 of record MTKO01000082.1, read on the forward strand.
GCTGCGGCTGGCTCCTGCTCTTTTCCGGGTACGAGCTTTTCTCTGTGCCCTGGGGGAGCGTATCGCTCAAAATCTGGAGCGGCATTATCTACCTCTCTATTTTCTCAACAATAATAACTTTTTTCCTCAGTCAGCTCTGCATCCTCTTTCTGGGACCGACAAGGGTTATGGCCTACAGCTACCTCTATCCACCTTTTATAGTTTTGATAGAATGGGGTTTCGGCCATCCCCTGCCTTCTGTACAGATATTACCAGGGGTCGTACTGATTATTGCAGCGATGTTTATTGTTCAGCAGGGAGCAGAGGAGATTGCAGTACCGAATGGAGCTACTACAGGAAAATCGGCAGAGAAAAAAGAAAGACAGCACAAAAAAAGATGAGAGAGACCTTGTGCAACAGGGCGGACACGAATCCGGCGTTCCGCCCCGGTTTTTTCTGCAACCGATCTCGTGAGAGAGTAAAGGGATTCGCTATTTAATGCCCTTTTCATTTAAAAAACTGCTGTACTTCTGATCAGTGCCCTTGATATGGCTTTGCAGCCATTTACCGAGAAACTGCAAAACATTGACTGAAACAGTCGCTCTTCCGCTATCAAACTCCCTTTTGAAATCCGTCACTTTCTGCACAAAGGCGACATGTTCTCTCTTATGCGCAGCAGCATCAGGATATTTCACCTGTTGGAAATATTTTTCCTCCAGTTGAAAATGAGAAGCCGTGTAGCTGATCAGCCCGTTCAGAATATCTCCGAGAACATCCTTGCCGTGTCCAGCTTTCATAGCGTCAGTGAGTTCATTAATCATTTCAAACAGTTTTTTGTGCTCTTGATCAATTTTCACCACATTAACGCTGAAGCTGTCATTCCATTTAATCAGGCTCATTGTTTACACCCTCCTCTTTTGGTATTCAGGCCCTTTATGGGACCACAATGTACTGCAAGAATTATACATTTTTTACAGCGAAGAATATAGTATCTTTTACTCGTCAGGGACGAGCCAAGAAAAGGTAAAAAGAACGCTCGCTGTACGAAACAGAGCCAAGGCATATTGAAAACAAAATTTCTACAACAAGAGACAACCAGACTCCTTAAATTTATTCATGTTTATCCCTCTTCCTGAGACGCCCCAACAGCTGCTCATGAATATTATCAAAGCCACCGTTGGAGAGAATTGCAACAACATCACCTGACCTGACCTTTTCCGCAAGAAAGGCGAGGATCGCAGCAGTATCAGGGAAATATTCAGCAGGGATTCCTTGTTTATTCAGGGCGACTGCCAATTGTTGGGAGGAAAACTGCTCTTCAGCAGGCACATTGGCGAGCGGAACAATCTCCCGTACAAGAACCTGATCAGCCCCACTGAAAGCCTGCTCGTATTGCTGCTGAAACACCGCTCTCCGGCTGGAGTTGGTTCGAGGCTCAAAAACGATGAGCAGACGTCGATCTGGCCAGGCCAAACGCAGCGCCTGCACAGTCTCTCGAACCGCAGTAGGATGATGGGCAAAATCGTCAACCACTGTAATGCCGTCAACCTCTCCCCGAATCTGCTGGCGTCTCTTGATCCCCTCAAAGGAAGCCAGCCCCTCTCTGATAGCACTCTGACTGATCCCGAGATGATCCATCAGGGCAATCACGGCCAAGGCATTGAGTCCGTTATGGCGACCCGACATGGGCAGAGTGAATGCACCGAACAGGATGCCGTCCTTGTAGGCGGCAAAAGAGGAGCTGAGTCCGTTGACCGTCAAGTCACGTAATTGCCAGGAGCAGTCTTTGCCGGTCCCATAGCTGATGATCGGGCCGGTGCATTGCCCTGCAATTTCTGCAACCACAGGATCATCCATGCAGGCGATCAAGGCCCCATCTTGGGGAATTAGACTAATAAAATGGGCAAAGGAATCCTTAATCGCGTCAAGATCAGCAAAGATATCTGCGTGATCAAACTCAATGGACGTCAGAATAGCGTAATGAGGGCGGTAATGGAGGAACTTGGAGACCTTATTGAAAAAGGCGGTGTCGTACTCATCCCCTTCCACAACAAAATACTCGCCTTTACCAAGCGATAATTGCGGCCAAAGGCCTCGACAATACCGCCGATAAGGAAACCGGGTGAGCAGTCCGCCCGATGCAGGGCTGAGGCCAGTAGGGATGAGGTCGTTGTTTTGCCGTGGGTTCCAGTAACCACCAACGATTTCTTCGGTTTTTCTCCGCCAAGAAAAAAATAGCCTAAGGCCTGGGGCATGGACAGGTAGGGAATACCAAGCTCAGCCAGACGCTGCGCTTCCGGGAACACCGCCTGGATCACGTTGCCGACAATGACCAGATCAGGGCGTGGCTCCAGATTCTCGGGGACATAGCCTTGCATAACGTCGATTCCGGCCTGGGCAAGAAAGTCAGACATGGGCGGATAGACATTCTGATCCGAACCGGTGACCCTGTAACCGCTCTCCTTCAGCATCCCGGCTATGGCGGCCATACCGGTTCCACAAACCCCCATAATATGGATATGGCGAATATTATCCGGTGCAGCATTGAGCTGCGGATCAAGCCGGGTTGTCATGACAGAGCTCCTTTGCCGATTTCCTGACAGCGTTGAAGACCCGCTCGTAATGTTCCTCAAAATTACCAGGGGTCACCCGGCCAATTTCGATAAATTTAACCACGATCTCCTTGGTCACCTTCAAAATAGCCTCATCCGTGACAGGCCGATTATAGGGCTGTTTCGTCTGTTTTTCGCTCATTGTATACATAAAGGAAGTTGTTCTCGTTCAGATAATCCGTGTAAACCACAACAGGATAAAAAAAGCCCCTGTCACCCTAAGAAGAAGGCCAATTCCAGTCAAAGTAACAGGGGACTTGCCTCACACAGGAAAAACCTCTTAAGCACTCCCTGGGAGGATGTTGTTTTTCTTAGCCTAAAAGATTCTACTTAGTTCCTGGCCAACCCATCAAAATCAATAGACTCAGCAAATTTCAGCAAGGTTTCTCGCTCAAGCCCATGCCCTTTGACGGTGACCATAAAGCGGCTGGCAACCACGATATCAATCTCACCCTTACGATCCTTTTCATCGTATTTGATCATAGCGCGTTGCCGTTTGACAGTCTTAATGACCCCACCAGCAGCTCCGGCAAACATAGGGTTGTTGAGCATGGTCATAATGGATTGAAGCACCGGTGAGTCTGAGACCATCTCAATGGAAAGAGATGCGCCCTTGTTAGTGTAATAATCGCGACTCACTGTCACACCACCCCCGAAGACTGCTGTACCCAAGGCCTGGGCAGTGGCGGGCTTGGCCTGCCAGCCACTCAATGGCTCGGGCAGCAAGGCCTGCATGCGTTCGCTTCTTTTTTGGCGTATCAACTGGGTGGCATAATCAAGGTTGGAGATTGCTCCAGCAAACTCACCGAGTTTATACTGTTTGAGCGCTTCATTAATGGTTGTCAGTACATCATCGGATTCTTCTTGAGCAAAAACAGACTGTGAGAAAAAACAGGTAAGAAAAATGGATAAAATTATGAAAGAATCAAAATAGATTGTTCGTTTTCTCTTCATTATATTCTCTGGTTTTTAAGGGCCGGGAATCGTTCTTTTCCTTATTATGTGATACCAATCCACAGAACCCATGTCAAGCTGGAACAACGACATGCGTTCCCTCAAGCCCCTAAGCCAGTGATGGGCACGCCAGTCTCCAGCAATCAGTCTCACTGGTTTTCTACAAAGCTGATCAGGACACATCTTCGTCCTCGTCTTTACAGCAGACTGACAAAGCTTTTTCCGCAATAACAACCCGATTTCGACCATTATTTTTTGCCTTGTATAGAGCACAGTCAGCAGCCCTAATCACCTCTTTGATACTTCCTCCGTGCTCTGGAAAGAGAGCAACACCTAAGGAGGCCGTCACTGTATGTTCCTCATCATACATATCTACAGCCAACCCTTCGATACCTATACGCAGTTGTTCTGCTCGCCGATGGGTATTTTGCAACGAAGCTCCGGGCAAAATAATAATAATTTCTTCGCCGCCGTAACGACAGGCGATATCTTCGTCGCGAATATTCCCTTGGACAAACGCTCCGATTTCACGAAGTACTTTGTCACCTAGGTCATGACCGTAAGTGTCATTGAACACATTAAAATGATCGATATCAATCATGATCACCCCGAGAGGTACATCATGGCGTTGGGCCCGACTGATCTCGCGATAAAAGGAGGCCTCCATATGGCGACGATTATACAGGCCGGTCAAGGGATCCCGAATAGCTGGATCTTCAAGGTTTCGCGTAACCTCAAATCTATCAGGCTCATGGCGTAGCGATCTGCCATGTTCACAAAAAGACGCTGTTTCGCCTCAAATAACTGCTGCTGTTCCCTTTCCGTCTGCTTCTCTTCTCCAGGACGTATCAGCAAATGCATCATGCCGATCACTTGACCATGCGCGGTCATGGGGACACAGAGAGAACTTTCATCCGAGCCCACCTGCGCATGCGGACAAATCGGGGTGATCTGAGGATCCTGAACAGCATGCATCTTTCCACGTCGGACAGCCCAGCATCGCTGCTGATCAAATTCGAGCTGTTTGTAGCTACGCTCTCCCCAGAAACCCACAACCCTGAGCATTTTCATGGAATCATCCAGCAAGCTAATATAGCCTGCATCCGCAGGAAATAGGCGGCGACAGCTACTGATGAGGACATGAAAAGTTTCTTCTTCAGACTCGCAAGCCTGGAGAAATTCACCCAGCTGTTGCAGGGTTATAATCTCAAGATTGCGCTGGGTCAGCTCATTGATGGTCTTGGTCAACCGATTATTGGTCACGGTCAGCTCTTTTGTCCGTTGCTGGAGCTGCTTTCTTAGCTCTATATGTTCGGCTATTTCCAGCTCCAAGCGGACATTCTTTCTTTTCAGCTGCTCCTGCTGTTCTTGTATCTTGAAATCTGCGTTGAGGAGCTTACGTTGGTTAGTGTCGCTTACCTCGGCGAGCTGAACAAGTTGTTGCAGAATGGTCGCGTACTCCTCGGCCAAGGCGTAACCGTTTTCCCGCAGTGTATCCTGCGACAGGGAGGGATCAGAGAAAGATTCTCGTAGATTCTCCAGAAGACTGTATTTGCCTTTATACGGTACTTCGGGCTTATCCGGTTTCATTATTTTTTCAGGGGTGGCCTGTCTCAAGCAGAGGTGAACGGGTTCCGACTCTTCTTCTCTGTCACTTTCTCCTGTCTCGATGATTCTTCCCATTATTTTAACGTATTCATTTTATTTTTTCTGAAAATTTTACAGCAATCACCCGGAATATCAGCTCAGGGTAACAACCTAAGCTGCAAGTTCCTGTTGATACAAAAAGAAAGCTTCACCATAATTAACCATAGCGTCCCCTGCTCTTCATACAATTCTTCTGGCTTTATTTTTCAAAAATGCTCACCAATCCACCCGCAGGGTGTTATCTAGGGCATCGACCTTGCTGATACGGACATTAACCGTGTCACCGGGTTCTACCGGAAAGGAGGAATTCGCTGAAAGATCAATGTCAAAGAGGCAGTCCAGCAGGAGTAGGCTGACCCGTTTAGGGCCGTGACTGACCACTAGGGCAGATACACTTTTCCCGACCAACTCTTCTAAATAGCGGAGGATCCAATAACGATGCCGATGCTGGCGTACCTTATTGGCCCGGCCCAGTTTCTGCTGAATTGTCCCGGCGAAATTCTTGCACATATCAGCGGAAAACAACATACCCCGCCCGTGGATCATATGCGAAATTTGGAGCTGCATGACTGTATCGAGAAAACGACGGATAGGCGAGGTGATAGTGGTGTAACAGTTCAGGCCCAGACCGGAATGCGGTTTGGATGAACGGTCAGCTCTCCCCGTGCGAGAAAACGACGCTGGCAGGCAATATCCTGAAGACTGTTCTGCACCCCAGAGATCAGGCGCTTCCTAGGCGGTGGCTGGGAACGGAACAGGCCCGGCGCTTCCTGGGCGGCAAGATAGTCAGCAGCCACTCCGTTAGCTAGGATCATGCATTCCGAAACCAGATTCCGGGACGGGCTGTCAGAGGGACTAAGATTGATGGAAACCTTACCCTGATTATTGACATAGACATTGACATCAGGAAAAGAGAGAAGCAGAGCCCCGCGCTCAACCCGCTTCAGGCGCAGCTGCTGACGAACCCGGTTGAGCAGGCTCAAATCCGGATCCGTGTCCATCATTTTATCTGTCTCAGTGTAGCTGAGCTGTCGTTTTACCTGGATAACACTGGGGACAATTCTGCTGTTCCTGATCTCGCCATCGGGCGAAACCTTGACCAGAAAACTGATTGCCGGGCGCACCCTGTCCTTGATCAGGCTGAACACGCCCTGAGAGAGTTCTCTGGGCATCATAGGAATCTGCCCTTCAGGAAAATAAAGGGAGGTGGCCCGCTCCATGCCTTCGAGAAACAGGGGGTCTTTCGGGGTGAGGAAATAACTGACATCCGAGATATGAATGCCGACCAGAATATCGCCGTTTCCAAGCTCTTCCACATGCAGGGCATCGTCGTAATCACGAGTAGAAGCCCCGTCAATGGTCAAAATATTCAGGTCTCGGAAATCTTTCCGCTTGGGATCTGCCAAGAGTTCTTTCGCAGTGGGCTCTTTAATGCTTTCCGCATGGGCCAGCAACTCCGGGCTGAATTCCACAGGCTGCTCTGCTCGAAGCAGGGGGAGATTTTCATCTTTCCCCCAGAAACCGGCCTGGACCAGCAGCTGATAGGCCCGGTTGGGTTGATGCAGCTCGGCCTTTTTCAGCAGCTGACTCACCACATCAGCCTGCTCCGCCTCACTACCGAACAAAACAAAATCGGCAATCCAATTGAGGATCTGCTCCCGATCCGGCCACTGCTCCGCAGTTACCTGCTCGCCTCGCATGATAGCCTGCAAATAAGCCGCGCCAGTGGTCAGGATCTCTTCTTTCTCCTTTTCCTTCTGCCGCTGATGGCGAAGCTGTTCCACCTGTTCCAGGGTGTGAACATTGACCATGTCATTTTTATATTTAAAGAAAAAACGATCTGTAAACACGGCTCGAAGAAAGGCTGCCGACTGATCATCGGTTAAATTTTCTCCAAAAGACAGCTCTGCAAGAAAATCCGCCGGAAACGCCTCTTCTCCTTCTTCACTGGCCAGCTCCCAGATTTCTTCCAGCGGAATAGCGTCGGTCAGAGCGGCCCGGAGGGCGGCCATCTCTTTGAGCAGGGCAATTCGATCTTCACGACTGCTGTCGATTTGATGTTTTGTTTTGGAAGCCGTAACCACACGAGATGCAGGCAAATTCATTTCTCGTCCGTTCTGGTTAAGGAGGCGCAAACGGTTATTGCTGTCCTGTAAAACAAGGCCGCAGATAAAACGTCCGCTGTCAAGATATTCTATAATAGTTCCGGGAAGTATCATTGTCATAGGGTAAAGGAAATATATAAGACCGGCTTACAGGCTGCCGGAAGAGTTCGGGATAAATGTCAGGTGACAACAATATCAATCTGACTCCGGTCTGTCAAAGGATGCCTGTATATTTTACATATTCCTTGGACTCTGATCCCCCGCAGCAGAGATGAGCTTTCTTTGAGTATACAGATAACATAATAAAGAGATAAAGGTTTTACAAAATTATTCCTTTCAGAACCGAGAAAAAGCAGGAAAGAACTTGCATAGCAAAAAACTCAGAGTACATTGATTGGGTACGGAAGTACCGACTCGAAACGCCTGCCTGTTAATTATTTACCAAGGAAACGCTCAAAGATGAATATCTCCCCTATGGAACAGCCCACTCCGAAAGAATACCGATCCGGTGTTGTTGCAGTTATCGGACCGCCTAATGCCGGTAAATCCACCCTGCTCAACAGGTATCTGGAGCAAAAAATAGCCATTGTCACTCCCCTGCCCCAAACCACGCGCAACCGTATTTTGGGCATTGTGACGAGGGCTGATTATCAGATGATCATGCTGGACACCCCAGGGCTGCACAAGGCCAAGGAAATGATGAATCAAGAGATGGTACGCATTGCCATGGACACTCTGACCGAGTCTGATGCTGTCCTCTTTCTGGTTGATGCTCAGGATCTCCATACCTTGGCCGGAAATCCAAAGAAAGCGGAAAAACGATTTGCAGAATACAAAGACTATTTCAGCAAAATATCATGCCCGGCTGTTCTGGCCTTAAACAAAGTGGATCTACTGGCCAAAGAACAGCTGCTTCCCATGATGGAACGGTTCACGAGCCTGCACCCGTTTCATGCAGTAGTGCCCATTTCTGCCCTAGAAGGAGACGGGACCGACATCCTCTTGCAGACCCTAGTAGGGCATCTACCCATAGGGCCGCAGTATTATCCAGACGATATCCCCACCGACTCCACAGAGCGCTTTATTGTGGCTGAGTTGATCCGAGAAAAAATCTTTTTACGCACCCGCCAGGAGATCCCTTATTCCACAGCTGTGCTTATTGATGCATTTAAAGAAAGTCCCCAAGGTGGACCAGTAGTTATTCACGCCACTATCTTGGTTGAGCGCGGTTCACAAAAAGGGATTATTATCGGCAAACAAGGCAAGATGTTAGGCGAAATTCGCAAAGCGGCGACCAAAGAGATCGAAAAGTTGCTCTACTGCAAGGTGCAGCTCAAGCTCTGGATCAAAGTGAAAAAGAAATGGACCTGCAATGAGCAAATCCTCAAGGATTTGGGTATGTAAACGAACGCGTGAAGCACCACCTGAAACCTACCGAAAAACCACCTGAAACAAGCCTGCTGAGTCAGGCTGACAGGCCGTTTTCAGAACAGCATTTTCAAACCAGCACAATGATAACAAAGGTAAAGACCACGGCCACGACAAAATAGATAATAGGCACTTCCAGCCAGACCGGAGGGAGCCACTCAAGGAGTTGTAAGGCTGCGTCCCCGGCAGGAGTTCCCACAACGGGCCGTGTCAAAACCCATTCAGGAACAGGGTATTTCGCTGTATCAAGAAAAAACCAGATTGTCCCCACCAAAAGATATCCGTTGCCAGCACCCAATATACCACCCAACATCATATCCTGTAACCAATGCCGGGCCGCGCTTTTATTATCCCGAGCCAAATTCTTAGTAACCTTCTGAGAATTCGGCGTATGGTAGCCAAAAAGTGCAAATAGGATCATAATTAGAGAGGCTGTATGAAATTGTGTTGAGCCCTCCATAGCATCCCATATTTTTTTTATCGGCCCGACATAGGTGAGTGCTATCTGCATGACAAATAAGGCCATAACAAGGCTAAAGGTGACGAGCATTTCTTTTGCCCAACCACGCATTGAGCCGATAATCCCGAACAACACAATAAGGGTCCAAAAGAAAAAGCTGATTGTAACCATTGGATCTTCCCCGGATTGGTCTCTGTTGTTTTTCTGCTTATGGCGCACTCGCGCTGCAACTGCTCTGATTGTACAGAGCAGTCCAGGCCCTTGTCAAGCAAGCAGTTTTATCCTTTTACCCCCTGAGCTGTTTGGGATGAAAAAGATTTTTTTCCATATGCTTGATCTCATCAATGCCGGAGATCACAATTTCCGGGTCCGGGATGAGTTTTTCCGGGTCTATCTTTTTGTTATATTCAATATTGGAAAGAATATGCTTCATGCAGTTGATCCTGGCCTTTTTCTTGTTATCCGAACGGATGATGGTCCACGGGGTGAGGGTGCGGTTGGACTCATTAAGCATCTGAAATTTCTTGACGCTGTATTTATCCCAGAGCTGCTGGGCTAGATTGTCCACCGGCGACAACTTATACTGCTTGAGGAGGTCATGTTTGCGGGATGCAAACCGGCTGGCCTGCTCATCCTTGGAAACAGAAAAATAGAATTTAAAGAGAAGAATACCGTCTTTGACCAGCATCTCCTCAAACAAAGGCACATCCTTGAGAAAACGTTTATGCTGTTCATCCGTGCAGAATCCCATGACCGGCTCCACCATGGCCCGATTGTACCAGGAGCGATCAAAAAGAACCAGTTCCTTGGCTGCCGGAAGATGGGGAGCATAACGCTGAAAATACCATTGAGTCGTCTCGGTATCGCTGGGTTTTGACAGGGCCACCACTCGGGTGTTGCGGGGATTGAGAAAAGCGGTGATCCGCTTAATGGTCCCGCCCTTACCAGCAGCATCTCGCCCTTCAAAAATAGCCAGCACCCGCATCCCGGTGGCTTTCATATGCTTCTGCAGCTTCATAAGCTCAATCTGCAGACTTTTTAACTCGATTTCATAATCAAGCGTGGCCTTTTTAATCCATACGGCACAGCGATCTTTTTTTTCTTTTTTGTCCATATTTTTCACTGCTGTTCCTTCAAGGAGCTTTACTTTGATCGGAGCATTTTTCTGTTTATCTGCTTTTTTTTCTTTCCCATCCGACATGATATATATTTCCTTGTAGCTTATGGACCCCATCGCTTGCTTTTTTTGTTTCGTATCAATGCGCCCGAAGAAGTCCTCTTAATGATATGCGCTCAGTGAGCAGAACCACGTAATTATTTTTACAATGAGGAGACATACCATATTTATGATAAAATGGGAACGCTTCCTGTCCTTACCAGGACATTCTTCGTGCTGTTAGAGCAGAATTGCAACAAACCATCCCCAAAAAGCTCTATCTGCTCCTACCGTAACCACGCAATCAAGCGTTCCATCCCTACCTCTGTCGACACCTTTTCCTGGTAGCCCAACAGCGTCTCTGCCTTTTTCTTGCTGAACCAATGAGACATGGCCAACTGTTCCGCCAAAAAACGGGTCATCTTGGGTTCCTGCTTGCTACCCAAGAGACCGTGTCCCTTTTCGAGCAACCACCCTACCGCCTTTGCTGTTCTCAGGCCGATCTGAGACGTGACCGGCGGCACTTCCATCTCGGCAAAGAGCTCATTGACCCACGGCCAGAGTTGCACCGGTTCCTGCTGGCCGATAAAAAAGGCGTGCCCGGCAGCAGTTCTCTCTCCCGCCAAATTATCCGCTGCCAGCAAATGAGCATGTACCACATTATCTATATAGGCGATATCCACCCGGTTCTTCCCGTCCCCGACAATACGCAGGCTTTGTTCCTGACCACGGGCCATGAGCCGGGGAATCAGATTGGTATCACCCGGCCCCCAAACGAGATGCGGGCGGATGGCAGCTGTTCTCAGCTCTTCGGAGTTATTCTGCAGCACATGCTGTTCTGCCAAAATCTTGGTGGTAGCATAGGCACAGAGCGGCTTGGAAGAATACGGCAACGATTCATCCTCTCCTTCCAGATCATGACCGTCAAAAACCACGGACGGGGTCGAGGTATACACCAAATTTCCTACCCCTAACTTCTGGCAAGCCGCCAGCACGTTCAAGGTACCGAGCACATTGACGGTATAATACTCTTGAAAAGAGCCCCAGATCCCGGCCTTGGCCGCAACATGAAAGACTGTGTCACAACCGGCTGCTGCCTGTTGCACATCCTTCAGGTTTCGAATATCCCCTTGCAGAGAAATCGCCCCCGCTGCTTCAGCAGCAGGATACCGATGCCTGCCCAAGACCCGGACCGTCCTGCCTTGCCGACAAAGTTCCTGCACTAAGGCAAGCCCGATAAATCCTCCACCACCGGTGACCAATACGTTATTATTTTTCATCATACTCTGCTCATTCGTCATTGTAAACGTATCAACTCCCCTTACCGAAAAAAGAAGGGTTATCTAATCTATTTGAATTCCAAACTATTGACTCCATCCCAACCTTCTCCGATACCAACATGTAAATAATGCTCACACCGTTGGATATAGATATCCGACGCCCTATCCTCCGGACATTTCTGCAAACAATCCTGGAATATTTTTTTTGCCTGGACCAACTCTCCAGAACGGAAATGATTAATAGCCTCTTCAAAAGCAGGAGTGGATTGAACTTTTAATGATCGCACAGGCTCAGGAAGACCATCCAAGGCTTCAAAAACCCTGACCGGTTTCTTCTTACCTTTCACAGCCACGTTATCCAATAACCGCACCTGGTATAAATCTGGGTCAGTCAAGCCGAGATAGGTATCCTCTGAAAAAAGAATATTCACCCCGTAATAACTGGTCAAACTTTCAAGACGCGCTGCTAAATTCACTGCATCGCTGATCACGGTTCCATCCATCCTGTTCATTTGCCCGACAGTACCAAGCATCAAGTTTCCGGTATTAATTCCTATGCCGATCTTGACCGGCATTTGATGGTTTTTTATCCGCTTCTGGCTCTGTTCAATCAGCAAGGTGGTGTTCATCTGAATAGCAGCATGTAGAGCCTGTTGGGCTGTGGGAAACAGGGCCATGATAGCATCACCTATATATTTATCAACAAATCCTTCTGACTGATAAACTATCGGCCCCATTTGGCCGAGATACGAGTTGATAAAGTCAAAGGTTTCCTTCGGCGTCATATTTTCTGATAATGATGTGAAATCACGAATATCAGCAAATAGAACAGTGAGTTCCTTTTCCACCTGATCTCCCAGCTTCACATCAAGAATGCTCTCTTTTCCTAGAAAATTAAAAAAGATATGCGGAACAAACCTGCTATACGACTCTGACAGCTGTATTACATGCTCCTTAGCGAGTCGTTCCGCTTCGGTAGCCTTTCTTTCTAATTCCAGTTGCAGCTTTCGATGTTTCAGTTCTTCATTCAACTTTTTCACACGATGTCGATAAATAAAGCCCCCTGTCAGGACAACCAAAAATACCCCGGTAATTATCACCAGAAAACGAAACCAGGAAGTCTCGTAATAATAAGGAACTCTATAAAAACGAAGAACAGCTTCATCTGACGATGAAATACCATCATTATTCATACCCTTGACTTTAAAGGAATAAGGCCCCGTCGGTAGATTCGTATAAGACACTTCACGCCTATTACTCGGACTCGACCAGTCCTTGTCAAACCCGTCAAGTTTGAATTGGAGTAAATTTTTCTCAGGAGAAACAAAACTCAGCACTGCAAAATAAAAATTTACCCTGTTCGTATCAGGCGGAATAAACAGCACCCCTTCAGAATTCTTTTTACCAACGGTGTTAATATTTGAAGAAAGAATTATTGTTTTAGGCAATATTTCATTAATCGGAATATTCTCTGGATCAATCACTGCAACCCCGCCGTGGGTCGGTATCCACAGCTTCCCCTCAGCACAGACATCCATCCAAGCGGTTGCTGTCGGATTTTCTTTAAAACCTGAGTGCTTATCAAAAAAAACAATTGGGAATTTATCTTTTCTTCCCTGAATAACCTCTTCAAGATCTTGCTGGTGAACATAAAAAACACCAAGAGTACTTGTCATCCATAACCTGTCTTTCGAGTCCGCTGTTATCTCGAAAATACTGTCTGCCAACAAGCCCTGCCTGGAACTGACTGTATAGATATCATCACCTCGAATAATAAATATACCGTTATTGGAGGCCACCCACATCCCCCCTTCCGGCTCCTGATAAAATCTAAAAATTACATTCCCGGATAGCCTCTTGTCTGTTGCATATCTCCTGTTTATCCTCCCTTGCTCATAGATATGAAGGCCACCTCCATCCGTCCCGATCCAAATACGGCCTCCATTATCCTCGTACAAACTCAATATAAAATCATTTGTTAACCCGCTGTCCGTCTTGGTTGTATGATTAGTAATGTCACCCTGCTGATTAATAACACTGAGACCGGAAGTGGTCCCGACCCAGACATTATGCTCTTGATCTTCCAAAACCAAGCGCACCTTATCAGAAACAAGCCCATCTCTCACCTTCAGCTGCTGAATAATTTCTCGATTTTCCAGAACCAACAGGCCGTTCCCATAGGTACTTACCCAAATCCTGTCGAAGCTATCCTTATACAGGTGCCTGATTCGTATTTTTAGTCGCTGGTCTGAGAATTTTTCTACCGTGTTTAAGCGAGGGCGAACCAGGTTCAGCCCCTGATTAGTCGCAACCAGAAACTCACCGGGCCTGTCTTCCAGTACGGCGTTCACCGTATCACCAAGCATCCCTTCTGATGAACTGTAATTTATAAATTTCGCTTCAGAAAACTGATCAATCCCAGGACGGGTTCCGACCCAAAAATTCCCCTCTTTGTCCTGGTAGGTCGCAAAAACAATATCATCACTTAGGCCGTCGGCATTGGAGAAAAAATCAAACTTTTCCTTATAAAATCGAAAAAGACCGCTATCTCCTGTCAACCAAAGGGCTCCGCTATTATCCTGGTAGATCCTGGTGTTGCTGATCTTTCTCGAAGTTTGCACTTCTTTGTTCAGATTAAAAACCTTAACGACCTTATTATCCTTCACAGAGATAAGCGCATCAGAGGTTATCGCCCAAAGCCCGTCACCCTCACTATCCTTCACCATGAATTCAAGAACAGTTTTCTTGACTAACCGGGCCAATTCCCCATCGTATAAAACAAATTTCTCCAATTTTTTATCAAATATATAAACAGCACCAGCTCGCTTCATCCCAACCCAGAGAGCTCCTGATGAATCCTGACAGATAAAATTGACCAATTTATTCCCAGATACGTCTAACGAAGGGAATCGTTTAAAATTTTTTCCGTCAAAATAGGCAACCCCTGACGTTGTTCCGATCCATAGCCCTCCGTCCCTGTCTTCAAACAAAATCCTAACGGAATTATCAGGAAGCCCATCATGAACTGTAAAACTCTTAAACCTATCATTATGATAAAGAAAAAGCCCGTCATCATTAGTACCTATCCATAAGCGACCTCTGCTATCCTTTAATAAACTGCGAACCGCTGAAGCCGGAAAATCATCACGAGTCGTGCGGTTATAATGAACAAATTCCTCACCGTCAAATCTGACCAATCCTGTATACGTTGCCAGCCAAAGGAATCCGTCATCATCCTGCGTGATATCCAACACACTCTTTATCCTTTCGTCATGAACAAAAGATTTATGCAAGTACTGGGAAATATGAATATTCGGATTAAGAGATTGCGCATGCAGGCCGCTTTGCGGGAAGAAAAACACAACCTCGCATAAAAGAAGAAGCATAAAAAACGTTATCAATTTCATAGTGCGGGACTCACGTTTTCAAAATTGCTGCTGTAACCTGACAACTTATCGGCTGCTGACTCCAGTCAGGCATTGTCCTGTCAATGATTTAAGGTGAACTGTTTATTAGAGGTCTTCTGACAGGTACCTGTCCGGTTCCTTCTTCTGAACGGGGCAAGCGGTATCCGGGCTCTGCCCGCAGTTTTGGCAGGATTACACTATGAGCACAGTCCGCCGCACTGTCAAGAAAAATGCAGTGCTATAAGCCGCTGGGCTAGCCCATCCTGGCTTTCTTCCAGCGAAGAAGGTGGGCCAGCCCTCCCCTCTCATCTGAGATGAGCCAGAAAAAATATGTATACAGGTATCACAGGACAAAAATGAATAGCGGAGTGGTGAGGATTACAGGTCGGAAGAGCGGGTTCGAGTCTCAGAGTCAAGCAGAGGGATAAGGAAAGTTATTACCATTATCTAATAGTGGTGAATATTAATTACACATAATATTCAGTACCAAAAGATCCTGGCACAAAGATAATCAAACAATACATCGACCTTACAATGTGAGCGTTTTTTACTCATCCGAATAGCCAGAGAAGGAAACATGTAACCGTTTGAATTTACATAAAAATAAACTTGACATATTCCCTAGCATAGCGTTAGATACAACTGAAGGCAATTAGCAGAACCGGTTGGCCGAGTTTCACAGCAGGGCTTCCGGTTTCGGTTAATTGCCTTCATTTTTTTGAGCAACAGAAAACGATAGTCCTTTGGGTGGCGAAAGATATCAATTGAATAAAATAATATTCCTCCTTTGCTCGCCTACTGCCTGTCCTTCTTCGGATCAGAAGCCAGCAGCAAAATAATACCGATCAACGGAGTGAGCAGGAGTGATCCAAAAAAATATCCCCAGAACCCGAATTTCCGGTAACGCCCCAGAAAACCGATAAGCAGACAGACAGCGAACAAAATGGCAATATGTGTGGGCATGTCAATTATCTCCTTGATACAGAGGGAAAATGGATTGTGTTTTCTGTTTATCAAAGTCAAGTGCTTTTTCCGGCGGCTTTGTTTTCGCCGTTTTTTCCGATTCGGCTGGCCATTCCCCGGCATTGAGCATCAGAGGAAGACCGTCTTTGCCGCCCCCGATCACCACAACTTTGGCATTGGGTGACATAGCCAATTTCAGGGTCGCCTGAACACCGTGCCAACGCAGCACCTTTTCACTCATGGTTGCAGCTATATTTTCGGCATAATCCCTGATTCCGCCTGACTCAATCCGCTTCCGCTCCGCTTCCTGTGTTTCAGCCTGCAAACGGAAGCTATACGAAAGAGAACGCTGTTCTTCAACAAGCTTATCTTCAATCGCTTTTTTTACTCCAGGCGGCAGCCGCACTTCTCGAATAATGATATCATCAACGATCACGAATTTACGTCCGATCTCCTCAATCGCCCGTCGAACAAGGCCTGTTAAGAGTAAATTTTTATTGGTATAGATCTCTTCTGGCGAATGCGTGCCCAGTCCTTTTCGCAGAACCGATTCAATCTGGGGCAAAATAATTTTATTGGGATAATCCGGGCCGACCCGCTGATGAAGCACTCCCAGCAGTTCAAAGATGGGCCGATAACGCACAGCAATTTTGAGGTTGACCGGCAGTCCGCGATTAGTCAGGACATCAAACTCATGCCGGATAATCTGAATCCTGGCATTATAATGGGTCATCCGGTTATACGGCATCAGTAGATGTATCCCCTCGGTGAACACCTGATCGGTCACGGTTCCTCCATGAAATGGGCGATAGAGAACCCCCCCCTCTCCGGTTTCAATCCATATGACAATACGATCCTTGAGGATAATCATTGATAAAGTGAAAGCGATACCTAACAGGATCCAATAGAACCATTTGTCCCGGCAAGAATAACGAATGTGTTGCCACCGACCCGATGTGCCAGTCTTTTTTCGTGTTGTTTTTTTGAAATCCATAAAAGTCTGTTATGGGTGAGCTATAAGCAGTAGAGCCTTGGCCCGACGCAGGACACAGGACAAAGCAATTTGTAAAGTTTCCGGGTCAAGAGCGGCAAAACTTTCATCCAGAATGATCAAATCTGCTTTCTGGAGCAGAGTACGGGCGATAAATAGGCGACTTCGTTCTCCATGTGACAAACGCCATCCGCCCTCCCCCACCATCTGTTGCAATCCAGAAGGCATGGCCTCTAAAAGCTCTGCCAATCCTAGTTCTCGACAGACAGTCTCTGCTTCCATCAAGTCCTCCTGAGACGGAGGCCAGCCTCGGCCCATGAGTAAATTAAAGGCAAGGGTCTCTGTCAGAACATAATTCTGGTGAAATTGAGGTGCAATAACCACCCGCTTGCGCCATGCCTCTTCCCCTAGGCTTGCCAAAGAAAAACCAAACAGGTGCAGAGAACCGGAATCTGGCTGCTGCAGGCCGCTCAACAGAAGCGCCAAGGTGGACTTGCCGCAGCCCGATGCCCCTTCCAGCAATACAGACTGCCCCGCTTGTATGGCAAGGTCGCATTCATCAAGGATACCTTGATTTTCCTGGCCTGAATTCGGGTATGAAAAATTCAGCTTCTCTGCCTGTATGACCGGATGCTTTTCCTTCTGCTGTTTAAAACAGGTCGCCGGGATAAACTGCGGCACTTTTCGTGCATGCTCACGGCAGGCAGCCTGATACAGCGGATAAACCTGCTCCCAGCTCATCACTGTTTTCAGGAGCTGGTAAATACTTTGCACCAGCTGGTCCAGGGCCAAGGCTGCCAACAGGGTTCCTCCCAGGCTGACCGCGAACATGCTCACACCAACCCCGGTGCTGAAAAACATGGTCAGCGTTCCAAGCAGACTCACCGGCAGCCAGCCTCGTCGCCCGGCAGCACTCTTCATGATGACTTCCATGCTGTCCAGCCGCTTTGACAACATGGCGTAGCGGCTAAGTAATTGGTCTTCTATCTCATGAAGTTGATCAGGCCTTTCCTGGGTCAGCCGGGTACGGTGCCCCACCATGCGTTCAACAAGATCACAGGTCATAACCCGAGAATGAATCAACCAGTCCCGCATCCTCAGGTAATACATCCAGCCGAGCAGGAGGATCATAGCGGTCCACCCCAACAGTAACATTCCGTGCAGCAGCCCTCCAGCGCCCAGCATCAACACAACGGCAGCGATAAGCACTTCGAAAAACGATGTGCAGGCCATGAAGCTGTGCTCATCCCCATGGCTTCCAGCTGTTCAATCTCTTGCACATTACCGATAAAATAGCCGCTCCCTTGATGCTGTATCTCTTCAGGACGCAATTGCAGGATGCCGTGTAACAGGCGGTTGCGTAAAAGTACCCCAAAATGGAGTGACAAACGATTCTTCAGCTGCATACTGATCAAATGCATTGGGATAACAGTAAAAAGTAACAAACCCCAAAGCTGAAAATCACCCAAGCCAACGCTTCCCTGTAAGATCGTTTTACCAATCAAAAAAGAGGCGGTCAGGATCAGCAAACGCGCAGCCAAGGTAGCGCAGACCAACCCGACCAGTTTATGTGGAAATCGAGCCCGACGCAGCTGATGGAAAAATGACGCGCTTGGCGGCAGACGCAGCATCCAGCATCCTTTAACCCTTGCGCCAGCAAGATATTCCCGAAGCACGGCCCGTCGTACTTTATCTCGCTGCTGTTCTCGAATATTCACCTGTTCTAGGAGAGTATCAACCATCGGTCTCAGTGGGGCTTCCAGCTCACGCACCAAAATATCCCGCAGCCTGTGTACGGGCAGACGATACAAGCTTCCATCTTGCTTCAACAGGCGGAGAGTTCGCCGTCGGCTCGACACTAACAGGACAAAAAAATCTGTAAGTTCAGATAGTTCTCCTTCATCAGGAAGCAACAATAGGGCAGGAGTAGCCCGCAGCAGTAAATTTTCCTGATCGGGATAGGTAGTTTCCACTTCCACCATTTCCAGACCCATTCGCTGGCTTGTATTCTCCAACCAGGAGGTAAGCTCTTCCATGCTCTCGACGTCATCAGGCAGCGGTGGTGGCGTAAGTCCTGTCCTGAGCTCGGTTCTGTCTTGGGCAGCGCCAGACAACAGGGAGGACCGTTCGGCCAAAAGGGGAATCGCCTCATGTAAAGCACTTAACGGCCAGATGACCTCGGTCGGCAACAAAAAGGTTGGGGGTGTCATGCACGTATTCCGCTGTCAATGAGTAGAGTCACAGGGATTTTTTTGTGCATCGGTTTGTTTTTCCCCTGGTACAAGCTTTCCTTTTTCCAAGCGTAAACGAACCCAGTCCGCACTGTTCCAGATCAGCGCCTGGACAGATTTTTCTCGCTTCAACAATTGAGCATAAGCTGATTGAGCATCCGCTGCCAGACGTTGCGGTTGATCATCCTCCACCAATTCCCCGTCCTTTATCATCCAGACCCTGTCAAACCCCAGGCTGTCGCTCACGTCATGAGAAATAAAAATCAAAGTAGCACCCTGCCAATAGCGACGGGCTTGGACCAATAAATCCCGCCGCTGCTCCCTGGTCAATCCCCGAAAAGGCTCATCCAGAATAACAAGACGCGGAGTATCTCGATTCAGCCCCCGTCCTAAACGTACACGCTGCCCTTCCCCGCCAGAGAGGAAGCCACCGTTTTCTCCCAGCAGAGTATCCTCGCCATCCGGTAAACGGGATAACACATCCAGCAAATCAGCCTGGCTGAGTAATTCCACTGTTGGCGGAATCACAGTGTCATTCCCGTAATTCAAATTATCCCGCAGAGAACGATTCCAGAGCTGCACCTCTGGATCCACCCAGACCAGCTCCCTCCGCAACTGTTGCAGCCGTTCTCCCTGAAGCAGTTCCCCGTTTACTCGAACTGTGCCGCCGGATGCTGGACGATACCAGCCAAGCAGGAGTCCGACAAGAGTGGATTTTCCTGCACCGGATGGCCCGACCACGGCCACCTGTTCTCCAGGAAAAAGTTGGGCATCCAGGCCGTTCAAAATCGTTTTCCCAGACAGAACAATGCGAACATTCTCAAAATGCACTGATAATCCAATCTCCTGTCCTTCACAATCCTCGGAGCAGGATGGGGGGGGGATTTCGGAAATTTCGGAATATACTCGGGAAGATGCCTGCTCTTCCTTATGCTCTTCCTTATACCAGTCATAACTTTCATCAGGTGCATTGAGGGGGTCCATCAAACGCAAGAGGCGATTACGCAATGATGGATACAGCTGGGTCAATTCCGCCAAAGAACGACCCAGCTGAGGAAGCGTCAACATCCAATACAGCAGAATAAACGTGCCGCTATTATCACTACCGGATTGCATATACGAATACAGCAGCAAAATTGCCAGCCCAGTACTAAACAGCAAATTCAGAGCAGTCATCCGCTCATAGGTGACAAAGAAATCCAAGCCCGCTTTTGCCCAGTCAACAAGCAGTCTCTCATGTTCACTCCGCAATGCCGGGACCGCGCTGTGGCTGCGAATCGGCAATACCCCCTGAAGGGCGTCTAAATAAAAACGACTGAGCCCACCTATATGGGTACGAAACCGCATGTCCTGCTCCTGCACCAAGGGCTGGGTGACCAGAGATACAGCAATAACAGAGAGACAGCTGAACAAAATCAACATGCTCCCCTGAGGATACAGAATAATCAGGCCAGCAGTGATACAGATGATTTCAGTCAATATTTTCAAACTCTGCATTCCTACTACCGGTATAATTCGAAGATGGCGCAATTCGTACGCACGCTGGATCATATCTGAAGTGAGTCTGCTGTAAAAATAGCGGTCTCCCAGGCTAGGTATTTTTTCGAGAAAACGTTGGCGCAAACGCAGTTCAAACCGGCGACCCAAACGGAGCGAGACGCTGTGTAAAGGCCATTCCAGAATCAGCAAGGAGAGCAGAAATAAAATAACCATCGCAAACGCCTCTGTCTGCTGACCGACCAGAGATAACTGCTGACCAATTTCCACCATTCCTCTCAACACAACGACTTCCATAGCCGTACCGAGTCCGGCCAACAGCACGGCGCTGATAATCAGCAACGGAGTGAACACACCTTCCAGACAAAGGGTTTGAATGATCTGCTGTTCAGGTGCCTTGGAGTCCTGAGAAAGCGAGGACTGGAATGCCGCTTCCCCAGCAAAACCTGTTTCTTCATCCACTTCTGATGTGTCCGCATCCGATTCCTCTGCCAGCCCTGCAATATGCAGCACAACCGCACCTTGAAGAATGATCTGTTCACTGTTCTCAGACGAGAGAAAGGCTGACCAGTATCCCTGGGGAATATGCTCAGGCTGCCCAAGCAACTGCTGAATCAGATCACCGGCCTCGGTCCCCTTGCCGATCCCGCCAGCCTGAACCAATGAGGCGGTCATTCGGGTTGCCGCATCCAGCACAGCAAGCCCTTGTCCTTCCTCCTTGGTTAAGACTTCCTGAAGACGAGCCTCGGACCAGGCAGAATCAGAGCAGAGCGAAGCCATGCGGGCTAAAAGCGGATCGCAGAATTCCGAGCCAACAGCCCACTCCTGCCAATCAACAGCATCCAGGGTATGTTGATGTATGTAAAGACGTTCCTTTAGGGTGTCTCTACGTACCCAGTGTCGGCCTGTCCCCGGATCCATGATCTGGACCCAAGGTCCATGTCTTCGCCAAATAACAACAAAATGCGTAAGACCGTTGGGCTGAAGCATGACGGCCAGAGCAGGAAGGGCCTCTGTCTCGGGCAAAAAAAGATGATCAGCAGGCAAAATAATTTGCAGAGCATCTAAGCCGAGACGAACAGCGAGGTCTTCCAGAGTATCAATAGAAGTGCCGTCCACATCGGTTTGACAGGCTTCACGCAGCCTTCCATAACTGACATGAATACCGAAACCACCCAATATGGCTTTCAGGGCAGCCGGGCCACAGTCCATCATCGAGCTTTGGATAACCTGCGGTATCAGGAAACGCCGTTCATCCTGACCATAGCCACCAAGAAGGGAAGATAACCGAAACATTGCTCAATAATTTACAATCAGGGAGAAACAGGGCGGGCCGTATGAAAAAGAAAAGCCGCCGGGGTCTGGTGAGACACAGCGATTTCCATACGTTCCATAGTTGCGCCTGCCAAAAATTCTGCGGTTTCAAATCGAAGTTCCAGCTGCACACCAACTGTCCTGTTTGCCGGATCAATCTTATCCACCTGAGCAGTCAAAGCACGGCGAGGAAGAGTGTCTGAGCTGGTTAACATCAGCCGTGTCTTCTGACCGAGCTTAATCTGATAAAAATCCGAAAGGTCAAAATATGCTCGAACATCATAGCGATGATAAGCAGTCGCTCGATTTTCACCTTTGGCAATTTTCCATACTGGCTGATCTCCCTGGGTGATTTCTATATGTTTACTGCTGACATAAGAGTAGGTTGAAGCGGCAAAGAACCAGTACACCCAAAGCAACAGCACAATAATGGCCAACCCCAGCGTCAGTCGACTGTAACGCCCGTGATCGGCCTGCAAGGCACGCATTGTTTGAGAGAAAGGTATTTTCGCCATAATAATAAATAAATAACCCCTACAGGATCAAGGATGCTCTTTCGCCTTCAAACGCACACTCAGCTCAACTCGACGATTTTTCCTGCGTCCTTCCTCTGTTGTGTCGTCCGCAACCGGCTGACTTTCTCCAACGCCTTGCGCATCAATAACCGATTTCGGAATACCCTCCTGCTGTAAAAATTGGGCAACGGAATCGGCACGCTCTTGCGATAAACGAAGATTAAAGGCTGTTGTCCCCTGTCCGTCTGTGTGTGCAATGATTGTAATCCGCTCTATGGTATCTTGGGCAAGCGTTCGGGAGAAAGTTCGCAATTTCTGCTTGCCCTTGGCAGATAATGTCGGGCTAGCACTTGCAAAATTGTTATCTGAAAACAGGGTGATCAGCGTACAGCCCTGTTCATTCACCCGCATCCCCTGAGCAGTATCTGGACAGGCATCATAAACATTATAGACGCCATCCTGATCACTGTCATTGGGACATCCGCGTTCATCCGTGCCCTGCGCGAGGTCTGCTGCCGAGTCCAAACGACAGAGATCCTGGTAATCAGGATACTGATCATTATCACTATCCTGAGGACAACCGTTACGTCGCACACCGAAACGGAGTTCCTCCGCAGTATTGTCTGAACATGTATCCCAGTAATCCGGCACCCCGTCTTTGTCTTGATCAACAGGACATCCGATCAAATTTACCCCCTCCTTGACTTCATCAGGCGCGTTATTGGGACAGGCATCAGTATAGTCTGCTACGCCGTCTTTATCTGTATCCAGCGGACACCCTTGTGCCGTTACTCCTTTGCTCAGCTGCTCAGGGGTGTTTTGAAGACATTTGTCACGGTAATCTAAAACCTGATCAAGATCCCTGTCGACCGGGCATCCCTCAGCATTCACTCCTTCAGCCAACTCTTCAGATGTATTATTGCGACATTTATCCAGGTAATCCGGTACATCATCACCATCCGTATCTAAGGGACAGCCAACCTGCTCCCCTTCGAGAAAAACGCCCTGTACCAGCTCATCCTTCCTGTTGTCTGGACAAACATCACGTTTATCAACTATGCCGTCCTTATCCCGATCAATATTAACGCATCGGGGTAATTCACTCAATTGCGCATCCAGTGCATCTGGTGCATCCGGTGTGACAATGTGATTCTTTAAATCACGATACTCGAATCCTGTTGGGGTCATCCATTTGATCATATAAGGTTTGTACATGATATCCCCATTATCTTCAAAGGCTATTGCCTGTGTTAACCCCTGACAGGTCCGTAAATAACGAAGTTCATCCAATACCTTATCCGGTGATGCGGCTCCTGCCTGCTCAACTGCGGCCAACAGTATGTTCACGGAGTCATATCCCAGAGCGGCCAAACTATCTGGCGGCTGTTTGTAGGTTTGGATAAATTTTTCTCGAAAAAAACGAGTATGGTCACTCTCCGCCTGAAACAAGGTGGGAACACCAACATGAATTGGCTCCTTTATTTCCTCCTGTAGCCCCTGCATTGCCTGCCAAAAGCTGTGCTCATCAACACCTTCTCCTGTTATAAAAAACGTGTTCCCCACGCCCCGTTTATAAAACTCTCGTATAATACTACGAGCCATATCTCCGCTGACCAAAAGAAACACCGCATCCACGGGCTCTTTTTTATGGTGACGCTTAAATTCAACAGCATAGGAGGTAAATTCCCTCCCGGACATCCCACTGAAAAAGGAGTACTCCACAACCGTCCCAATGCCTTGCCCTGCCAGTGATTGCTTCAGGGCCGCGCTCAATTCAAGGGCGTACTCGCTTCGTTCATTAAAAATCGCTACCCGCTTGATCCCCCTGGCCGCAGAGTACAAGGCCAGCTGCCCTCCCAACACAGAATTTTTAGGCAGCATGCGAAAAACATAATCAAAATCCATGCTGGTTAACAAATCATTGGTCGCTGTCGGAGCGATAAAGAGCATCCTATTCTGTTGGTAAAGACCAGCAACAGAGAGCGCCATAAAAGAATATCTATGCCCGATAACAGCCGTAACAGGACTGGAATGCCGAATAAAATAACGGGCAACCTCTCGGGAGTATTCTTTAATATTTTCACCGGCCATCAAACTGGAGGTGTGCTTCAGGATCTCGGATGTCTTGGATTCATTCTGATTAATAATCAGTTTAATTTTTTTTTGCAGAACACCACCGGATGCATTGGTCTCTGCAACAGCCAACTCTGCGCCCTCAATCAACAGACCGTCCCCTCGCACCCAGCTATGCCGATATGAATCGTATTTCCTTCATCTTTCTCAATAACCTGCTCAACGGTTTGCGGCTCGTTACGGCAACCCGACAGAAGAAGAAAGAATAAACAGCAAAAGGCTGCGGCGACTTTTCTCATTTTCATCAAAATAACAAAAAAGGGGGGGGAGAGAAGAATACATTGGCACGGCTCTGCTTCACAACGAGCAACAGGGCAGCTTGTTACAAAATTACAAAAAAGCCACACTTCAGGGCCTGAAGTGTGGCGAAAAAAACAAACACATCCAATCATAAAGCCTTATGAGGATTTCATTCCGTATAACGACCTCATATCCTCCCAGAAACCGCCTGCTTTTATCTGAGATTGAAGCACAATTCCTTTTTTCTTTGTCAGCTTTTTCTCAACATTTTTGCTACGTACGTCTTTTTTCGTCTTCATTGCCCGCCCTCCGTTGGTAAAATATTATCATCCCAGCTGTATTATAGCAGATACTATCCCGGTTGATCACCTTTGTCCCGCAGAGTTTCATTCTTTTTCTTCTTTTTTAAAGACGCAACAACCTCTTTCCCCTTTTCATACTGCTCGGCAAAATAATCGCGCACCGCTTCAGGATCAAAGGTCAAAAACGTCCCGCCAGAGGCAAAATGTCTGGCAAAAACTTTACCCACTGCATAGGTTGAAGCACCGTTTAAAACCAACAATGTTCCGTAAGATAATATATGTCCGACACCTGGGATAAATTTACTCAAACTGGCTGCCACAGGGGCGGCAGAGGCCACGGGTGCCACTCCACCGACCAGACTGCTGCTTGCGGATCGCCCCACGCTCGCCTTAAATTCCACCCCGTAAATTTGAGAAAGCCGGTGGAGCATCCTCAATTGCAGAGCAGCTAATGCAGCCAAATCAAGGAGGGGAAAAGGAACAAAGCCCATTGCCATACCGGCATACGTGTAGTAAAGGATACGCTGTTTTGCTTCGGCATCCTTTCCTGCATTATCTCCTTCATGTATTTCTTCATGTACATATTCTTTATGTAGACTTCCCGCTATTTCTTCTTCAGTTGTTACACGCTCATCAACCCCTATCATCCGGTCCTCCTTACCGTGCAATAATCTTAAACAAATAATGTACTCTTCAAAGGTAAAAGGAGTCAACCCCTATTCATTGTAGCCTCTCTTTAGCAACGCGTTACAAGGAGCGCGTACAAGGAGCTTCCTGAATTCACTTCTTCCCTCGCCCCTTTTTTCGCTTCACAAGCCTTTTCTGCTCCAAGCTGCAAAGGGCCTGGGCATCGGATAAGCGTTTCTCTGCCTTCTCAATCAGGATTTCATGACAGCCTTTTTTGCGTTCACCGGTGCATTGGATATAGCTGCCGTCCGGCAGCATTTCCCAAGCGCTGCGCTGATCAGCAAGCTGCACATCAAGGACTTCCCGCAAGACCTTACGCAGTTCTTCGGGCTCTACCGGCGTGATGACCTCCACCCGATATTCCAGATTGCGCTTCATAATATCAGCAGAACCGATGAAATACTCTTCCTCACCGTTATTCTGAAAATAATAGATACGGGTATGCTCCAAAAACCTCCCCACTATGGAGACAACCCGGACATTTTCCGACAGACCGGGTATACCGGGCCTGAGCCGACAGGAATCCCGAATCAGGAGATCCACCTGCACACCAGCCATAGAGGCCTTGTACAGGGCTGCCGTGATATCCTTATCCTCCAGGGCATTGGTTTTGAACTGAATTCTCCCCGGATTCTTAGTGCTATGATTGGCAATCTCCCGCTCTATTTTGTCCAGCAAGGCCTTTTTCAGCACCCTGGGGGAGGGCAGCAATTTACGATAATTTCTCTCCGGCGCATAGCCGGTGGTTAGATAATTAAATAACTCGGTAAGATCCTGGGCAATCACCCTATCACTGGTCAGCAGTCCCAGATCAGAATAGATCCTAGCCGTGCCTGCATGATAATTCCCTGTGCCGATATGGGCGTAACGGCGCAGACCGTCAAAATCCCTACGTACCACAAAGATGACCTTGGAATGGGTCTTCAGGCCGACAACCCCGTAAGTGACATGCACCCCGGCCTCTTCAAGATGCTCGGCCCAGCGAATATTGGCAGACTCATCAAACCGGGCCATAAGCTCCACCACCACAGCAACCTGCTTGCCGTTCTGGGCTGCATCCAACAGATAGGGAATAATCCGGGAGCCTGCCGAGGTGCGATACAGGGTCATTTTTATCGCCAAGACCTTGGGATCTCGGCTGGCCTCTCGGAGAAAGCGTTGCACAGAGCTGTCAAAGGACTCATAGGGATGTTGAAGCAAAAGAGAGCCCTTTTCCCTAATGATATGAAAAATATTGGGAGAATCTCCGGAAAGACAGAAATGATCAAAAGGCTGATGCAGGGGATAATGAAATTCCGGGATATCAATGGAGGCAATCTCAAAAAGATCCCGTTTACCGATAATGCCCTCCACAGTGAACACATCTTTTTCCTCATCAATACCCAGTTCAGCAGCCAGCATCCCCCGATGAAGCGCTGACATATCGGCATCCACTTCCAGGCGGACAATCTCGGCAAATTTTCGATTGCGCAGAGCCGTCTCAATCACGGCCAGCAGATCATTTGCATTGGCTCCGTCCTGCTCGGTAATGGCATTCCTCGTGACCCGGAAAAAGGCACAGGATTCAACAACCAGGCCGGGAAAGACCACCGTCAAATTATTGGCGATCAGATCCTCAAAACGAATATAGAGATGCCCCTCCCCCACTCGAAGAAACCGGGGAATACCTACTCCAGTGGGCACCTTGATTCGATTGAGAAAGGGGTGCGCATCGTGCTGATATTTGGTCACGACCAGCAAGTTAACAGACAGGTTGGAGATAAAGGGGAAGGGATGCGCCGGATCCATACCTTGGGGGGTCAGGAGAGGGTAGATGTTTTCCTGGAAATAATTATCCACCTCTTTTTGCTGGTCCTTATCCAGCTCCTGATAACCGACAATGCGTATGCCCTGCTCAGAGAGCTTGCCGAGCAACTCCTGCTCCAGCTGCTTCTTTTTTACCAGGATACTGCGCACCACCGCATGACATTCATCGATCTGCCCGCCCGGTGTGCGACCGTCCACGGTCAGCTTGCGCACCCCGGCCCCGACCTGCTGTTTCAGGCCACCGATCCGCTTCATGTAAAATTCATCGAGGTTACCGCCGACAATGGACAGAAACATAATCCGCTCCAGGAGCGGGGTTCGTTCATCCTCGCCCTCGTGCAGGACCCGACGATTAAATTCCAGCCAGGTCAGCTCCCGGTTCAGGTACCATTCCGGCGAGGTGAGATCAAACTCCGGCTTGTCCGTGTTGCTGTTTTCTGCGCCGGGGTTCTTTTCCTTGGGTTCCACTACCGCAACCTCATTTTTTTTAATCATCGCTCCCTCTTCTCTTTGTTTAAAGACCGCAGCTTGCGGATGTTGTCAAAAGACCCAGCTTTCACCTCAGCAGGCAGAACCTGCCGTCCCGATTCTTCCGCTGTAGTATTGAGCAGTTGTGGTGGGAAGTCAACATTTTTCGCTTTGCTGACTTGGTTTTTGGATTGCTTGATCATGGAATTTGAATCTGTGCCCCTGCCTGTACCCCGCATCACTGCGCGGCCTAATTTTGGCCTGCAATACCGGGGTGAGTACATTTCACCCTGTCAATTACTGTTTCTTGTTTACTTTTCATTCAAGATGGTTAAGAGTTGGCTTGACAGAATGATGACTTTATTTTTCATGTTTGCCCTTTTAATATCCTGTTCGATCATGCAATATGAAAACATGCTTTTCCTCTGAAATTGTCGTCAAAATAATCAAACTAAACTTTTAACACTGTATTCGCTGGCGTACAGGGTTCTCACGAAAGAGGCATTAAAAATATGAACGCTGATGGTCTGTTATTAATAATTTATGTACTGCTAGCATTGGTTTTTTCATTTCTCTGTTCTGTGGCGGAATCGGTACTTTTAAGTATTACGCCTTCATTTATTGAAGGACAGAAAGAAAGGCGGCCTAAGCAAGCCGCGCTTTTAAAACGACTGAGACAAGATAAGGTGGACCAATCACTTGCAGCCATTTTGACACTCAACACTATTGCGCATACGGTTGGCGCGATCGGTGCTGGGGCCAAAGCGACAGTCGTCTTTGGAAGCGCATGGTTTGGTCTGTTTTCTGCTGTCATGACGCTTTTGATTCTTTTTTTCTCCGAAATCATACCTAAGACTTTAGGAGCCGTCTACTGGACAACACTTGTAGGTCCAATTTCGTCTTTTCTAAAGATCCTGATTGTGCTGCTTTATCCCATTGTGTGGATTTCGGAGAGACTAACAAAGCTTATTTCACACGGAAAAAATATTCACATTTTCAGTAGAGACGAATTTATCGCCATGGCTCAGGTAGGCGTCCAGACGGGGCATATTCGCGATAAGGAATCAAGGCTTATCCGAAACATATTCCGATTCGATTCGCTCAAAGTGGACGATATCATGACACCACGTACTGTTATCTCCGCATTACCTGAGGATATGAAGATTATCGATTCGTTGAAACACGTTACCCAAATTCCTTTTTCACGTCTGCCGCTCTATACGACGGACCTTGACAACATAACTGGTTTTGTTCTTAAAGAGGATATTCTCATCAACGCAGCTCAGAATCAGAAGCAAGGCGATCAAAAACTTAATGCATTGAAACGTGAAATACTTACTGTTCCAGATTCGGTATCGTTGACAGTATTATTGGAGCAGTTTCTTAAGGATCGTCAGCACATCGCTATAGTCGTCAATAATAAGCATGGCGGGACGGATGGACTGGTGACACTAGAGGATTTAATCGAGACGATTATGGGTATGGAAATTATGGATGAAACAGACGATGTTGAAGACATGCGTGCTCTAGCACGGAAACAATGGAAGAAACGTGCTAAGGGAATGGGACTTGATGCTGATACCTTTGATCAAAGAAAGGACGAACAAGCCACTTCAGCCGACGCAAAAAGCTGCGCGGTTGATGAGACTCCACCCCTGCGTAAATCACGGGGCTCTAATCGGATGTCCCTCCGGGACAGGGCAGCAAATATGATGAATGGATTATGTGGCGTAGCTGGTACGTTGGAGAGGTTGGGTTATGGGGGGTGAGTGGCCACTTGTAAACTTAGGTGATCTTATTGAAGTAACAACTGGTTTCCCGTTTAAAAGCTCTCAGTATTCAACTAATAATAAAGGATTCAAACTTCTCAGGGGAGACAATGTAGTCCAGGGGACTTTCAGATGGGAAAACGTGAAACTTTGGCCGAAAACCGAACTTACAGATAAACATAATGCTTACTGGCTTCAAGAGAATGACGTGATTTTAGCAATGGATCGTCCGTGGATTGAAGCTGGGCTCAAAACATCTCAAATCAAAAAATACGATATACCATGTTTGCTTGTTCAACGAGTAGCAAGCCTAAGAGCAACGGAAGGCCTTGACCAGAACTATTTACGATATGTAATCTCGTCATATTGGTTTGTAGAGTATGTGAAATCAGTTCAAACTGGTACAGCTGTTCCACATATTAGCCCAACTCAGATTAAATCATTTGAATTCAAACTTCCTTCTACTCAAGAACAAAAAGCGATAGCCCACATCCTGGGTAGCCTCGACGACAAAATCGAAATCAACCGCCGGATGAACACCACCCTGGAAGCAATGGCGCAGGCCCTGTTCAAGAGCTGGTTTGTTGATTTTGACCCGGTCATTGATAAGGCCCTCGCCGCAGGTAATCCCATCCCCGAATCGTTCCACAAACGGGCTGAGGCCCGCAAGGCGTTGAGTAAGCGGCGCAAACCGCTGCCCGCAGATATTGCGCAGCATTTCCCTGATCGTTTTGTTTTTAACGAGGAGATGGGCTGGGTGCCTGATGGGTGGAAAATATGTCCTCTCAAATCCATTACTACTGAACTTCGTCGTGGAATTTCACCCAAATATGTTGATGTTGGAGGAGTGCGTGTAGTCAACCAGAAGTGCATACGAGATCATACTGTCAACTATTGTTTAACTCGCAGGAATGATAAAACTAAGAGAAAGATAAACGGTCGAGAATTAATGGTTGGGGATGTTCTTGTTAATTCTACAGGTGTTGGAACGCTGGGCAGGATGGCTCAAATCCTTTGTCTCGACGAAACGACAGTTGTGGATTCTCATGTGACAGTTGTTCGTTCAAGTAACGATATATACAAGCCATATACATTTGCAAGAATGATACTGTCTTTAGAGCCAAAAATAGAAGCAATGGGGGAAGGCAGTACAGGACAAACAGAACTCAGTCGTGCAAATTTACAGGAAATAACAGTTTTGGCACCACCGTTGAATTGCCAAAAGGGGATTGAAAGAATCTTGTTTAATAATGCACAAAAAATGGTTGTTTTATCGAAAGATAACGAGTTGTTAACAAGCCTTCGCGACACCCTCCTCCCCAAACTCCTCTCCGGCCAACTCCGCATCCCCAATGCTGAAAACTTTTTCAAGGATGCTGACAAAGCACTGCAATTCGAAGAAGCCGCTCAAGTGGATGAAGAATGGCTGGATGCACCCTTATCAGACGATGAGGTTTGCAACAGTTGATCAAATAACTATAACAACTCAACACTAAAGGTAAATTTTACATGAAAAAAGAATTTAATGTAATCATAGAAAAAGACGAAGACGGGTATTTTATCGCTTCAGTGCCTTCACTGCATGGGTGTCATACTCAGGCAAAATCACTTGATACTCTTATAGTAAGAATTCAAGAAGCCATAGAGCTTTGTCTTGAAGTTGAAAATCCTGTAACAAATGAATTTATAGGTGTGCAGAAGGTGGCGGTAAACGTATGAGCACTTTCCCCTCGTTGACCGGAAAGAGACTGATTAAAATTCTCCGAAAATTCGGATTTGAAGTCGCCAGAATCAAAGGAAGTCATCATTTCCTGATACATAAAGACGGTCGATGCACGGTGGTCCCTGTACACGGAAACGAAACAACAGGCAGAGGGCTTCTTGTCAAAATACTGCGAGATGCTGATCTTACCAAAGAAGAATTGCAAGAAAAATTGTAACTCCAATCATGCAGCAAATAACAGATAAAGTCACCGCCGGAGAGCGCATCACCGGCGAAGAATTCCTCCTCCTTGCCGACAAGGCCGACCTCTACCAACTCGGCTTCATGGCTGATGCCGTCCGTAAACGGCTGCACCCTGAGCCCCAGGTCACCTATGTCATTGACCGGAACATTAATTATACGGATATCTGCATCTCGGCCTGTAAATTCTGCGCCTTTTTCAAGGCCCCGGAAGACCCGGAGGGCAGCGTTCTGAGCAAGGACGAACTGCTCCAAAAGATCAGCGAGACCCAGGATCTGGGCGGTACGCAGATCCTTCTCCAAGGCGGTCTCCACCCGGACCTGTCTTTGGAATATTACGAGGACATGCTCCGTTTTATGAAGGCCACTGGCATTCATATCCACGGTTTTTCTCCGCCGGAAATCTGCCACTTTGCCGAACTCTCCGGCCTGTCCGTTAAAGCAGTACTAGAGCGCCTCATAACCGCAGGCCTGGATTCCATCCCCGGCGGCGGGGCTGAGATCCTCACCGACCGGGTCCGGCAGCAGCTGGCCCCGCGTAAATGCTCGGCAGATGAGTGGATTGCGGTCATGGAAACAGCCCATACCCTCGGGATGCGCACCACGGCCACCATGATGTTCGGTCATATCGAAACCTGGGAAGAACGGTTGGAGCATCTGCAACGCCTGCGTGATCTCCAGGACCGCACTGGCGGCTTTACCGCCTTTATCCCCTGGCCATTTCAGCCTGACAACACCGCCCTAGCTGAGGCCATGCAATCTCATCAGCAAGCTGGCATCGAAAAATCCTCAGCCTTCACCTACCTGCGCATGCTGGCCCTGAGCCGGATCTTTCTTGATAACTTTGATAATATCCAGGCATCCTGGGTAACCCAAGGCCCGAAGATCGCCCAGCTCTCCCTCTTTTTTGGGGCCAATGATTTCGGTTCCACCATGATTGAGGAAAACGTAGTCGCAGCAGCAGGAGTGCATTTCCGCCTGTCTGAGCAGGAGATCCGAAACCTGGTCAGTGATGCCGGTTTTAGCCCGCAGCAGCGCCTGATGGATTACACCTTGGTTGGGCAGAAGCAGTGAGAGTAGAAGCGGTGACAGACAGGCTGACTAGTAGGCTGACAATTCATCGTGCCCCCTGGCTGCTCCCGATACGCCATCCCCCGCTTGCAGACGGCGGCATTGCGGTTCGAGCGGGCCGGATTGTTGACATCGGCGATTTTAAGCAAGTGGCCCGAAGTTATCCCGGAGCAGAAATCATTGATCATCCTGATGCCGTGCTCATGCCCGGTCTGATCAACGCCCATACCCACCTGGAGCTGTCCCATCTCGCCTATCTTTCCCAAGATCCCTCCCCTACAAGCTTTACCGGCTGGATCGGCCACATGCTGGCTGAACGGGCCAAGGCTGATGCTGATAAAAAGACCATCCAGGATGCGGCCCTTGCCGTGCTTGTTGAACAACAACGACAGGGAGTAATCGCGATTGCCGACATCTCCAATACCGACCTAGTCCGCGAACTGATCCCTGAGTTTCCTGGAAACCTGCTCTGCTTGAAAGAATACCTCGGTCTGCGGGCATCCGAGCTTACCGCCTCCCTGAACAGCCTGAAGGAAGAAGCGGGTTACCCGGATTACCCGGAGGTATACTGTACCGCCCATGCGCCCTACTCCACCCATATTGATCTGTTGCGGGCTCTGAAAAACAGAGCGATCCAGTTGGGTCAGATCTTTTCCATCCATGTTGCTGAATCAACAGCCGAGCATGACATGATCAGCCAGGGCACAGGAGAGATGCGGGAATTTCTTGAGCAACGGGGCTTTTGGGAGAGCAGCTTTCAGCCCACAGGCTCGGACAGTAAAGGCTCAGTGTCTTATCTCCATCAACATGGTCTTCTTGACAGCCGGACGCTTTGTGTGCATTGTATTCACGTTACAGAGCAGGAAATGGACCTGTTGGCTGAAAACGGTGCAAAGGTCTGCCTCTGTCCTGGCAGTAATCGCTATCTCGGTGTGGGCACAGCCCCGGTGGAGCACTACTTGCGCAAGGGTATCCTGCCCGCCCTGGGTACGGACAGCCTGACGAGCAATCCCGAACTGTCCATTTGGCGAGAGATGCGCCTGCTGGCTGAGGAGCATCCGGGGATTGATCCGGCGGATATCCTCCGTATGGCAACCTTGGGCGGGGCCGAGGCCTTGGGCCTGGACAGGCAGCTCGGTTCGCTGGAAACGGGCAAGGCGGCGGCAATTTCGGTTGTAAAATTGCCAGAGTCTGTGCAGAATGCTTTTTCCTTGGCCGAATGCTTAGTATATCAAGATATCAAGAGCAATTCCGTTTATTCTCTTGCATATCCACTTAATTTTTATTAAAAAATGCAAATATCATAATGAACGCGATCGCATTCGACCTGTTCGACCTATTCAACATTTTCAGAGGATACAACCATGTCGCAAAATCAAGATCTGTTTTCCAGTCTGCTGGACGATACAACAACCAATCTGGATGTAATGGCCAAAGGCCCGGTAGACGTGGCCTCCCGACTGGCAGAGTTGGAAAAGGAGCATGAGGAAATTTCCAAAATCGACGATGATCAGGAACGATTGAAACGCGAAGCCATTCTGACATCCAAATTTGACACCCTGCGCCAAACCATCGTAGGCGATGAAAAGGACATGGCCAAGGCCGTGTACGGGATGAAGGTGCTGATCGACGGCATGGATAAGGAATTTCAGAATCTGGTTGAAGATTCCCCCGAAGAAAAAAAAATAGTGACTGAGGCACAACAATCTCTTGAAGGAGCGAAAAGCGGGCTTGAGCAGGCAAAAAACTATAAAGGCTTCTTGGGACTTGGTTTCGGCAAAGAAAGCAAGATGCGAGAAGCGGAACAGACCTTGAAAGAGTCTGAAAGCCATATTGAACATGCCCGGAGAAAAGCCGAATCCATGAAACGGGAACGACTGATGTCCGCTGAGATTGAGCAAACCTTGAATATCATCCAGGTTATGGGACAAAAAACCATTGATATCATGTCTGAAAGAACCTCAAGCATTCGGAATCAGCTGGAGGCGATCAAGGCCCGCAAGGAACAAGCCTTTGAGATTAAAAATGAGGCGTCGTCAAGAGCGACCAAGCTGGTGGAAGTTGTGGAGCAGCTGGAAAGCGAAGTGCAGAACGAAGAACTGGCTGTTGACTCCTTTGAAACAGGTTCTGCTGAACATACAACCCAACTGGCCAAGGTCTCCATGCTCCGTTCCACTCTCCAAGAGGAGCGCGGAAAATTAAAAGTTGTCCAGACGGTCTTGGATGAAAAAACCAAATCCATTCAGGAGCATGAATCTCATCAGGAAGCTCAGCAAAAATTGCTCAGTAATCATCAGATGTGGATCGCCACCCTGAAGTCCAAGCTCCAAGAGGATCTGGTCAAGGATCAGTCCTACCTGGAAATGCTCAAGGCGGCGGCTGATCAGGAGATTGCCCAGAACGTGGACACCATGACCGATGAAAAAAACGCCCGTCAGATGGAGAACGTGGCCAAAATCATCGTGGCCTCGGACAATGCCTATATTGAAAAGATGAAGCTGACCCCAGATCAGATTCGCCGGCGGGCAAATGTGGCGCAGGCCTTGGCAAAACATGCAGCGGATCTCAGTGAAGACGAGGCGAAGTTGCGCGAAGAAATGATCAGTAATTACGGGATTGATCCCCTGAGCGCCTCTGAGTTCACCTACAGAGAAGACGGCACGCCCCAAGGTGCTGGCGGGACTGCTACCGCTCCTTCAGCGGCTGACGATAATCTTTTCGCTTAACAAGACATCACCGCTATGCTGCAATGGGACGATTACTCCATCCATGACCTGGTCGCGCTGGACCAACGGGATGAGCATGTCAAATATATGACCAAGACCCTGACGGCGTTCAAGGCGGTTGAAAAGATCTACGAGTTAAAAAAGGAGAGGGATCAGGAGGCGATGACCGAACACGGGATTATCCTGTCTTTCCTGAAAAAACTCTCCTACACCTTTGAACTCCTTCGGATCAAATACCTCTTCAACCCGTCGGACAGGCTGAAAATTGACAAAAGCGATTCCGGGTTTGTCAATTTTTATGAGATCTCTCAGCTTGAGACTGACCTCCTGAGAAAAAAGGACAAGGCCGTTTTTCAGGATAAAGGATATATCCTGAAAGAGCGGATACTCTCACACCTTTTAGAAAAACAAACAGATCCTGAAGAGCTACTCGCAGAAATGGCGACTAATGCCTATCAGAAAGGGCTGATCCGGGAAAATTTGTTCCTCTTTTTTAATGAGGGCGAACTGATTTTCCAGAAAAATGGCAACCCGAACAGGAGAAAATATCTCTATTACTGGGCCTGCTACGATAAAAAGAGCAACATGCCCTATATTTATCTGCTTGACTTTGAACAGGATGCGCAGGAAGAGGCTCTGCATGAAAGCAAGGATGCCTTTGATGCATTCGTCAAGGTCATCCGTTCCGAAGGTTCACGGGCTCCAGCGGTGGGTATTGTGGCTATGGCTATTGACCAGCGGCTGGAGTCTGTTCATCCCAAAATGCTCAAGCGTATCTGCATAGGACCACTCTACTCGCAGTCTTTTTCCGTGAATCTCCCTGAAGAAACAGAGCAACTTTTTCAGGCGGGTGACAACGGCAGAAAATTCGCGTTCCATCTGACTGAGCAGTTTGTTTTTTCTGTAGGCCAGACGATTATCAAGGATCAGAAAATTTTAGGAAATCTTTTAACCGAAAAACGGGTCAGGGAACGCTTTTATATTCCCAAGGCCACTGATGTTGATGAATATTCCGTTTATAACGAGCTGGAGGGGCAGAAAGCCTCGCTGATCCGCAAGACGGTTGTTATGCCCTATAAACTCCATCAACATCGACAGAATTTGTATAACGGTTTCAAAATAATATCTTTCAGCAGGGACGGAATAATCAATGGACTCTGACAATGGCGGCTTTCTGCCGATCAAGCAGGCTGAACTGGAAGAACAGATCAAGGAGAAATAGGGAGAAATAGGGGACAGACCCCGATTTGCCATTTTTTGACTTTTTACGAGATCATCAAAGTTGGTTGCTAAATTGTAGGCGGGCTGGTTAACTCGGTCGTTATGTTTCTTTAGAGCCACAAAATAAATCTTGCAAACCCACTTGATTAATTATAGGGTGCAACCTATAATTAATTCTAAGAGAGTATTTATGTGGGATGTTATAACTACAGACAGATTTGATGAATGGTTCGACAGTATGGATGATAACGATAGGGCAAATATCATTGCTGGCATGTTATTATTGGAGGCAAAAGGTCCAGCTTTATCTCGACCGTACGCTGACACTGTTGAAGGCTCAAAATTTTCAAATATGAAAGAGTTGCGTATTCAGAGCAAAGGAAAACCCTTGAGGGCATTTTTTGCATTCGATCCTAAACGAAAGGCTGTTCTTTTATGTGCAGGTAATAAATCTAAAAATGAAAAGCGTTTTTACAAAACGATGATCCCTCTTGCAGATAAAGAATACCAGAACCATCTTGATAGTATGGAGGTAAGATAATGGCTAAGACATTAAAAGAAATAATGGCCCAGGAAAAACCGGAAGTTGTAAAAAAAGCAAAAGATATGGCATCTGAAATGTTGCTTAATATTCACTTGGCAGAACTTCGGGAAAAAGTCCAATTAACTCAAAGTGATATTGCCAATGCTATGGGAGTAAAGCAACCAACCGTAGCCGGTATGGAGAAGAATGGTCAGGATATCAAGCTGTCAACTCTCAAAAAATATATTGAAGCAGCAGGTTGTAAATTAAAACTGGATATTGAAATGTCAGATGGTAGTTATTATGGATTCTCGGTTTGATATAAGATCAGTAAAACAAGGGTATATCAAAACAAAGTAATTGAAGGCAGAGCCTGATTAATCCACGATATTGGAAACAATCACAGTCTGCTGGAAGAGTAAGTAGACAGAATAACCCCTGAAAGATACAGCCCTGAATCCAATGAGGATTCAGGGCTTTGTTTTTCCTGCCGCCTTCAATGTCCCACTTTTTCTCCGTCGCTGTTGACACATATACTTCGGAGCTTTATCATGCAAAATACACTGAACATTATCTTGTTTTTGCAGGACCTCTATAAAGAGATACAACATAATAGCTTTCAGCAGGGACGGAATAATCAATGGACTCTGACAACGGCGGCTTGCTGCCGATCAAGCAGGCAGAACTGGAAGAACAGATCACCAAGGCAACGGCTTTTCTCCGGCGGGCAAGCTGGCATCCCAGAGTGAAAAAAGAACGTCTCAAGGACTCAGCCAATGCCCATGAGATCATCAGAAGCATCACCAATGCCTCATCCCAGGAAACGGTCTGCATTGCGGACAAGGCTAAAAAGCTCAGTAATGATTCGCTGCTCATCTATCACCCGGATGTGGCTTTTTGCATGAACGCGGTCCGTAAAGGCATCGCTTTAGGAATGCATGCGGCCAACCTCTATTCCAAGGCTTCCAATTTTTACACGCTCAAGGAACAGCAGGCCAGCGGTGCTTTAAAAAACAACCCGGAAGCCCAGACCGAGTTCCGGCAGAAAAACATCACCACATCGGCTGTGCTGATGTTTGTCACGGCCAACTATATTGTTTCCTCCCTGAGTTCCTACAAGAGCCAGGCCCTGGATTCGGTGCAGGTCAGTTTCCCCGGTCTGCCGGAAGAACTGCACCTGGCCAATTACATCCATGCGCTCAACTATATGCTCTACTACCACGGTTTTTTCTTGGCAGCAGACAATATCAAGAGCCCGCTGGACTTTGTTAAGCTGACCCAGCTCTATTATCAGGAAGTGCTCAACGAAATAGAGTTTATCCGGGATTCCCTCAAGTACACAGAAGCCTTTGAGAACAAGGGCTATAAGCTCGAAGGCGAGGACTTTGTTATTGAGGGTTTTACTGCCCATATGGTGCAGGTGAGCGGCAGCATGAACTTCAACCGGCTGGAATGGGGTGAGATTGTCGGTAATACCATGTACAAACACAGCTCGAAACGCACCATCCAATTTTTGATGTGCTATGATGTGGAGCGGAAGAAAAATCCCATCAATGAACTGGGCGGTTTTCCAGCGGTGACTATGGAATACGGTCCTGCCGGGACTGGCAAGAGCATGGGGATTTCCGCCACGGCAACGGAACTTGATGACCGGTGCAAAGATTTGGGTATCAAATTCCTTTATCATCCTGTTCCTCAATCGGTTGTCTCCACCTATCAGGGCGGTAGCAGCGAGAACATGGAAAAATGGTTCCGCCCCACCACCTCCCCTGATATGATTATCTATGCGCCTGTTGATGATGGCGACGGTAAGCTCCGTGACCGGGGAGCAAGGGAACCTCTGCCGGGGTGATCGAGGTGGTGGAGAGTTTTCTGGTCAACACCGAGGGGGCTTCGGCAGCCAAACAGGGCAATCGGTTGATTCAGATCTACACCAACCTGCCCGAAACCCTGGACAAGGCCGTGCTCTCCCGGATTCAGAAGCGCTCCCTGCTTGCAGGGGCCACCACTGTTGAGGATTTCCTGGATCAGGATTATATCTGGTGGCAGACCTATGAGACTATGGTGCCCGGTTTTGTGGATATGGGGCATCCAGAAGAATATGAGTTCATGTCAGCCCAGGATATTATGGGGCAGATCAATGAAAGATACGATGAACAGAGCGAGGCCCAGGTTTACAAAGTCAAGACGATTATCGAAAAGACCACGCAGGACCACAGCATTGAGGAACATCTCTTCTTTGCCCGACTCTTCCATCATGTCAAAACTGAGTTTCCCGGTTTCACCTCACGGGATGTGCGGAACATCCAGACCGCTGTCAATACCCGGCTGACAGACTTTGATTTCCCTGCCGATTGGATGAATGATCACGCCTGTTTTTTTGCCAGATCCTATGATGAAAAACTGAACATGCTCAAGGAGCTGATGAAGGCCAATATGCAGGGCCTGTCTTTCGCCAGTATCCGTTTTCAGGAGGTGGTCCGCTATCTGGACAATATGGCCATGATCGTGGACAAGGATTTTGAAAATAAGGTCGCTCAGCGCCTGGAGGAATACCGGGTGGAACAGGAGGCCCGTCGGCGTCTTGCGGAAATAATAGCGGTATCCCCAGCGGCATGAGATGAAATTACTCAAGGAAAAAGGCCTGCACGGCAACGGTCTGATACACATTTCCTCTGCGCAGATGATTGCGCGGTATAACGATGCACTGGTCTCTATGGGTTTTCAGCCCACCGGGTTGGATCGATTTTCCGTGGATATGTTCGGCTGGAGTCCGGAAATCGCCACGGAAAAGAGAAAACTTTATTACCTGACCCGTTCCCTGGCCAATCCTATGGGGATCATCATCAGTATCCATCAGCGCCATGCCCCGGTCTATTTTCCCTACCATTCCTTTGACCGGGCCATGATCTCCGCTTTCTTTGACCGATTCACTGCCGAGATCATGGATATCACCACCACGGATGCCTGTGTATTGATCTGGAAAACGGGCTTTCTGCGTATTCCAGCCTTGAAGATCTCCTGCTGGTGGATTCCTTTGTCCTGCGGGCGGAAACACCGCACGGCCTGATCGCACAAGCACAAAAACAGCAGCAGCTTATTGTCGATTTTCTGGACAGCGATGAGCAGTGGGAGGATGAGGACAAGCGGCAGGAGATCATTGATTCAGCGAAAAAACACGGTGACATGCGCCAGCGTAAAATGCGCATTGCCGATTTTTCCTACCCGAATATTGATATCTTTTATACAGAAGCCTTGGGTGGTGTCTATATTTTGAAGCACCCTGCTGACGAAAAGCAGCCTGTCGTTGTTGTCTGCAAGACCCCGGATCGGCTCAACTGCGCAGGCATGGAGGACGCAGATGTTCAAATATTGCCGATTGACCAGAAGGACCTGTTACGGGATCTGAGAAAAGCGGATTTTTTGCAGCTGGACATGAAGGCCTATCAGAAAAATCCGGAACTGCTTGAATATAAGAAAGAATTATTGCTGGCGAATTTTATCTGCGAACAGGAACAAAGCTACAGCGGTTGGAACGAGATGCGAAAGAAAAATTTTATCGCCCGCCATGCAAATGAGATCCCGCCCCTGTTTT
>MTKO01000083.1 GCA_004028505.1 Candidatus Electrothrix aarhusensis
TACCTCCATACAGTTATCATGGCAGTTATGATGTTGCGATCTAACTTTCCAATGATAATCATATGGTTGTTTATGTCAAATCACCCCCTCCCCTAAATCCGTAACAGTCAGTATTTTTTCGTTATCCTCCGGATTACAGCTAACCAGCAGATCCGGGTAGTAAAAGACATCTTCTCCCGCAATCTTAAGATACACCTTCATATCCGCCATAAAGACCTGACACGAACTGTTGCGGGC
Organism: Candidatus Electrothrix aarhusensis; assembly: GCA_004028505.1. GTDB lineage: Bacteria > Desulfobacterota > Desulfobulbia > Desulfobulbales > Desulfobulbaceae > Electrothrix > Electrothrix aarhusensis. Next base: position 238 of record MTKO01000083.1, read on the forward strand.
CGCTGCATGAAGGACAGCAAACACATTGCCAGCAATTAGATTATGGGCCGCACTTGCCCCGCCTAGAGCATGAGTGGTGCCGTTGATGTATTCATGTCGGATCTCGGTCTGCTGCTCTTCGGTAAGATAGTCCTGAAGACTTACTCCCTCTTGTAACGACACACTACACCCCACAGACCCCCTATTTTATCCGAACAGCCACAGAATTAGCATGAGCACTCAACCCTTCCAAATTAGCCAGCCGCTGGATATGCTCAGCATCGTTGAGTAAAGCCTGACGGGAATAGGAGATAATAGAGCTCTTCTTGAGAAAGGTCTCCACCCCAAGGGCAGAGGAAATGCGGGCCGTGCCCATTGTCGGCAAAACATGGTTGGGACCGGCCACATAATCGCCAGCAGCCTCTGGGGTATGGGGACCGAGGAAGATCGCGCCAGCATGCTTGATCATGGGCAACCACTGCCAAGGTTCTTCCACCTGAAGCTCCAGATGCTCAATGGCAATCTCGTTGGCCAAGGCAATACCTTCTTCCACGCTGTCCACCACCAGAATCAGGCCCCGCTGCTGCAAAGAGGTTCTTGCAATATCCTCCCGACTCAAGTTAGGCAGCTGCTTTTCCAACTCAACCTTAACGGCCTCGGCAACCGAAGTTTCTGTGGTAAGCAACAGGGCCAGAGCCATCGGATCATGCTCGGCCTGGGCCAGCATATCCGCAGCAATATAGGCCGGGTTTGCGGCATGATCGGCAACGATGAGCACCTCGCTGGGACCAGCGATCATGTCAATGCGTACCCTGCCCATGACCTGTCGCTTGGCCTCAGTGACAAATTGGTTGCCTGGCCCAACAATGACATCCACCGCAGGCACGGATTCCGTGCCAAAGGCCAAGGCCGCAATGGCCCAGGCTGATCCGGCCTTATAGACCTCGGTGACCCCCACTTCCCTGGCTGCCATGAGCAGGGCCGGAGCAATCTTGCCCTCCTTGTTCGGCGGGGTCATCATAATTCGCTGCTGCACCCCGGCAATGCCTGCGGGAATGGCGTTCATCAGCACCGACGAGACCAAGGGGGTGGAGCCGCCCTGCCCTCCCGGCACATATAATCCTGCCGAATCCACCGGTCGAACCAAACGCCCGGTAATGGTACCGTCATCTCGGGTCATCATCCAGGAATCTTCCATCTCCCGCTCATGAAAAAGGCGAATCCGCTCGGCAGCAAAGGCGAGCGTTGCCATAAAATCATCATCAACCGCCGTTGCTGCCTGAGCAAACTCCTCTTCACTGACTTTGAATTCTTCCAGGCCCAGCTCCGGCGCATCAAAACGGCGAGTATACTCCAACACGGCTTCATCGCCATGATTACGCACCTGCTCCAGGATATCGGTTACTGTTTGGGCACACTTGCTGTCTGCAAGGGCAAAGCGATCCCGCAACCCGTCCATGCTTTTTTTCCCCTGATCTGTTGCATAGCTTTCAATACGAATAGTCATAATAGGTACTCTTTCTCCAAAATATCAATATGATCCCCATCGGCAAGGGGATTTTTTTCTCTCACAAAATAAAGAAACCCCGCCCCAAGGGACGGGGTTGTCAAAGAACCCGATGAATCGAACGCTGTAGGGGCAAGGTCCCTGTGCCTGCCCGTTTATATCCCGCACGGACATTCAGGGCGAACACAGGAATTCGCCCCTACAATCACACTGCAAAATAACATCAACAGGTTATTACCAGTCTTCTTCTCGCTCGGTTCCCGCAGGGAAATCACAGCCCCTTTATCGCGCTCCGCGACCTGCAGGACCACCTTGGCAGGCACCACCTCAAAACTGTCAGCAAGCTGAACAATACCGAGCTGCCCTTCACAAAGCCGGTCAATCATTTCCTCAGCTATAAAAATCCGGTGGATCTTTTTTCCCAAGGAAAAATGATAGGCGTGCCCGTTCTTCTCTTCCAGTTTCACACGATTTTGCATGACAAGTTGTTTAATCTGGGCCTGCTTCTCGCGTTGCTGCCTTTCCTCAGCTTGCTTGCGACTAATTTGCTTATTACGGGCCACCTCGGCAGCCCGAGCCACTTCAGCCTGACTGATCGGTTTCCGAGCATTTTTTCTGACAGACTTGCCTTTTTTCTTCTTTTTACTTTGAACGTACTGTTCCTGATTGACCTTACTCGCCTGCTTTTTACTGACCAGCCCTGCCTTGAGGAGCTGTTCCTGAAGAGGGTTACCCATAATTTTTTTCTCCGTTTTCTTACCTGCGGCCTTCTTCTTTGTTCAACTTCTTTGCTTCCTGCCCATTTGAGGAACCTGGTGTTGGCAAGGATCGTTCTTTTCCTGCGGCGCGGGCAAGAGCCCGCATATTCTGCGTTCTATCCGACTCATCAACAATTTCCCGACCAATAATCTCTTCCAGGATATCTTCCAGACTGATCACCCCGGTCACAGAACCGTATTCATCCACCACCACAAAGAGATGCTGGCTCTCTTCAAAAAACTCCAACATCACCTTATTGAGCGGTGCAATTTCCGGGACAAAATGGACCGGCTGCATAATTTCCTCCAACCTGCACTCCAGCTTGCCCGCTGCTGCCGCCTCCATGACCTCATAACTGAGCACAATGCCGACAACATCATTGCTGTCCCTGCCGTAAACCGGAACCCGGCTGTGAATACGCCATTGTTCAGTCAGCAAAGCAGCCTGGGCCACAGTCATCTCCCTGCTCAGGGTAAAGGTCACGGTTCTCGGGGTCATGACCTGGCGCACCCTTTTGTTCCGTAAATCAATAATATTGGTAATCACCTTTTCCTGATCTCTTTCTATTTCACCGGATTTTCGACTCATGCGAGCTATGGCGATCACTTCTTCCGCTGAAACCTGCGATCCAGACGATTTAGGAATCAGATGGGTCATAGCCTGACAGACCAAAATAATCGGTTTCAGGACAACAACCATCAGATGAAGAGGACGGGCTATATAGGGTGCCAACGAACCATTGAATTCCACCCCTATGGTCTTAGGGAGAATCTCTGAAAAAAGGAGAATCACCAAGGTGAAGAAGACGGAAAACCAGATAAGGTTATTTGCCCCAAAAACCGATGCAGCAGCAGCACCGGCAACAGCGGCCCCCATAGTGTTGGCTATGGTGTTCAAGGTGAGAATAGCCGTAATAGGCTCATCTATATTCTCCTTCAACTTTTTAAGAATAGCCGAAGTTATCGGCCGTGTATTGGCCAACAGCTCAATACGACTCATGGGTAGAGAATAGAGTACCGCCTCCAGCAGGCTACAGAATGCGGAAGTAAACACGGCAAAACTGACAGCAAGAACAAGTTCCAAAAGCATATAACGCCCTCCGGGCGAATCCGCTGATTTATACAGGTAGGGGCCGGCCCCTGTGCCTGCCCGATTTATATTGAACAGAATGTTCAGGGCAAACACAGGGATTTGCCCCTACAGCATCCTGTAACAATAGAAAGGTCTACAACGCAATTTTATGCCGGTAGGCCCGCTCATACACGCCAATAACATCGGCAAGAGACGGCTGCCGGGGATTATTTTCCACCGGCCTGGTCACTGTCAGAGCGATTTCTGCCATCTTGGGGATCTGATCAAAAGGGATATCCATATCCAAATCCTTGAGGGTGGCGGGAATACCCACATCAGCATTCAGGTCATACAAGGCCTCGACACAAAGAGAGGCTGCATCGCGCCGAGAAAGTCCCTCAGTGTTCTGTCCGAGAACTTCTGCCAGCAGAGCGAATTTCTCGTAATTTCCAGGCAAATTATACTGCACCACATAGGCAGAAGAACCGCATTAGCCAGCCCGTGCGGAACGCCGAACATTCCTCCCATAGGATAGGCCATAGCATGCACCAGCCAACTCCGGCAGTGGCCAGAGCTTTGCCGCCAAGGAGAGAACCCATGAGCATAGCGGACCGCGCCTCAAGATTCGCCCCCGTTGGCGCAGGCCGCAGGCAGGTTGCGAGCGATCAGATCAATAGCCTCCAAAGAATACATCTCCGAGATGAGATGAGCTTGGGTGGAGGTATAGGCCTCCAAGGCATGGGTCAAGGCATCAATGCCAGTATAGGCGGTGACCTTGGCAGGCAGACTGAGAGTCAGTTCTGGATCAAGGATAGCGGCATCCGGGTACAGGGGATCGCCGTTCATCCCGCCCTTGGAACCGGTTTCCTCGTTGATAAACACAGCAGTAAAGGTCACTTCCGCGCCGGTCCCGGCAGAAGTGGGAATCATAATCTTGGGTACGCCCGGCTTTTTGATCAGGCCCAGTCCAAGATAATCAACTGCCTTGCCACCGTTGGTCAAGAGGATGGAAATGGCCTTGGCCACGTCCATTGCTGAACCGCCGCCTGCGCCGATCACACAATCACAACCAGCCTCTTTGGCAATGGCACAGCCTTTATCAGCCAGTTTCAGGCCTGGTTCCGGATCAATTTCATCATAGACAGTAAAGGAAATACCTTCCTGTTCCAGCGGGGCTGTAAAACGATCAAGCAGGCCCGCTTTGACCAGGCCGGGATCGACCACTAACAAAACCTTGCTGCCGTTGAAATCCTTAACGGTCTTGCCGAGATCTTTAACCGTGCCAGCACCAAAGTGAAGACGAGTGGGCTGGGTCACGGTGAAGGGTTGCATACTATTCATGATTTTACCTTGTCTTGTTTTGATCAAATGGACCTTGCGATCGTGCGCAGAGGGTGCTCGAATATATTCTTTTTCCAGAAAGTCTGCTATTTTTTCCGGCTGATTCAGGGGAAAAACAGAAGGGCCGGAAATCTCCTGATTAATATCATGATAAATCCCCTGATCCGTGGCCAAAGCTATGACACCGTTAACCTGATCGCACAGGCGAGTCCCCTTCCCCCTGAAAACTTCAATTTTGGCCACCTTGTCTGCCTTTTTAAAGCCCTCGCCAATGACCACGTCAACATCGGAAAAAAAACGGCGAGCCAAGGCAGGGAGGTCCTTTTCCGGGTGGGCAGCGGTCATAACCAGCTGGTCCGGAGCAACTAGGGTGACAGCATCAGCGCCAGCCTTGCTATAGGCACCGGTATCTGTCCCCTCCTGGTTCGGCAGCAGCCCGATTTCCTTGGTGGATTTAATCACTGCCACGGAATAGCCGCGCTCTTTCAACAAGCGGACAACCTGAGCAGCTAGGGTGGTTTTCCCGGAATCGTGCCAGCCTATGAAGGTAATAATGAAAGGCATAGTGAGACGCATCATAGCAGGGAGCGTTCAATATGGAAACCGAAAAACAGCGTGCCAGACCTGCTTGTTGCGTGAGAAAAAAATTACTGGTATATTCTTACGATTCATTTATTCATCTTCAATTTCTTCAATTCTATCAGCAAATACTATGCAACGTATACTCTCCGGCATCCAGCTTCCGGCCAACTCCATATCGGCAATTACTTCGGCATGATGAAGACCATGATCGCCAATATGGAGACCTCAGATCTCTTTGTCTTTATTGTCGATCTCCACGCCCTTACCTCTGTACAGGATCGTAAAAAACTCTCTGCTGGCACCCTGGAGGCGGCAGCGGATTTTCTCGCATTGGGGCTTGATCCGGAAAAATGCACTTTTTGGGTACAGTCCGATGTACCTGAGGTCTGTGAACTCTCCTGGATCTTGTCAAACATGACCCCGATGGGCCTGCTGGAGCGCTGCCATTCTTATAAGGATAAGGTTGCCAAGGGCATTGCAGCTAATCACGGCCTGTTTGCCTATCCGGTGCTCATGGCCGCAGACATTCTTCTTTATCAGTCAGAAATCGTACCGGTGGGTAAGGACCAGAAACAGCACCTGGAAGTGGCGCGAGATATTGCTATCAAGTTCAATAATATCTATGGGGAAACCTTTGTGGTCCCGGAACCGGCAATCGGTGAAAGTACCGCGATCATTCCAGGGCTGGACGGTCAGAAGATGTCCAAATCCTACGACAACACCATTCCTATCTTCCTGGATGATAAACCGCTGCGCAAACGGGTTATGGCTGTTCAAACAGATTCAACCCCGGTAGAGGATCCCAAGGATCCTGAAACATGTAATCTCTACGCCCTGCTCAAGCTCTTTGCTTCAGAGGAAAAAATGGCTGAGGTACATGGCCTGTATGTCAACGGGGGGGCAGCCTATGGTTATCTGAAGCAGGATCTCTTTGGGCTGATCCAAGAGTATTATGCCGATGCCCGGAGCAAAAAGAAAGAGCTGTTGCAGAATCAGGATTATTTACGGGAAGTTTTGCAGAAAGGAGCCGGCAAGGCCCGAGCAAGAGCGGCTAAAACCTTGGATGTAGTGCGGGACCGGGTTGGCTTGCGGTATTAACGACCTATCTTACGAGGATAGATAAACAAGGGCGATCAATAAAGATCCTGGATCGCCCTTACGTACTCATGAGCTGACAAGGCTACTTCGTCAGCACCTTGCTGAGATCTTTTGCCTTATCAATTTTCTCTTGCACAGCTGCGACCTCCCGGACACCGGGAAGTTTCTTGGTCATCTCTCCGAGACCAGCAGTATCTTCAACCTCACCAAGGCCTTTTTTAAAGGAACTGATGGCCTTGCCAAGGCCGGAGCCGATCTCAGGTAATTTTTTCCCGCCGAAGAGCAGGAAAGCTATAGCGAGGATGACAACGAGTTCAGGGGTTCCGAGTCCGAACATAACGATTCTTTCTCCTTATCACAAAACGAGTTTCTCAGCTTTTTTTGCTGTTGTCCTTGTCTTCTATGGGTTTCGGGTCATCATCGCTTTTTGTGGCATCTTTAAAATTCCTGATACCTTTTCCGATACCAGAGCCGATTTCAGGCAGTTTTCCTGCGCCGAAAATAATAACGATGATAACCAGGATGATAATCAGTTCAGGCATTCCGAGTCCGAACATACTCTCTCACCTCTTTACAGTTTGTTCCGTAAGTAGTAAAAATGATCCGTACTGCACGCAGCAGGACGGTACGTCAGTGTAGCACCAAGAGGCATTTCCTGTCAATAAACAAGAGCCTGTCAGGGTACTTTTCAAGCAACATCAACGAAATTTTTTCCATTCCCTCACCACCTCAACGGTTATTCCTGGATCCCCAATGAAACATACAGTCGCAAAGCATACTGTCACTATTGAAAAAATTATACCCGGCGGGAAAGGACTGGCCCGAACAGCTGACGGACAGGTTGTTATGACCCCTTTTACCCTGCCCAACGAAAGCGTGCTGGTCAAAGAAAATACCAAAAAATCCGGCTACATTGAAGGATCACTCGACAGGGTACTTTCCCCTTCAACCGCTCGGATCGAACCGCCCTGCCCTTTATACGGAGAATGCGGAGGCTGTGACTTGCAGCACGGCAGCTATGCTGAACAGCTTAGAATTAAAAGTGGGATTGTTGCTGAATCACTGCACCGAGCCAAAGTACCTATTGAGCATATACAAAAGCATGTGCAAGATACGGTGGCCTCACCAGCCGATATTGTGGCCTCACCGCTCCAATGGGGGTACCGTTATCGCCTTCGCCTCAAGATCAACCCTGCTGGACAGCTCGGTTTCTTCAAAAAAAGAAGTAACGATTTTCTTCCTGTCAGCCACTGCCCGGTGGCAGCACAGGGCATTAACTCCGCCTTGGCCGAACTGAGTGACTCCCGAATCTTGCGGTCATTAGCCGAAACATTCCCGGCAATCGAACTACAGGAGTCTCCTGCTGACGGAAAAATCACTCTGGTTCTCCGAGGAGAAAAACAGAAGCCACCATCCGCAGCACTCCAGACCCTTGGCAAAAGCCTTATATTCATCAGGTGGGGTGGGCTGCACGGAAAGAATTTCTTTATACTTCCCCACAACCAGATCCACTGACGCAGTGGATGCACGTCGGAGAAAAAAGTTGTTCCTTATCTTGGTCTGGAGGTTGTTTTTCTCAGGTCAATCCTGGTCAGAATGAACAGCTGATCCGCTTGGTCTGCGATCTTGCCGGAGCCCTTTCAAGAGATCTGAGCGGCAAAACCGTCCTAGACCTTTACTGCGGCATGGGCAATTTTTCTATCCCTCTTGGGCTCTGCGGCGGGACCGTTACCGGCATTGAAGGGAATCGGGAGAGCATCCGGTGGGCAGAGAAAAACGCTCAGCAGACCGGAATTTTAGCTCGTTTTCTTGTCGCCGATGTACGCGCCGCGCTGAAGCAACTTGTTAATCAAGGAGAAAAAGTAGACTGTATTCTCCTTGATCCACCACGAAGCGGGGTCGGAAAAGATATCATCTTACTTTCGCGCTTGGAGCCAGAAAAGATCATTTACGTCTCCTGCGATCCAGCCACCCTAGCCCGAGATCTGAATCTCCTCAGGCCTCATGGTTACGTGGTTACCCAAGTTGTCCCTGTAGACATGTTCCCCCAGACCAGCCATGTTGAATCTGTTGTCCTGCTGGAACGAGGCTAATGTAGCCTAACCTAGCCTAAACAGATTGAGATTCGCCGTCGTCTTTCTGCTTACTGATAAAAATTCGTCCGGCAAGAATCCCGGCTTCATAAAGAGCAAACAAAGGAAAGGCGAGCAAAACAGTCGCGGTAACTTCACCGGCTGTCAGCAAGAAGGAAAGAACAACGATAGCAATATAAAAATATTTGCGCTTCGCTTTAAAATGATCATGAGTAACCAGCCCGACGACCGTGGTCATGACCATAAGAAAGGGAATTTCAAAGGAGATGGCAAAGGCGAGCACCATGCGGGCGACAAAGGTCAGGTAAAGACCCAGTTTGGGCATAGGCTCCAAATTTTCCCCGGCATAGCTCATAAAAAAAGACAAGGTTTTCGGAAGAACAATAAAAAAGCCAAACAAAGCTCCCCCTATAAACAGACCGGTCGACCACAGAATAACCCTGCGAGCCACGACCCGCTCCTTGCTCAGCAACCCCGGAGCAATAAACATCCAGCATTGATACAGCAGGTAGGGAAAACTCACTATAATCCCAGAAAGAAGGGCCAGTTTAATGTAGGAGACAAAGGCATCGGTCAGCTTGGTGTAGACCAGCTTTTCCAACGTCGGAGCTGCCAAAAACAGCGGTTGAGTACAGAATGCGGCAAGATGCTCAATAAAAAAATAGGCAAGAGCTGTACTCAGTGCAATAGCTGCAAACGATTTAAGGAGCCTTACCCGTAACTCTTGATGATGCGGACGAAAACGCTCTAAGATTGAAGCGGTACTCATGCGACAGAAGAAGGACGTAGTGCAGAGGTATCATTATCCGGGGTATTATTGCTCTCGGCCTCATGCTGTTCCGGTTTATTATCAGCACCGCCTTCTATAACCTCAGTTTGCTGATCAGAAATGCTCCCTTCTTGAAGAACAGGCGCTGTTTCCTCTTCCCAGGAACGCGGGGCCAGAGATTCTATTTCAACTTCGATGGCCTCATCGCCTTCTACGATATCTGAAGCAGGAGCAACCTCCCCTTCTTGCTTCCACTGGTTGGGATTCCTTGTTACATCTTCGAGCAGGTGCGTCTTCATTTGCCCAGCTGTCTTCTGAATATCCTGCTGCACCGAGCTGACAATCTTTGTCTCTTCATTCAGACTTTCTTTCACCTGGTTCATGGTGTTCTTGAGCTCGTTAACACCCTTTGCCAGTGAACGGGCCAACTCTGGGAGCTTGTCTGGGCCAACCACAATCAATGCCACAGCCAGAATCACGATCATTTCTGGCAATCCTATTCCAAACATATTATTTCTACGGTGCTTTTATGAGTATTTTTGTGTATAATTATTAAGCTATCTTTTGTTTGATCTGTATCAAGACAGGATACTTATTCTAAGTATACGTACTATATACATTTAACATCCTGACCGTCAAGGGTAAACCTGTACAAAGAAATTTAGAATAGCCCTGGGCTATTAACACTTTTTTTCTTGACGCCTCTTTCCCACTATAGTTTATTAAAAACTATAAGATATAAAATTTTGAAAATCTACTCGCTAACAAATGCAACTAAAAAAAGAAGTCGTAACCGTATGTTGACACCTATGAAAAATTCAATAATTTTATGCGTTATCTTTCTGTCCTGTATATTTTCCAGCACGTTAGCAGCGGGACAAAACAAGACAGGATGGTTGAATGACAAAGTGACCATACGGTTTCAAGAAGAGTCAATGAGTGCCGTACTGGGGGGGATTGCCCAGCAAACCGGTATAGCGATATTATATGATGAAAAGTTGGCAGGGCAAAAAGTAACAGGCTACTATAAAAATGTAAAATTTTCTGAAGCGATTAACAGGTTATTTAGTGAAAAAAATAAAAGTATTCAGGTTTTTAAGAGTGAGAAAAAGATCGTAGTTAAGACTTTTGGGGCTAAGCAGTTTATTTTGGCTACGTCAGGTAAAATAACGCCAGATCAGCCTGTAGACGAAGCCGAGACAATGACCGTTGCTGACCTTGAAAAAATGCACAAACGGCAGTATAAAGAATATAAAGAACGAATTGCGGATGATAATGAAATAATTACTGACGACAAATTAACCCGTGCTGAATTAAGAAAATTCCACAAAAAACAATTGCAAGAAATAGCGCAAAGAGAACAAGATCCCAATTATCGAGATCCTTTTTCGAAGATGGCGAGATCTGAAGTACAAGCACTGCATGCAAAGCAATATCGAGAAATTCAAGAAAATGAGAAAAACAAAAAAATAATCGATATTTTTACCGGAATGAGTAAAGGTGATATAGAAATTTTGCATAAGCGACAGGCGAACGAACTTCGTGTATCAAAACAGGATGATCCTTTTTCAGACCAAACACCGCAAGAAATAAAAGCACTGCATGCAAAGCAATATAAAGAGTTAATGAGTGACAATAAAAGTGAGACAACGATCCCTTAACACAATTAGTAAAAACCGACTTTCCGCATTTCTCTGTGCAATATTCAGAATTAATGAATACAGTCGCCATTTGTGAGGGCTTTTTGGAGAAAAGAAGATTTTATTTTTTATCGAAAAAACATGCCAAGTTCTTAATATCGTTAAAAAGGTACAAGGATTGTATCAAACGATAACTGGATACCTTAAAACAAGATAAAGGAGAAAAAAATGGGATTACTTAAGAAGAAAACAATAATACTGTTCTCAGCAATTTTAATGGCAATCACTATGTCAGGTATGGCATATGCCGTCGCTGATGTCTCTTCTGCAGAAGTGATGATGATCGGAACTAATCCGGGAGCTGGCGGAGACGGTGCATCAAGTATTAAAATTCAACTCAAAAACATATCAGGAGGAATGGTCGGAACAGATTGGGCTGACCAAACCACGCGTTTCTTCTTCTTAACAACAGAACAGGGTGATACGGGTATGGCGACTTTACTCACCGCATTGTCCCTTGACAAACCTGTATGGGCCAGATTAGCGGGAGCAGCTGAAAATAACTCTCTGTGCCAGATAATTTATTTAAGCAAGTAATTACAAGAGAAAGAAAGCCGTATGAAAAAATTATACGGCTTTTTCTAATAATTCCGACATTTCGCACATGACGTAAGTTTCTGCTATCTATGCTCTCTTACGTCCCCCAACAACTATAAATAACCTTAACTACGCGTTTAATATCTTCCTCATTCATATTGGTTCCAGACGGTAAGCATATCCCATTAGCAAAGAGTCTCTCCGCAACAGTTCTATGCCCCCCGTACCTCCTAAATAAAGGCTGCATATGCATTGGCTTCCAAGTTGGCCGTGCTTCTATATTATTTTTTTCTAATTCGTTAAGTACTGTATCACGATCTACACCTGCTTTTATTGGATCAACGGTTAAACAAGTCAGCCAACGGGTGCTATGGGCAAAACCTGGCTCGGGCATAAAGGAAATACCGGGTAAACTGCTTAGTTTTTCATAGTACCGTTCAAAAATTTCTCTTTTTTTTTGTACACGGTCACTCAGCACTCGCAGCTGGCCCCGACCGATTGCAGCCAACACGTTGCTCATCCGATAATTATAGCCCATCTCAGAATGCTGATAATACGACGCATTATCTTTGGCCTGGGTTGCCCAAAATTTCACCTTTTTAATCAAGGTCTCATCATCGGAAACAATCATACCTCCGCCGGAGGTAGTGATAATTTTGTTGCCGTTAAAAGAAAAAAAGCCAGCTAAACCAAAAGTTCCCGGAGATTTTCCTTTATATTCTGCGCCAAGTGCCTCAGCAGCATCTTCAATGAGAAATACTCCATGTTTATTGCAGGCCACTTGTATAGGATCAATATCTGCTGGTTGCCCGTAGAGATGCACTAAAATAACAGCTTTAGGCAAGCACTTCTGCGCGGCATGTCGATCTAATGCCGAAACCAGTAAGGCTGGGTCCATATTCCAGCTGGAATAATCAGAATCAATAAAGATAGGCCTGCCTCCCTGGTATAAAATAGGATTGGCACTGCCGACAAAGGTAAAGGTAGAGCAGAACACGAGATCACCGGATCCGACTCCTGCATAGCGGAGCAGTAGATGCAGGGCGGCTGTGCCGGAAGATACAGCTACCGCATATTTTGCTCCGACTGTTTCAGCAAATTCCTGCTCAAAGGCTTCTATTTGGGGACCGACAGGAGCAATATAGTTGGATGCAAAGGCTTCGTGAATGAAATCAAGCTCTTTTTCTCCCATGTGCGGGGCGGAGAGGAAGATTCTCCTGCTACTTAACATTGATTGAATTTATCTCAATTTCCCGTTATCCATTTTGAATAATACTTGCCGGAACACCTGCTGCAACTGTATCTGCGGGAATATCAGAAGTTACAAAACTATGGGCACCAACAACAGCATTCTTTCCAATTGTTACTCCTGGCATAATAGTAGAGTGAGACCCTATTTTACAATTTTTTTCTAAAACAATCCTCCCTTGTTTATCGTCAATTGTAGAGACGGAATAGATGGAGCAATGCGATCCTATCTGTACATTGTCTTCAATTATCACACCAAAACGTGCATTGATATATGTAAATGCTCCAATATCGACACGATAACCTAACTCCAACCCGGCTTTATTCTGCACCAGCCAGTTGAATTTTGTCAGCGCCCCATCCTTAATTTCTGGATATTCCCAATGCTCAAATCTTGATTTGTCCGGCACCGCCCTGAACCTCTTTTATTTTTTATAAATGAGAGCCATTAAACTTGCTACTGGTCGCCTCACCCTCCTGACTGATTCCTTCACGCTTGAAAACCTTTAAGAAGGTCATACATATTATTTTAAAATCCAAACGCAACGTGCGGTTATCCACATACCAAACATCTAGTTCAAATTTCTTTTCCCAGAAAATGGAATTTCGTCCATTAACCTGGGCCCATCCGGTAATTCCAGGAAGTACCTCATGTCGCCGTTGCTGCTCAGGTGTATAAAGAGGAAGGTATTCCATTAACAAAGGACGTGGTCCTACAATGCTCATTTCTCCTTTAAGAACATTCCACAATTCTGGCACCTCATCAATACTACTGGCACGGAGAAAGGCCCCAATTCGTGTCATCCTTCTTTTATCAGGTAGAAAATTGTCATTTTTATCTTTTAACTCCTGCATGGTACGTAGCTTGATCAGCTCAAAAAATTTACCATTCAATCCAGGACGTAACTGCCGAAAAAAAACAGGAAAACCCATTTGATAGTAAATAATCAAGCAGGCAAGGAATAGTATAGGGCTTAGAAGCAGTAAAGCTACGATTGAAATCGTAATATCAACTAAACGTTTTTTCATGTCTTATCTTGGCCGGAGAAGCACGTTTGTTAATGCAATTGTGCGCAACCGTGCTGAGTGAGTATCTGCTCTAATTCATCAGCCAATCGGTCACGATTAAACTTGTCTTCAGCCAATTTTCTTGCTGCCAGTCCAGTTTGACGAAGTCTTTTACTATTGCCTATAAATTCAGACAACAACCTGGCCGAGGCTTGTGCATCATTTGCCGGTAATATAATACCGGCTCCATACTCTTCAAGCAAATCCGCCTGCCAACCTTGATAGTTTATGCCCACAGGTGTTCCTGATGCCAATGCATCAAAAAACTTATTTGCTGAATTAGCCCACATTACATCAAGATCAATAAACAGAGATAGCATCAAATCTGCTGCTGCTAAAATATTTGCCATTTCAGTTTTAGAAACTGGAGAATAAATATGAAAATTTCCATGTAACACACCTAATTTTCGAGCTTCTTCCTGTACAAGCATTTTTTCTTTTCCATCACCTACCACAACGAACTGACAATCAAATTTTAGCTTTCGTGCTTCAGCGGCGATCCGTGGAAGATATTTAACCCCATTAATAATACCTATAGTTCCAGGATAAACAATTAGTGGATGCTCAGCTAATTCGGGATGAGTTAGGCGAAACTGGCTTGCGTCTGCGTTAATAGGATTAAATAAATCCAGATCAGAGCAATTAGGAATAACCGTAATTTTGTCTAATGGATATCCTGTATTATTAACTCCTGTACGCATACCAGGTGATAAGGCCACAATATGTGCAGAATGTCTGTATGCAAATTGCTCAAGCCGTCGCGCAGCTAAACGAAGCAATGGGTTACGCAATGCCCCCATAGAAATGGGTATTGCGGGCCATAAATCACGCACCTCAAATATCATAGGAATTTTTTTGCACCATGAAGTATATACACCAGGTAGCGCAATGGTGAGCGGGGTACTGGTAGCGAAGACAATATCAGCTGTAATTGAAGCCGCTTTGCATGAAGCCCCCAAGGCGAACTTGATAAAAGCATTGATACGCTTGCTGTAGCTCATATGATTAGAATATGGAACTGGAAGCCAATATACATTGATACCTGCTTCTTTGGTGGCAAACCACCCCTTACGTCCATCGTCCTTGCGCCATGATGTTATTATTGTCACATCGTGACCTTTGGCAACTAACCGACGTGCCATTTCATACGATCGGGTACTTCCTGACATATCAGGGGTGTTGAAGTATTGATGTAAATATGTAACTTGCAAATTTATTTTTTCAAAAGACCTGAATTAAAGTAATAACCGACACTCCGCACATCTCTTTGCAAGGTTCAGAATTAATGAATCCAGTAGCAGTAGCCCGTTTTGTAGGCTTTTTTGGAAAAGGTTGATTTGAACATTGTCATTTTTCTTGCTTATTACTGGACACATATCTCTTCAAAGGCACATTATAGTATGGCGGGGCAAGCAAATTAGCCTGAAAGTAATTGTGTAATTGTTTGACACGTAGATTCTGCACCATATTTTTGTTCAGCATGGTGTATTATTTCTGCTTTAGATGCCGTTACGGATAACAAGGCTTCCATGCCATCTATCCACATGGCTGTAGATTTTCCATTAACGATAATACCGTTCCAACCACTTATTACAGGTTCAGATAAGCCACCTATTTTTTGACATATTACAGGGACACCTTGCCCTAGAGCCAACATTTGAACACCACTTTGCACTATCTCCAAGTAAGGAAGTAAGACGCCTTGACTAACCGATAGCCAAGTTTTGGCTTGTGTATTTGAATAAAAGTTAAAGTAACATTGTACATTTTCGCAATTTTCAAACTTCTTATATATAGTACGTGACAAAATAAATTGCTCACGGTTACGTGTATTTCCACAAATCAGGAAACAATACGGCAATTTTTTTTCAAAACATTTACGAATTATATTCGACAAATTAGAAATGCCATGATCTTTGGTTATACCTGATAGGTAAAGAAAGATCGGTCGATTTTTCTTCCACTTCATCAATTTATTTTTCAATTGATGATCTATTTTAATTTTATCATATTGATATTTGAAATTTGGATGTGGCAAGGTGGTAATATTCGATTCTGCAATATTATACTCTTTAATCAGAACTTTTTTGGAATATTCACACAACACAATATATTTATTTTTTTTATTATAAAATAGTCTCGCTGAGAGTGTTATTTTCTTCTTCTTGTTATACGGCCTATGAACTAAAATTATTGGTGATATCCGCATAATAAATAGGGAATAAACGGCTAAGCCATCTATTAAGGGAAACCAAAGACCACTTGAAATAATAACTTTTTTTTTGACAGGCGAATTCTGATCAATGCTAATATCATGCATGGGATATACAATACTGCGATCAAAAATTTTATAAAATCACTCCCATTTGCCAGCCGCAGGCTAAATAAGGTGGTAAAAAGTGAAAAAAACGTACAGAATCAATTTGTTCAAAATTTGATCTAACTGTAGTCAATAAATCAAAAAAAATCCCTTCAGTTTTTAATATACTTGCCATTAACTGTATAAAATGAGGATCGTTATTTACAGGGTCAAACCAGAGGAAATCACTACTGTTGTTTTTTTTATTCTGTCTGTCCACTTTTTTCCTCATCCCAAGCCTGTTTATTGAACCTGAAAATTTTATGTTTCAGGATACATTTATTTTTCAATTGACCTTTTGTCAATGATACAAGAATATAATAAAAAAGTTCCATTTTCCAGAAATAAGTTTTTTCAACCAATATATATAAATCAATCATCCATGATGAATATCTTTTTTTCACCATTTTTTTTTTCGCATCAATTAGCATTTGACTTCTTTTTTTATTAAAAACACTATCTATTGATGTAAAACTACCTCCTCTTAAATGAATTACCTGGGCTATGGGCAAGGTCATGACCTTCCACCCTGCCTTTTTTAATCTTTGACAGAAGTCTGCATCTTCCCCAAAAAAGAAAAATGCGTCATCAAACCCACCAATAGATTTAAATGCTGATCGCTTAAAGCCTATAACCGCTCCATCAATATAGCCAACAGATTTGTCAATTTTAATATTTTTTATAAGTGGCCAAAAAAACTTATTGATGAAATGGACGATAAAAGTAACACCGAGTAAATGCTTAACAGCACTGCTGATACCTGGAGTAGAACCGTAGCTCCTTTGCCAGCTTCCATCTGCATATAGCTGTTGGGGCCCTACAGCCCCAACTTTTGCATGCGTATGCATATAATCAATAAGATTATTGATAGTATTTCGATGAAATATCACATCAGTGTTAGAGACAATAATGTATTCGGATAATGTTTGCTGCATTCCAATATTAATGGCAGCGGCATAGCCTAAGTTTCTTTTATTCTGAATAATTTTCACTCTTGAATAGTTCCTCTGTAGAGAGGGTATAGTATCGTCGGTAGAATTATTATCAACAACTGTTATTGATATATTATCTTTTGTGGTATCATAAATTGATTGTACGCATTTTGTCGTTAAAATTGAGGTGTTATATGAAATAATAATAATATCAATAGGCTGAAAAGAGGTGCTCGTTTTCATCACAAGTAACCACGCCTGTGCATTTTTTTATATTTACGATCTATTCTTGACATAACAAATATTGAAATCGCAAAAGGGATAACATAATAACCTAATCTCAGGGTATTCACCATTGGCGACAATTCAATAAATAAATAAAAAAAGCTGAGTGAAACGTACGTTGACAAAAGATTTTTTTTAACTAATTTTTCCCAGCAAGACATAATAATCCCACCGAGGAGAAAGGTATAATTATTATTCCCAAAAAGCCAAAATCTATAAATATATCTTTTAAATAAGTACCTGTATTCATAAAGCGATCACCAACATTAATAAATGTTTCGTAATAAGATATTTCTGGTACAAGATTTAGCTTGCTCAATACTCGAAAAAAGGGGGAAATGGTCTGCATGCCAGGAAGCGGTCCTTTACCAAGAGTTACCCTGTCATAATCTAAACATGCTGAAAAAGTTGCAACCGGACCGGCAAGATAATCTACACCGGAAGTAAGCACAGCTTCCCCGTAAGGTCCAATCATGGTAAGAAATTTTGATTTATGCTCCGCCTTTCGTATATTTCCACCACGAATTAACCTGATACTGGTTGAAGCCAATAATATTGTAATACTCAGAATAATCACAGTGAATACTTTTACTCGTGAGATAGATAAATTTGATTTATGCTTGATGCCATAGCTAATGATAATCGGGTTAATATATAGCATAACCGCGCAGATAATATATACCCTCCCCATACTTGTCAGTGAATCCAATACCGCAAGCAAAAGAGGGAGCAGTAGAACGAGCCCAATTTTTTTGGTTCGTTCAAAATAAATCCCTGCTAAGGCACTAGCGGAAAATAATAATGTATTTAAATATGGGATAGCTCTAAATGATTCCCCGTCAACGCGCATTGTATAAATAAGATTGGCGTTTCCAAGTACACCTCGAATACTGCCAAACATCCTTATCAAGATAACCCAGTTCATAAAGATGGCAATCGAAGAAATAACGGATAAAACGATTATGTACTTTCTGATCAAGCGGTTGACATATTGCTCTTTTATTGTGTCTACAGGGCTATGCAGTTGTTTTCCACGCCTAAAGGTTAGGAAGGCAATTGACAAACAGCTAGAGAATACGAACAAATTGATATTATCAAATAAAACCATCCCTGCTGTTCAATTACTTTAAAGTTTCCGAGCTGAAGCGCATTGAGAGCAATACCAGGGGTCCAGCACATAATGTATAAAATAACAGGATTTGTTTTTGATCCAGTTAAAATTATTGATATGCTACCAAGCAGGCTGGCGATACATGTAACAGCAATGATATAAATCATTTTAATAAAATTCTTAACAGATCATTATGGTTGTTTTTCTTGAAACAAGATAATTTTATCCTGATTGCTATTCTTTTTTGAATATTTCATATTTTAAAATAGAGCGTTTATTTTCATCAAAGATCATTCTCGCTATTCTGTCTGTACCTATAAATATATAATATGTCGCTTTTCCATCATTTTTATTGTCCAAAATGAATTTCGTTTTCTGTATGGGAATACTCTTTTCAGAGTAATAAATAAGCCCTTTTTTTTGATCGTAGACAAATATATATTTACCTGTCGATATAACTGTCCACGTATCGATTTTTTTATAAAGTGTATCACTTAAAGGGTATACTCCTCTTTGCTCATTTAGAGGATAATATAAGTAAACAGGAAAAAATTCCCACCACATCGAAAAAATATATCTATTTCCACTGTTGTGGAAGGACTTGTTTCTTAAATTTTTAATAAATATTTCCTCACCTAATGTTTTGAATACTGAGCTATTCATTAAAAATGACCATGCTAAAAAAGAATGTACTCCTGTAGTATCTCGCCCTACTATGGACTTCCCGGTTTGAGGATCAATTAACAGTGAAAGAGTGTTAGCCAATTTACTGCCAATTTCAAAAGCTTCGGGGTCTCCAGTATTTTGATAGATAAAAAACCACATGAGTAATTCTACATAAGAATAGTCGTACCATTTTTCATTTACTTTTGAACCTTCTAACCCTAAACCATGTTTGTCAACTTCATTTTTTATGACCCATTTTTTTAATTCTCGATATCTCTCAATGTACTCACTGTTATTTGTCAGATGATATCCAGAAGTTAGGGCAAAAAGAACACCCAATTTTTGATTTGTCCCGTATATTGGCATATCATTAAAATCATGTTTAAGAAAATATGATAAAGACTTATTGATGTGAAACAACATTTTCTTTTTACTTTTTTCAGGTAAATCCTTATCCAGCAACATTACAGTTCTAGCCATGACTGCTGCACCGAATGCTGTTGCTGCGCCACCTGCCTTAGTCATAGGATATTCAGGGACCAATCCGTTGTATTTTTGTAACCCCCCCCAGAATTCCATTGCTGCAATTGCCCTTTTTAGAAGCTCCTGGTCATTATCATAATTTTTATACAGAAAAGCATAGTAATAGGCTATTTCCTGATACCGCGCATCAGGCTTATTAGTAATACCTCTCCAATGCGCGGGATAACTGCATCCGTAAAATTTCGATTTCTTATCAAAACATTGTGAATTTTTATAAAAAGGCAGTAATTCGATAGCCTTATTAATTATAACTTCTTTTTTTAATACATCATTGCTCCGGGCAGTGCATGGTATCATGAAGGAAAATATCAGTAAAATGCAAATACAACTCTTTACAGCAGGATTATAGTTTTGTGTAACTTTCATAAAAGATATTATGGTTGAGTAGATGAATAACGCTGCCTTTCAGATTGTGCTTTATATCTTCAAATGCGAATTTCTCCTTTTGGACACGATTAATTTTGAATAATATTTTTCTGTATTGTCAAGCAAAAAAAACCATAATATCATTATAAATAAAAAAAATAAAAAAAGAGAGGTTATAATTTTGAAACTGTTTGCAATAAAAATATGTTGGACGAAATAAAGAAAAAACCATAAGGAAAATAAATAAAAAATAATGGGAATAATTTTACTATTCTTCATTTGTTTCGCTATTAATGGATATTTTGAAACAGAAATTCCAAATAAGAGTGCTGCATCTATCAATACCCGTATCGTCCATGCCCAAGCAGCACCATTGATGCTATATTTAGGCACCAACCAATACATCAGTGCTATATATACAGGGAGCTCAACCAGATGAAATTTGGCCGGCAAATCAGGTAAGCCTACACCTTGCAATAACATAAAAGGGACCAACGCTAAAGAATTAAAAAGAACTCCTATCGCAAGCACACGAAATACCTGGGAGCTGTTCTCAGCGAATTCTTCTCCTAACCATAAACTCAGAATCGGTTTTGCATAAAGAAGAAGGCCGACTACCACTATTCCAACGAACAGTAAAATATACTTAACAGCTTTTGCAAAAAGAATTTCTTGTTTAAGGTTTGACGGATTATCGTTTTGTATACTAAATTCAGGAAAAAAAGTAGTCATAATAGCATTGGGAAACATTCTTAATCGAACTAATATTTCATAAGGAGCAGAGTAATAAGATACGAAAGTCAGCGATATAAAAGAACCAATAAAAAAACGATCTATATAGACCAATAACGGACTAACAATATTTGTTATTGATATCCATCCACCATAAGCTAACATTTTTCGACAATAATTAGTATCAACTACCCTTTCTTTTCTAAGAATAGGGTAGCTTTTTAAACATATAAAAAAATAGACGATCCCTGCCGCTGCCCTTGAAAACGACATTAAGAATATAACCATCGGTAAATTGAGATGAAATGGATATGAGAGTCCTGGAAAAACAAACATCAGAATACTCGTCGGAACCAAAACGATATTTACGAGATCAAATCTTTGATTTGCCTCTAAAACCCCTCTTAAACATGTAGAGCATAGTATAATAGGCAATGTGATTGAAATCAAAAAAAATGAAATTTTAGTATGTAAAATTAGTTCATTTGGAATGGTTAATACCTCCTCTACAAGAAGAGGAGTTACTAAAATTAAGGCTATTGCCCCAACTACACCAAGTCCAAAGCTTAATAAAATAGCTGTCCAAAAAATTGAGCGTAATGCCTGATTGTCTTTTTTATCAAACGCCTCAGAGGCAAATTTTGTAGTTGTACGTGAGAGACCAAAATCAAAAAGGCCAAAATAACCAAAAATTACCCAAACCAGAGCAAGTATCCCAAAAGATTCTTTACCAAGTCCTTTTATGGCATAGGGGATTAATAATACGCCCGCTATTAGCGGTAATATTCTCCCAAAGATATTCAGGAAAGAATTTTTAATTAATATAGCAGGTTCTGTCACGATCTATTTCCAGCGCTGTATTCAGGTAATAACTCAAGCAAAACTTCTTTGATCCCATGACTGTCATGAGACTGAGCTTTTTGCTGAACCAATTTAAGGCATTGAAGGAAAAAAATGTTACTTTTCTTATACTCACCTCTCAGCACCATAATCTTCTCATGGTTGGTTTTTACTATGCCCTCGCCTTCCGTGATAAGCTCCTCATAAAGCTTTTCCCCTTCTCTTAGGCCAATATATTTAATTTCAATCTCTGAATCAGGTTCCTTGCCAAGCATTATGATAAGTTCTCGGGCCAATTCAGCTATTCGTACAGGCTGCCCCATCTTAAGAATAAAAATTTCACCCCCATTGGCCATTGAACCAGCCTGAAGAATAAGCTGAGCAGCCTCAGGAATGGACATGAAATACCGTGTAATGTCTGGATGGGTTACCGTTACAGGCCCACCAAGTTCAATTTGACGCTTAAACAGAGGAATAACCGAACCAGATGAGCCAAGTACATTGCCGAAACGTACAGCCATAAAGGTCGTTGCATGCTCCTTCCTATTATCATCTATCTCAATACCTGCCGCTAAATATCTATGAAATTTTCTATCCCAATTTTCTAAGGAATAGGCCTGCATGAGCAACTCTGCAATTCTTTTTGATGCCCCCATGACATTGGTTGGGCGTACCGCCTTATCCGTGGAAACCAAAACAAAACGTCGAACCTGATGCTGTATTGCCGCCTCCATAATACACTGAGTTCCAATAATATTATTCTCAACAGCCTCCCAAGGATTTAGTTCAAGTAAAGGCACATGCTTATATGCCGCAGCGTGAAAAATAACTTCAGGCTTATAGTCCTGCATAACTTTATCTGTAAGAGACAAATCCTGAATTTGTCCTAAAACCGGCACGCAGTTTTGAAAATTATATTCATGCATCAATTCCATCTGGATGGAGTACAGATTTTCTTCACCAGCGTCAAATACTATGATTTTTCCGGGATTAAATTTCAATATCTGTCGACATAACTCTGAACCGATTGAACCTCCTCCACCGGTTACCATGACAACTTTATCTGTAAGATAACGACCGATTTTGTTCTGGGCGAGCTTCACCTCCGACCGTCCAAGCAAGTCTTCATAAGAAATATCGCGAATAGCCTTGATTGAGACCTGTCCATTAATAATATTGGCAAGTCCAGGTATCGCCTTATACGGGAGGCCTGTTTCTTTACAAAGTCGAATCATCCTCTTCATCTGTTTGCTACTTGCCGATGCAACAGAGATAAGCAGCTCGTCAATTTCCGTTTGCCTACTGATTTCGAGAAGATCTTGGAGAGTCCCTAATACGCGGATATGATGAATCTGTTTATTTCTTTTCGATAAATCATCGTCAAGTAACCCGATAATTTGATAGGGTAATTGAGGGTTATCTTTCAGTTCCCTAATAATTTTTTCCGTTGATTCGCCTGCTCCTAGAAGAAGAAGTTTCTTTCTCTGGATATTCTTTGGAGAGCCCCCCTTGAGAAAATGTTTCCTCTGATCATGCAGATAACGTATTGCAATCCGCAGTCCACCTATGAAAAGAAAAGTAAAAAAACTATCTAAAATAAATACAGAACGAGACAACCCATCAAATCGGGTGAGGAAGAGTATAATGGTAACGAGCAAGGCGGATGAAACACAGACCGATTTTATAATACTCCGCATCTCATCAAAACTAGTAAATCTCCACATTCCTCGGTAAAGATTACCAGCATAAAAAATTGGTAATTTAACAGTAAAAATCAACGGTAAAACAGAAAATATCTGTTGCAGTCGAACACTGTCCAATACGCCTTCAAAGCGCAGAAGGTAGGATACAAAATGGGCAAGAATGAGCAAAAGAAGGTCAAAAAAAAGAATGGTCGCAAAATGGCGCGTTCGTATTACGCCACGGAGAAAACGTATAGAACAAATAATATTTTTTTTCATACGGAGTTAGCCACATACCCTTCGTTGTGTCCACAACAAATAAATATACAAGCACCACAGCCGATACCCATGATCACGAAGACCCTGCCTGTGTTGCTGCAAGAGCTGAAGAACCTGTGGAACATTCAGCAGTATCTGCTTCTGGCCAAGCAGTTGCTCCAGTTCATTTCCCAGCTCGTTTCTGAACCAATTATGAATAGGCACTCCAAAGCCCTGCTTTCGCCTGTTCCATATATTATCCGGTAAGATATCAGAAAACGATCTTCGTAACATCTTTTTCCCAGCAGTCCCTGATCGATGCCAGCTTCGGGGCAGAGAAAAGGCAAGTTCCACAACATCACGATCGAGAAACGGAGCCCTACTCTCCAATGAATTGCCCATAGATGCGCGATCAACCTTCACCAGGATATCCTGGGGCAGATAAATCAAAGCATCGGCAAACATCATCCGTTGGATGTCATCAAGAGTACATTCCTCGGAGATGTTCGGAGGAGTATGTCCCCTCCCCTGGAGTTCAGGAAACAACGCATTATAATCGTTACGGGCATAAAGGACCGGAGCAAAATAAGGGGTTTCCTCCTCAATCCGATTAACTATATCCTGAAAAAGATGCGCTTTTTTAATGAACGAATGGCTATGATGAGCCATAGGCTCCGGGATTGCCCGAATAATCTTTTCCGCACCAAGGCGAAGCGATTTTGGCAGCCGGGTATACCAACGAAGAATAGATCTGGCCTGATAGCGTTGATAGCCGCTGAATAGCTCATCACCACCGTCCCCGGACAGTGCAACCTTGACCTTTGATGCAGCAAGCTGTGACACCATTGCTGTGGGCAAAAGCGATGAATCGGAAAAAGGCTGACCGATATTGTTCAGGATCAATCCTGTCAGATATTCCCGATCCCAGGAGTCCAACACCTTGACATAATGATCCGTGGATTGTCTGATAGCGATCTGTTCGGCAAATTCCCGCTCGTCATAAGAACGTTCGTTAAAACCAATAGTAAAAGTCTTCGGATGTACGCCCAGCTCGGCAGCCATGATCGAAACCACCAGAGAAGAATCAACGCCTCCGGAGAGAAAGGCCCCGACCTCGACATCGGCAACCATGCGGCGTTCAACGGCCCGTATAAATGTGCTGCGCAATTCAGCTGCAGCATCTTCCCGGCTTCCGGCAAAAGAACGTATCTGCAAGGACCAATAGGACTCTTCTCGGCAAGATGCTCCGGGTGACCAATAAAGAAAATGTCCGGGCAGAACCTCATGCACCCCCTGATATGCTGTTGTTCCTGGAAGGTAATAGCCATGACGAAGAAAATCAGCAGTAGAATCCAGATCCTCCTCCCATGCTTCGACCGCCAGCCTACTCAGAGCCGGAAGCTCCGAAGCACAAAGCAAAGTAGAACCCGCTGCTTGGTAATAAAGCGGCTTTTTTCCCATCCGATCCCGGCAGAGAAGGAGCTTTTTTTCCTGATTATCCCAAAGGGCAAAGGCCCACATTCCCTCCATTTTGTCGAGAAAAGAAGTTCCTTGAGTAATCAGGCCAGCGAACAGAACCTCGGTATCACCTTTGGTCTGAAATTGCCACTTTCCCTCCAGCAGCGGTCTCAGCTCTTTATAATTATATATTTCTCCGTTATAGCTGAGAACAAAACGCCCATCAGGACTCTGCATGGGCTGGAGACTGCCAGTCTGGTCAATGATAGAAAGGCGGCGATGGCCGATGCTGACGTCCCTGCCCTGCCATACTCCTTCATCGTCAGGGCCGCGATGTTGCATAGCGTTTAGGGCACGGCCCATCTTGCCCCGATGTTCTTCCCCGGTCAAGTCTTCGCTATAAGAAAAAGCAATGCCGCACATGGGCTATATTTCTCCCTCTGGGAACTCAATCTTCTTCTTGATGACGCCCGACATTGCGACTAACCTACTGGTTATCTTCTATGAAAAGACAAATATCAGGACTGAGTCCAAGGGCCTTGCCCAACTCGTCAAACCATTGCCGCTCACTCTCTGTATCAATAATCACTGCCGAGGCAGCAACGGCGTATATGGCTTGTCCCAGTCGGACATCTTCAACCCCTTGGGTCAGTTCAGCAATGGATCGAGGGTGATGTAGCTCTTCCAACAGGAACATTTTTTCCTCCTGGGCAAGGTCCACGGTACGCAGGCGATCAAGAATCGCCTTTTCCTCCTCACTGTCAAGTATGCCGTCCGCATGAGCAGCCCCGACCATGACCTGAATGAGGCGACGGGCAACATCTTGCTCATCAAGCACTGTTCTCAATGGCGCGACAGAGGCTGTTTGCGGTGAATTTGTTGCTACTGGAGGAACAAAACTCATCGCCTGTTCCTGCTGTACCCCGTGCTGTACCCCGGTTAACGGAGGTGGGGGCGGAGGAGGAGAGACAACCTGTACCGGTGTTGTCGGTGGATTATATTGTGTTGCCCCCCCGACAGCTGTCTGGCGCTGCTGGGCCTGTTTGCCTGTTCGATATATTTCATAAGCCCCAACGCCCAGTCCGATGGCCGTGAGCAGGCCTTTACCAGACGTCAAATTACCGGTCAAATTATCAAGCAATGAACTTTTTTTTGAGACGTGTTGCGAAGATGCGCTTTGCCGGTAGTCTCCATCTCCCCCTTTGTGCTTATACTTTTTTTTATATTTTTTATGCTTCTTTTTAAGAAGGTTCCCGCCGGAACCCGTGACCTCATGCAGCAGCTTACCAAACAATTTTTCAACGTCCATAAACTCTCCTGAAAAAGGATAAATATTTCGTCTCTACCAATAATGGGCAAAAATAATCTCCAATACCCTTCTAGCAGAATCAGTCTATTGTACCTATTGCGTCGTTGGAAGCAAGAAGAATTCCGCCACCCCCTCAAAGAATCTTCTAGGCACTAACGAGCATTGCCTTCATGTCTTCAATCTATTGTAAAACCTGCAAGTTGATCACTCCTCATCTTTTCTTTTTCTCTCCTTGACTCATGAGAGTTAACAAAAAAAATTCCGCCCCAGTGCGAATTATGAAAAAAGCAGCTTGCAGGAACCCGTTTTTTTGCTACACTAAAAAATTCGTCGTAAATAAAGGCGACCACAAAATCATCGGATAAAAAATGGAGAAAGGCAGCTCGCTGTTTACTGGTTTGAGAGACAAACTTGCCGGGGAAGAAAAAAGCTGTTTTTCCCCCCTTGCCTGCCTCAGCCAAGATAGCATTCGTAGAAAAAAGGAGAACCAACAGGGGTACCGACAACCGTTTGCCAAGGACGCCGACCGGATTCTTCATTCCAAAGCCTACACCCGCTATATCGATAAAACCCAAGTTTTTTCGCTGATCGATAACGATCACATCACGCATCGCGTGCTGCACGTACAATTGGTCTCCAGAATAGCCAGAACAGCAGGGCATTTTCTGGGATTAAATGAAGATCTGATTGAGGCGATTGCCTTGGGTCACGACACCGGTCATCCTCCTTTCGGACATGAAGGGGAACATATTTTGGACCGTCTGTGTCAGGCTCATGGATTACCCGGCTTTCACCATAATATCCAGTCAGTTCAGTTCCTGGATAGGATTGGAAAAAAGGCACGGGCTGGAATCTTACCCTTTCACTCCTGTTATGAATAACTTTTTTCATTCTATCTGGATCAGCTCACCAGGGGATCTTCCCCGAAAAAATTAGAGAGGATTTTTTGGCATTCCATGTCAGAGACCTATCTTAACAACCATGCACCGGCAGCTCTCGTCAGAGATTACCTCGCCGGGATGACAGATAAATTTTTCCTACACCAAGCTGAATGGCTTGGATGCGATGTACCGGAGTGGAAATGTATAGTAAATTAAAAGGCTTTATACCAGGTGAAAACACAGCTGTCATTATGACTGCTGCTGTCATCGGTCTCTTGGCCGGTTGTGTAATTATTGTTTTTCACGAGTCGGTAGAGCTTGTCCATACATATATTTTTGAGCAGGGCTCAGAGCTTCTGCAGATTCACAAGGGAGGGTGGCATAGACTGCTTCTTCCCCTTATCCCTATGTCTGGTATGATTTTGCTTATTCCTCTTTCCTGGATGTGGCCGGGAAAGGTTAATGGATACGGCTTCACGAAATTTCTCCGACGGGTAAACTTGGAGAACGGAGTCATTAATGCCCGCAATATTTTTATTAAAATAGCTGCTACAGCCATCACCATCGGTTCTGGAAATTCAGCCGGGGTGGAAGGACCAACTGCACAAATCGGCGGTGCTCTCGGATCCCAGTTCGGACAGAGACTCAGGGTCTCGGGAGCCCGAATGAAGGTCTATATCGCTGCCGGTAGTGCCGGTGCTATTGCAGGTATCTTTAACGCGCCATTAGCCGGTATATTTTTTGCGGCAGAAATCATCCTGCTCGGCACCTATAAAATCTCTTCCTTTTCCGCCCTAGTGGTTGCCTCAGCCATGTCTACAGTGGTTTCCCGTGCCTATTATGGTAAGATACCTGCCTTTCCCATCCCGGACTACCACATGGTCAACCCGCTTGTAGAGATCCCTCTGTACGTGGTCATGGCCATACTCATCGGTCTACTTGCTGTTGTTCATATCCGTTTTTTTTATTTTGTCCGAGACTGGTTCCGCGAACTCTCTCTTCCAGAACATGCGAAACCCATTATCGGTGCCTTCCTGGTAGGTAGTATCGGCATAGTTTTCCCCCAGGTTATGGGAGACGGCTATGAATACATTGAACAGGTTTTGGCCGGTGATGGAATAGTCTGGGTAATGCTGGCTCTAATCGCCTTAAAATCAGTGGCCACAGCCATAACCCTCGGATCTGGTGGGGCTGGCGGCGTATTCGCACCAGCCTTGTTTATCGGAGCGGTGATCGGCGGGGCCTTCGGCGGTGTTGTCCATGCCTTACTCCCAAATCTGACCGCCACACCAGCAGCCTATGCGACTATTGGTATTGGGGCTTTTCTGGCCGCCTCAACCCATGCCCCCATGACAGCTATTTTTCTGCTCGTCGAGATGACAGGAAATTATATGATTATCGTCCCGGTCATGCTGACCGCCATTGTAGGCACGGTGACGGCCAATAAATTCTACAGTGACTCTATCGATACGGTGGATTTCACCCGTGAAGGAATTAATATCCATGAAGGGCGAGAGGTGGCTATCCTCAGGTCCATTCGCGTGGGCAAGGCAATCAGTGAGGATGTTGATTTTATCAGCGAAACTGCTAATATTAACAATTTACTGGACCTCTTTGCCATTGCTAAGGACTCTCTCTATTTTCCCGTGGTTGATCATGAAGGAAAGATGGTTGGTGTTGTCTCTATGCAGGATGTAAAGACAATTCTCCATGATGAGCAAAAGCGATGCTGCCATCTGGTCGGTGCTATTTGCAGTCGCGATGTCATCACCCTAACCCCGGATCATAACCTGTTTGAAGCGATGCAGCTCTTTGATGTCAAAGGCATTGAGGAAATTCCCGTGGTTGAAAGCATGGAGGAACAATGGGTTGTTGGCAAGCTCAAGCGAAGAGACGTAATTTCTGTGTATAATCATGAAGTACTGAAACGAGGAATCAGCGAAAAAGCTGAGGATATTCGGCTCCTCTGTTCATCATCATAGCCCCCATCCAGGCCCTGCCAGCCGGGACAAAAAATCCAGAGCAAGAAAAGATACCAAAGTTTACGTAATCTTACCAAATCACTACCTATGAAAATCACCCTTTTTTCCTTTGGCTTTAAACATGGATATCCTGAGGCTAACATCGTTTGGGATGTTCGTTTTCTCCCTAACCCCTATTGTGGATGATCTACGGGAATATACCGGTCTGGAAAAGCAGATTTCCGCCTATGCCCTAGACAATGCAACAGGTCAGGAGTTTATAGAGCATTTTTCCTCACTCGTCTCTTTTACTATGAGTAAACATAAGGCAGGGGGACGGGAGGAACTTCGTTGTGCCATAGGCTGCACTGGCGGGCGTCATCGTTCCGTTGCCGTGACCGAGTATCTGCGCAACGCCCTGTCTGAATGCCTTGACAGTGAGGATGAGCTGATTGTGTATCATAGAGATATTGAGAAAAGGTAGTAGGGGCAACAGCACGCTGTGCCCCTGCTGAAACATAACATGTCTAACCAGGAGGAAACATCATGAAAGAATTGTTCAAAAATATGTTGTACACCGGTGTTGGAGCCGCTTTTCTCACCCGTGACAAACTTGATGAGATACGCAAGGACTTGGTAGATCGTGGCAACCTGACCAAGGAAGAAGGTAAAGAATTCGTTGAAGACCTGCTCAAAAAATCAAATAGTGCCCGTGATCAGCTGGAAATCTGGATGGGGCGTCAGGTGGAAGAGCGCATCAAAGGGTTCAACCTTGCAACAACGGACGAGGTAGCAGAGCTGCGGCTCAAGGTGGAAGAATTGCAGGTCGCATTACAGACCGCTTTAAAGAGCAGGGAAAAGCCGGAAACGAACGGCAAAGACGCTGAAAGCGCTGAGAACGCCGAAAACGCTGAACGCACTGAAGATGCGTAAATTTTAATGGTCAGCATCAGGCGACTCGGTGCCATTAACCGCACCTACCGACATCTTACCCGATACCGGCAAATCCTGCGGATCCTGTTTAAATACGGTTTTCATGATCTGGTCGATTATTTGCATCTCGACCATTATCTGGAAACCGGCCTACAGATGATCAGCCGTAAACCCCGTGAGCAGATATTCCGCTATTCCCGGCCGGAACGTCTGCGCATGGGATTGGAAGAATTGGGACCCACCTTTATCAAGCTGGGCCAGTTGCTTTCGACCCGCCCTGATTTCGCTCCACCTGACTATCTTGATGAATTAAGGAAACTTCAGGATAATGTCCCGCCCTTTTCCTACGAAGAAGTACAGCAGATTTTCCAAGAAGATCAAGGGAAAGATCCCACGGAAATTTTCACCGACTTTGCTGTTACCCCTTTAGCTGCCGCCTCTATTGGGCAGGTCCATCTTGCACGCATTTCCTCAGATTCTCTCAAAAGCACAACTCGTTCCCCAAAAAACCAAAAAGCTTCAAAGCGAGATGTGGTGGTCAAGGTTCAGCGCCCTGGCCTAGAGAGTATCATTGAGGTCGACCTGGAGATCCTGCTCAGATCGCCACCTTGATGGAAGATCATTTTGAGGAGGTTCAGGGGCATCAGCCCACTGCTATTGTAGAGGAATTCGCCCTCAGTCTTTCCCGAGAGATTGACTTCACGATTGAGCTTGCCAATATTCATCATTTTTCCAAACTGTTATCTGATAACCCTACTATATATGTGCCCGAAGTCTTTCCAGAACTCTCTACGGAAAGAATTCTGGTGATGGAGCGCGTAAACGGCATCAAGGCCTCTGATATTTCTGAGCTGAAAAAACAGGGCTACAATCTCAGTCTCATTGCCGAACGAGGTGCCAACCTCGTCATGGAGCAAATTTTTCTTCATGGCTTTTTTCATGCTGATCCACATCCGGGAAATCTCTTTATCTTACCGGGAAACACAATCTGCTTTATTGATTTCGGCCAGATGGGCAGACTGCTCCTAAAGGACAGGGAAAATTTTACAGACTTTATCCTCAGTATTACCTCAGGTAATGAAAACGAAGCTGTCAATAGCATCCTCAAAATGACTGTGCATAAAGGCGAGATAGTTCGCGATAGACTGGCTCTGGATATCAGCGAGTTAGTGAGCCGTTACATGCACCTGCCCATTGGTGAATTGGAGGTGGAAAAAATACATTTTGAACTGCTGAAGCTCCTGAGCAAGCATAAACTTTTTTTAAAACCCAACCTCTACCTGATGTTTAAGGCATTGGCAACAGTTGAGGGCGTTGGGACGATGCTTGCCCCGGAGATTGAGCTCATCGCCTTGGCCAAGCCTTTTATGAAAAAAATCAAGCTCGACAGGGTACATCCTCGCCGCTTGGTTGATGATCTTTCCATAACCGGGTACCAGTACCTCAGCTTGATCCGTGATCTCCCCGGCGAAACCCGCAGTATCCTTACCCAGCTTCGCCAGGGCAGAATGAAACTGGAATTTAAACACAGAGGACTGCTCCCACTGGAACGGGCTCTTTATCGGATTTCCAACCGGATTGCCTTTGCCATTGTTCTTGCTGCCCAGATTATTGGTTCCTCCCTGATTGTCCTTTCGGGCATCAAACCACGTTGGCACGGCATCCCTGTTATAGGTCTGGCAGGTTTTCTTATTGCCGCAATGATGGGTTTCTGGCTGCTCATTTCTATCCTTCGACGCGGCAAGCTATGATGCGGGGATGCGGGACAATCTGATGAGGACAAGGTGAACGTACAGATGTAAGTACTGATGTCAAATCATTCGAGATTGCATGCACTTATTGAGAAATCTATGAATAAACAATCTATGCAGCCGGTGTGTGGATTAGCTCTTACCTCCCTGCTTTTCTCGGCTGCCCTGCCCCTTTCCTTCATATTTGTCTTCACATTATATTTGAATACATGGGATTGGGTCTATGAACCTCTTCATTCCCTTATTGAATCACTGGGTTCATTTGCCGCCATAACGCTGGCCCTGTTTATTTTGATAATGCGGCGTAACCGACAGCTCCGCCCGAGGTATCTCTGGATTGCCAGCACCTTGATGGGCATGGGAGTGCTTGATCTCTTTCATGCCAGCATGCCGCCAGGAAAAATTTTCATCTGGCTTCATTGTCTCGCAACACTGCTTGGTGGTCTAACTCTTGCTTTAGTTCTGCTACCGGAGCGTCTCGCCAGTTTTCCTGGCTTGCAATTTTTGCCCTGTGCAACAGGAGTGTGTAGTGCTTTTCTTGGCACACTCTCTTTTTTCTTTCCAGAATATCTACCGATAATGGGAGAAAATGAAAATTTTTCTCTTCTTGCCGACAGCATGAACACTGTAGGTGGCCTAGGATTTCTTCTTGCCTGGTTTCATTTTTGTTGGTGGGATGTTACAGAAGAATTTCGCAATGAAAATATTCTGTTGGCAAACTTCAGTCTTCTCTTTGCCACTGCCGTACTGTTATTTGACGTATCAACCTTATGGAGCCCGGCCTGGTGGATGATGCATGTTGTTCGGCTCTTCGCCTATCTCGTGCTTCTTCAATTTTTCTTGAAGATATATAGCCGAGACATAGGCTACATCCGTCAAAATCAATTGGAATTAAAAAAACTCCTAGCTGAAAATAACGAACGAATCAAAGAGCTTAACTGCCTGTACGGTCTTTCTCGCCTAGCAGAAGCAGAACATTCTGATGCTGCACTCACCAATATCCTCAAGGATATGGTGGAGCTTATCGCCTCCTCATGGCAACATACAGACTCTGCTGGCGCACGCATCATTATTGACAACGATGAGATTGCAAGCGATACGTTTGAGGAAACCCAATGGATACAGGAAGCTCCTGTTATTCTCAACGGAGACACACGGGGCCGAGTCCAGATCTGTTACAGCTGCAAATTTCCTGATGCCTATGAAGGCCCGTTTCTGAAGGAAGAGCGACACTTGATCAATGAGATCGCTGTCCGACTCGGCAATATCATACAGAGAAAGAATGCCGATATCGAGCTGCGCAAGGCTTTTGAATTCAACAATAAAATAATAGAGGAATTTCCCGTTGGCCTCTCTGTCTACAATAATAATGGAGAATGCATCGCCATCAACGGCTGCATGAAAAAAATTACAGGTTTTTACCAAGAACAGCAACTCTGCTCGAATTATAATGAAATTGATTACTGGCAAGAAACCGGTCTCTGCGCCGCAGCAAAACAGAGTATTGCACTGCACACCAACATATGCCATAATTTTAAGCTTGAGGATGCAAGCGGAAAACAACATTTTCTCAAAGGCATCTTTGTGCCCTTTCTGCTCTATGACGAACAGCGCCTCCTCTTGATGATAGAAGACATTACCGAACGAAGAGAGGCTGAAGATATACTCAAGTCGGCCCTGCTTGAAAAAGAATCTCTGTTGAAAGAGATCCATCATCGGGTCAAAAATAATATGCAGATCGTTGCCAGCCTCATGTTCCTGCAAGCTCAGAATATCAAAAATCAAGAAGCCTTTGCTATCCTTCAGGAAAGCCAAGACCGGGTAAAAAGTATGAGCCTAGTGCATGAACTGCTGTATCAATCCGAAAACCTCTCCAAGGTGCCTTTTAAAGAATATGTCGAGACCCTTGTCTCATCCCTGCGCCAATCCTACAATGCCCATGATGTTTTGTTTCAGATAGAGGCTGAATCTATTGATCTTCCCGTGGATACCGCAGTACCATGCGGTTTAATCGTGAATGAGCTTATAACTAACAGTTTCAAACATGCCTTTAAACAGGCCATCAAACAAACCGTTAAAGACGAAGAAATTAAAAGCGAAGAAATTCTTCGGTCAGGCATCCTGACTGTTCGTTTTATCAGGGAGAACGGGACCTGCCTACTTTCTGTAAGCGATAACGGTTCTGGATTTCCAATCGATTACGACTGGGGTTCATCCAGCACCCTCGGGTTAAACCTCATTCGCACCCTGTCAACCCAGCTGGATGCTGCATTGGAATTTGAAAATCAGGGTGGCCTCACCTGCCGGTTACGTTTTCCCACCTGATACTCACCACCCTTTTTTAAGGGAAAAACGGAACTAACTCAATGATATCAGCTAACTAAGAGATCTTTTTTGGATAATCAGATAAGCAAATAAAAATGACCATGAATGACAACGATAAGGTTATACGGATACTGATAGTTGAAGATGAGGCAATTATCGGCATGGAACTTCAGGTTAGGCTCGTCAGGCAGGGCTACGAAGTTCCCTTTGTCGTGGATACCGGTATCAAGCAATTGACAAGGCCGGAGAGCTGCAACCGGATCTGATCCTCATGGATATCTTTCTAAAAGGAGACATGGACGGGATTGAGGCTGCCGAAGAAATCCGTCGAAGATATGCCTTTCCCATTGTTTTCCTAACCGCCAACACGGACCAAAAGACCTTTGATCGAGCCAAACGCTCAGCACCTTTGGGGTACATCCAGAAGCCCTTTCAAGAAAATGTTCTTTTCTCCACCATTGAGATAGCCTTGTATAAGGGAAGGACGGAAAAAGAACTGGGTCTCTACAGGCATCATCTTGAGGATATGGTTAGGGAAAAAACCGATGACCTTGTCCGCATCAATCAGGAGCTTATCATAGCCAAGGAAGCTGCTGAGGCGGCAAATGAGGCAAAAACTGAATTCCTGACCAATATGAGTCATGAGATTCGCACCCCCTTAAATATTATTTTGGGCAATATTCGTCTTGCCTTAGACACCTCTTTATCTCACGACCAGGAACGTTTTCTTGCCGATGCC
This sequence comes from Candidatus Electrothrix aarhusensis, assembly GCA_004028505.1. Classification (GTDB taxonomy): domain Bacteria; phylum Desulfobacterota; class Desulfobulbia; order Desulfobulbales; family Desulfobulbaceae; genus Electrothrix; species Electrothrix aarhusensis. The sequence goes on from MTKO01000083.1 coordinate 35,121, forward strand.
TATCAATCATCGGATTCTTTGATGAGTATTCTTAATGATATTCTCGATATTTCCAAGATGGAGGCAAAACAGCTTACTGTTGAAAATACCCCCTTTGAGCTGCGTTCTTCAATCCACCAGATGACCAAGTCCTTTTATAATCGTACACAAGAAAAAGGGTTGGAGCTGACCTGTAGAATTGATGATACGGTTCCAGACAGGCTGTTCGGTGATATTCAACGTATTGAACAGATCCTTTGTAAGCTCATGGATAATGCGGTTAAGTTTACCGATTCAGGGGAAATAGCCCTTGAGATTGATCTGTCTTCACATAATGAAAGGGGGGCGGTTATCCAATTTTGTATTACAGACACCGGGCCAGGTATCAGTGAAGAATTCAAAAACGAAGTGTTCAACGGCTTTACCCAGGCGGACACCAGTATGACAAGGCGTTTTGGCGGCGTTGGACTGGGGCTTACTGTTTGTGATAAGCTGGTGAGTTTTTTAGGAGGCAAGATATGGTTTGAAACCCTGTTGAACCAAGGCAGCACATTCTGTTTTTCACTGTATGTAAAACGACAGCAAAACAATAAAGAGAACAACAGTTCCAACAGGAGAGATACCGAGAAGAAACTCGGTGTCAGCCTCAATATTCTCTTGGTTGAAGATAATATTTTTAATCAGCAACTCATCAGAACGGTCTTTCAAGGAAGGGGACACACGGTAACCTCGGCACATGACGGGCTGGAGTGCCTGAAACTGCTGGCGGAAAACGAATATTCCGTTGTGGTCATGGATATCCAGATGCCTGTTATGGACGGCATTGAGGCGACAAAATATATAAGGGGCTGCGAGCAGGGCGAGTTGTTTTCCGGCAATCAGTACGAAGACGAGCTGACCAGACTACGCAACCGCATTCAGGGGAAATACACACCAATAGTGGCACTCACGGCCCATGCTATGTCCGAAGACCGAGAAAAATGCCTTCAGGCGGGCATGGATGACTACCTGACTAAACCCTTTCGACCGGATAAGGATTTTTCAGTGATAAAGCGGGTTGCGCGATAAACCCAAAAAATCCTCCCAAAAAAATATATCGAGCACAGAGCACCACTAGGGGCGACTCACGAATCGCCCCTACAGCGTGTCCCGTCTGATAAAATCGATAAGGAATTTTATAATTCCTTAGATAATCGGTTTCATAGCACCCATGTAAGAGCGCAGTTCCTCGCCGATGATCTCTACACCGGTGTAACGTATATCCTCATTCACAGCGATCAGCTCCACATTGCTGACCCCGTTATCCTTTACATCTAGTCCCTTACCAATGACATCGGTGCTCACGGCCTTCATGAAATCCTGGAGCAGCGGATAAGCTGCATGGTTGAACAGATAACAGCCGTATTCCGCTGTGTCAGAGATAACCACGTTCATCTCGTAGAGCTTCTTCCGGGTGATCAGGTTGGCGATCAGCGGCAGCTCATGCAAGGACTCGTAGTAGGCTGACTCTTCCTTGATACCTGCGGAAACCATGGTGTCAAAGGCCAATTCTACGCCCGCTTTGACCATAGCCACCATCAGGATGCCCTTGTCAAAATACTCCTGCTCGGCAATTTCTACATCAGCAGCTTCAATCTTCTCAAAATCGGTTTCACCGGTTTCTTTGCGCCAGTTCAGCAGGTCAGCATCATCCTTGGCCCAGTCTTTCATCATGGTTGTGGAAAAATGGCCGGACATGATGTCATCCATGTGCTTATGAAAAAGCGGGGCCATGATTTGGCTTAATTCTTCAGCCAGCTCATTGGCACGAATCTTCGCTGGATTGGAAAGTCGATCCATCATATTGGTGATACCACCGTGCTTCAAAGCTTCGGTGATGGTCTCCCAGCCATTCTGGATAAACTTAACCGCGTAGGCAGCATCAATGCCCTGCTCAACCATCTTCTCAAAGCAAAGCAAAGAGCCGGTTTGCAGCATTCCGCAAAGAATGGTCTGCTCACCCATCAGGTCGGACTTAACCTCTGCAACAAAAGAGGACTCCAGGCAACCAGCTCGATCACCGCCGGTACCGGAGGCATAGGCCTTGGCCACATCCCAGCCGATCCCCTGTGGGTCGTTTTCGCGATGAACAGCCAGCAGGGTCGGAACGCCGAAACCGCGCTTGTACTCCTCACGAACCTCGGTTCCGGGGGATTTTGGAGCCACCATAACGACGGTAATATCCTTACGGATCTGCATGCCTTCTTCAACGATATTAAAACCGTGTGAGTAGGACAGGCAGGAGTTTTCCTTCATGAAAGGCATAACCGTCTCAATGACGTTGGAGTGCTGCTTGTCCGGGGTCAGATTGATGACCAGATCAGCATCCGGGAGCATTTCTTCGTAGCTGCCTACTTTGAAATCGTTCTCTGTGGCATTTTTCCAAGATTGGCGTTGCTCCTTAATTGCCGCATCACGGAGGGTATACGAGACGTCCAGGCCGGAATCACGCAGGTTCAGGCCCTGGTTCAGGCCCTGAGCACCGCAACCGACAATAACAATTTTTTTGCCTTTCAGAGCTTCCACCCCGTTGAATTCCGAAGCATCCATGAAACGGCATTGGCCCAGCTCTTCGAGCTGGAGGCGTAGGGGCAGGCTGTTGAAATAATTCGCCATTGGTTTTTCTCCTTGGATTAGTAAGACTGTAATAAGTTTTTGAGATACAACTTTTGTATTCGAGCACATTCTAGCATGAAATAACGTTGCGTAAAGTGATTTATTCGATATACAATATTGCATAATTCGCAATGTAATTCAACCCACTATGGACTGAAAGTCGCTGTTTCGGCTGAAGCCGATTGAAGTCCGTACTGACAAAAGAAATTCAGTGATAAACAGTATCCGTTGCAAATAGCGATCCTTTTGCGGCTTTCATTGAACAAAATCACTTCAGCCGGACAGTGTCGGAGAACTTTACCGCCAGAACAGACTGTTCTTCGTGAAGACAGATTGTTATATCGTTTTCTCGAAAACCGAACGTCGCAACCTTTTAAGTCACGTCGCAGATTCGACTGCCTGCCGGAATGCCTCATAAATGAGCGCCTACTAAAAGTCTTGGACTAAAGTCCATAGTTTTAACTAACGATTGGGACAATAAAAAAATATTCGAGGTATGTCCTCGTTTTCCTTCTTCTGTGCCTAAAAATATATTTTCCGTCCTAAGCCCGGCATGGTATAATTGGATTTGAACAGGCTGGCACCTTGGGACTAAAAACAGAATGTCAACTGCTCTCCTTAACAAACAAGCGAAATGGATCACGACCAAAATTTCAAAAATTTGATACTCGACTACCCAAGACAGGCGCTGTCCTTGTTCGCAGAGCAGGAGGCAAAGGTGATCGACGCCTCTTCCCGGATCATCCCGATCCGGGAAGAGCAGCTCAAGGAACGGCTGGGAAACCGCTATCGGCGGCTGGATGTCCCCTTGCTGGTCGAGTGGCCGGACGGACAGCGTGAGGCGGTCCTTTTCGCCCTTGAGGAAGAAAGCGTGGCTGATCGGTTCTCAGTTCACAGGCTGGTTCGCTACTGTCTTGATCTCTCCGAAATGTTCGAGACGGATCGGATCGTTCCCGTGGTTATTTTTCTGCGTGACGGCAGATATCCCGCTGAATTGACATTGGGCGGCAATCAGCAGGACTACCTCCGGTTCAGTTTCATCGCCTGTAATCTGGCCCGGCTGCCAGCCGAACACTACTGTGACAGCGATAATATCGTCGCCCGCCTGAATCTTCCGAATATGCTGTACCCTCGGGAGCTGAAAGTGGATATGTACGCCCATGCGCTGCGGGGCCTGTTCAGCCTGGAACCGGACCCGAACAAACAATTGAAATATCTTGACTTCATAGACCTCTATGCGGGTCTTGATGAGAACGAGCGGCTGATCTATCAGCGACGCTATCCGGATGAGGAGAAAAAAATGAAAGGTTTTGCGGAAAGATACAGGGAAGAGGGAATGCAGAAGGGAATGCAAAAGGGCATACAGCAAGGCATGCAGAAAGGTATGCAGAAAGCTGAAGTGTTGGTGCTGGTCCGACAGTTACGAAGCAAATTCGGCGACCTGCCGGAAGGAATTTGCGCCCGGATCGAGAGTGCGGACAGTGACACCCTTCTCCGGTGGTTGGATCGTGTTCTGACAGCGAACGATATCAACGAGGTTATCCATTAGTTGCTAGTTCCCCAAACAATAATATGATCAGTATAGTTTCCGGGTTACCCCGTTCAGGGACATCAATGATGATGAGTATGCTCGAAGCAGGGAGAATACCTTTGTTGGTTGATAATTGCCGAAAAGCTGACGCCAGTAACCCTAAGGGCTACTATGAATTTAAACGAGTCAAGGGACTTCGTGAAGGAGATGCTGCCTGGATGCCGGAAGCACGGGGTAAAGCTGTTAAAATTATTACAGCCTTACTATATTATCTGCCGCATGACTACACTTACCGTATTGTTATTATGCGCCGAACAATGTCCGAAATACTGGCTTCTCAAAAAAAAATGTTGCTTATTGAGGGCAAATGCCCTGATACCGTAAGCGACGATGAGTTAAACAGGCTGTACGAAAAGCATCTCTTGCAGATAAAAAACTGGATAACTAATCAGCCAAACATCAAATATATTGAAGTTAATTACAATCGCTGTCTAGTAGCCCCAAACACCGAACTTCAGCGTCTTGATGAATTCTTCGACAAACAGCTTGATGTTGAAGAAATGATTTCGGTTATTGAGCCAGACTTATATCGACAACGAAAATAATGACGGGTCACCAAGGGGCAACGTCACCAATATTGCTCTCGCTTGCCTATACTCCCGGCATGGTCACAATTGAGAATTCAAGCTTGTTCTGGTATAAAAAATGTCAGAATCCAATTTAATCTAAATACCTAAGGCTTTCAGTCGCTCCGTAACGCTTGGGTCTTCGTCAATACCACAGGAAAAATTACCTAGGCTAACCTTCTTGCTTTTATCTTTAAGAAGTTTCAAAAGACCTTCACTGATATGTGCCAGACGCAGTTTATCAAAACGACGAGCCACTCTGTGTTCAACCTGATATATGTTAACCATTTCTTCAGGATCTTCCCGAAGATTATAGAGCTGGGACTGCTTCACTTCGCCATCGTAAATATATTTGTAGCCATCGGCCAAAATTGCAAGACGATAAATACAAGAATTACGATGTCCAAACATTTCAATATAGACAGGCCGTTGATTTGAAATCATTTTTCTTTTTTTATCCACTAAAGGGAGCAAGCTGTTCCCCAGCATCTTCTCTGATGGCTCAACATTAGCTACTGATAAAATCGTCGGAGCTAAATCAATATGACTTACAGGTTGGTCAACACGTCCCACATCAACAGGCCGGGGTAAACGAACAATAAGAGGCACATGCGTTCCTTCGCAATGAAGCTTATTCCAGGAGTGAGCCCAAGTACCGTGTTCTTGAAATTCCTCTCCATGATCTCCAGTGACAAAAACAGCTGTATTCTGCCAACATAGATCCCTCCTCAAGCAAGCAAAAAAATGTCCCAGCGCATCATCCACTGCTCGCAGCCCCTCAGCATAACGCCTTCTCCATCGTGCAGATCTTTGTACTCCCGGATTAAAATTTCCCCGGCATCGGCTCACTTTGGTCGACCAGATATGACGATCACGCCATTCCTCGACAGCCTCTGTTGAGCTTTGCTCTTTCTCTGATGAGAGATACGGCCAATGGATGTCCATAAAATGCAGCCAAAGAAAAAAAGGACGATTACAGGGTTGCTTCAGACAGGTAATAGCCTGATCAACTAATCCCAATGCTTTTACCGAAGGATGAACTGGCATCAGTCGGATACCAAGAGGAGAAAGGAGTGTATGCAAAAAATTATATCGAGCCAATCGCCCAAATCCACGGATCTTGCGTATTCTATTGATTCCTTCCAGTTTGAGTTCGGGTTTTACATCAACAAACGTGGTAAAACCGCGATCAAAGCCTGCGTTACTGCCGCAGACTGGGTTCGTGGTAAAACCAACGGTTTTATAACCCTTATGCTGAAGAATTTCGGCAAGCACAGGGCGTTCCTGCGACAGCTTACTGTGGGTAAAACCACCATACATTGACGCATATGTTGATGAAAATAATGCTGTCATGGCTGGTCTTGTCCAGCCACCGCAGGTATGGGCATTGGAAAAAGCAGTTCCTTCTGACGACAATCTGTCTAAGTGAGGAGTTTGCACCTTAGTATCATCAATTCCGCTGAAATGATCACCGCGCCAGCAGTCAATGGTGATAAGAATAATATTGGGATGAGATTGCACGTTATCTTTCTTTGAGAACTGACTGGAAATCATGAAGAATCACTTGAGAAATCTGTGAGAGGAAATCAAGACCGCTGGGATTGGAAACTGTGCGAACGGGAAGTTTATTGACCAATTGCCCCAAAAAATAAAATTCCCGCTGCCGGGCCTCATCATCAAGCATATATTTTGTATAGCTATGAGGCGTAAGTTTCAGCAGCGCAGAAGATTGGTTCAACTGCTCAATAACAGGTATGTCGCTATGCTTCTGCCGTTCTTTTAAAAGGTACACACAAGCTAAAGGGCATGCTTTCTCATAAAAGTTCCAACTCTTTTGGCTGTTAAGCGGCACATAGCACTTTTCACCAACAGACAACACGGGTTGCAACCTTTCGGATGAATAACCTAAGGACCGGATGGGAGCAAGCATAAGCCGCAGTTGCGGATACCCTGCCTCAACCTCAAACGCATTATACCTGCGACTGAAAACAGCAACATCATCTGCCAAGAGCGCAGCACCTTGCTGAAGAAGAGCTGCTGCTGTTGTTGACTTACCGGAACCTTTAGGGCCAACCAACATAAATGCCTGACCTTGCCAGACCAGTACGCTAGCATGTAGACAAATCTGTTGACGTAACCGCAACACGCAACCCAGTACCGGGCCTAACAGAAAAGAAATAGCGTCTGACTCGGGAATACATGGAGGTTTTAGAATCTGAACCTGAGTTCCCTCGCGATCTAGAAAAAATTCAAGAACGCTTTCGGTAGTACGACGATAACGTAAAAGCAGAGATGATGAATTTTGCCAGACCTCTACTCCACCCGACTCCTGCTCTACTGCCGGGAACTGCCTCTGCCAACCAAGTTGGTGTAGTGTCCTAATGGACTCAGCGTTCTCCAAAAAATGTACTGTCACATCAACCGCAACATTTAGCTGGGCAAGCAATAAATTAGATACTAACCGGTCAATCGACAAATTGAGACCGTAAACTCGGGAATGAGTAATAGTATGTGACATCTTTCATCCGGCGAGATCAGCTAGCTGTATAGCTGCTTGGAGTATCCCCTCCATCATCGCCTCTACTGCCTGATATTGTCTCTGTCAGCTCACTGAGCTTACCGTACTTTGCACGGCTTTCTCATAAAAAATTTACGCTCTTCAGCATAGATACCAAGCTATCCGGGCAGTCAACAAATTTATCTATCACTGCCTGAAAATTTTTCGTTTTGGTCTTTCGAATTAACCCCATTGCCAGGCCTCGCAGTCTTCCCATAATTTGAGCCTGATTTCCGTATTTAGTTTTGACATTGTCCTCATTAAAAGTTTTATCCCGAATATAGTTGTCAGCCTCCACACCCCAATGTCCGCGAATCGCCCGCGCTGTTTCATTAATCGTCTGCTGTGCGCAATTTTGAACAATTCTAATATTACTGATATAATACGATGTTTCAAAAGTCGTTTTCTGCGTCTGAGCCTCGAATGTTTCACGCTTCACCACTGTTAACGACTTTATGCTGCTGTCATGCCAACGCTTATCAAGGCTTAATGACTTCATTGAAAAAAGACTGGAATGCCGGACAGTCATGCGACCGTTTGCTTTATCATGATCAACATTTTCGGCGATTAATTCTCCCGTAGTCTCCAAGGAGCGGCATTTATCTAAAAGAATCGGTTGATTTTCTTTAATTTGGATAAGATAAAGCCCTCCAGCTTGATGAATCTGAGATGTTGTTAAGGGGTTGAGATGATGCGCATCCAAGGTGACCTTTTGCCTTTCCAGCCCTGAGCTTTTCAGCAAATTCCGCACCACGGGAATTTCACTGGATTTGTTTCCTTTCTGTCGGGCTTGCGCTATAACTTTTCTGCTGTCATGAGTCACGGAAAGAACAACCGACTGTTTATCACCGCCTTTTACCGTCCCTCTCAAAACTTTACCGTCAATCGCCACCCACTCTTTGTTTTCATCACGTTCTATACATACCCCGAAATGCTGTTCAATCAGATCATTCAACGTGTCCCAGTCCAACCGATTCAGAAAACGCGGCAGGTGAGCACGCGAAATGAGCTCGGCGTTTTCATATCCGGTCACTTTTCGCAACCAGCTGATTCGGTTTTGTATAAATCTATTAATACCTGATACGGTTGAGCGACCGACTAGAGTAGCCGAAACAAATCCGGCGATTATAACAGCCGGAATCAGATCTTTTTTTTACCCCGATTGTCACGGTGATCCGGCATCATGCTCATAGCTTCCACGAAATTTACAATCTGTTTATTTTCACATGACAGTTCGTCATTCACAGTTATTCTCCTTATGTAGGATTAAAAAAAGTGCCTAAT
>MTKO01000084.1 GCA_004028505.1 Candidatus Electrothrix aarhusensis
CCCTGGTTACAGGTCGGGGTTGAAGGTTCGAATCTCTAATACCCTCTTTTTTTCTCTCCTTCATGGCGCAGCTCCCCAAACCTCGCTACAAAATAGGATGAACTTCACAATCTTGGGTAACTTTCCTTAGTCATGCACAGACCATTCAAACGTTCTTTTTATTCCATTAAAAAAGCTATATTTTCCTGTAAGATGTTGATACCGACCGGCAACAATACCGGGAGAGATACCTAAACTCCGTGCGAAGTCAACGAGGTCAGCTTTTGAGCGTATTTTTTTAATACGCTCATTATATTTTGTTGGAATCAAAAGCTCAGCTGCGTACTCATCAGCACGTAATTCTCGCTCATCCTCTTGTTTTTTCTTTCCATTATTAATGAGAAGATCTTTCTTTGAATCATGAAGAACGTGACCGGCTTCATGAAAAAAAGCAAACCAAAATAAGTCTTCCTTTTTGCCACGCAAGTTAAGAAGAATCAGAGCCTTTTTCGATGAAAGCCATTTTGTGGCACCCGACCAAGGCGCTTTTTTCATCTCAGGGACGAAAATCAAGGCCACACCTGCTTCCGCACAAAGAGAGATCATTTTCTTTGTGAATTCTTGAGGTGTAAGAACTGTAAGCTTTTTGATCTCCAACACTGCCTTGCTAAACTTATCTTTAGAAAAATCAGCGCACTCAATGGCGTTAGCTTGGATTTCTCCCTGCCTTATCCATGCAGAAGCTGTTCCGGGACAACTTTCAAAGCAAGCCGACCTTCTGGCCGCTACAGCAGGCTCATCCCATATCTGGTGCCAAGCTCGTACACTGCTGACTCCAAAAAAAGAGAGAACAGCTCGTAACTGGTCTACGGGGTCTTTCAGGTGTGGTATTACCTGCCTATTGACTAGCTCCGCAACCGGAATTGTCTTCAACCATTCAAGGTTTTCCTTCAGTCTTTTACGTTCATGAACTTTAGCAAGTTGCTCTCTATACTGAGCCTCTAAATTATTCCACATAGAAGCAGGAACGTTGAGAACCAATTCAAGAATGTTGGCTGTCTCGTAACTAATAGGTTGCTCTCCCTTTAAAATTTTATTCAATGACTGGACAGAAAGACCTGTGCGTGTTGAGAGTTCTTTTTGAGTCATACCAAGAAGTTCAATGGTTTCTTTCAAGGTTTCACCGGGAGGAATAGCGTAATCTGGTTCAAAAGTGTATTTTTTCTTTGCCTTAAGCATGGTATCTCTATTTCATCCGTAGCCAACAGATGACCCCGGAAGGAGAGGCTTTTAATCATATCTCTACGAAATTCAGGGATAACCTTGTTTTACTAGTCGTCGTAGTGGGTTTGAAGTTTTCTTAACAAATCAAGTCCCCGCTTTTTACTCCCATTACCTGCCATAGCTTTAAAATGGTTTTCAGCGTCAAATGCGGTTAAAGCCATTATCGTGAATTCTTCATAGAGTTTATTTATACTTGTTTTTCTTGATGCTGCCAGCTCCTTGATTCTTTTGTGAGTATCATCCGGCAATCGTACTGTAACTGTGCCCATAGTGCCTCCTCAATATTTTTTTCAAGGCTCGGTTTTTCGAGCCGCGTCAGCCAATAAGGCAAACTCACAACCCAGCCACCCCCTTTTCCATCTCACCAGCAGCCAGCACATGAAAATCCTCCTGGTCACCCCGCATCGACCCAGCATCCTCCACCGCATCCACCTGTTCCGTAACAACAATGATTTTCAACGGCACCCCGATTCCTCGCAGCTTCCTGACCATTTCCTGCCGCTCCTCATCCCAAGAAAGCAGGATACAGATACAGCCGCTGAGCCGGGAGGCATGATTGATCAGCAGAGAGGACAGTTCGGAAAAGGGTTGGTCATGGCAGGGCTGGACACAGGCCAGAATTTCCATCATGCTGTCTGTATGGGCCACGCCCCGGCCCGAGGAAAAACAAAAGGCCTTATTGCCGACAAACATCAAATCCAGCAGGGCTTCCTGGGTTTCCACTGTACTGACAAAGGATGCTGCCAGTGAGACCGCCTCCTCAAAGGCCCTGCTATGCGGCTGCTCCTGAAAGGTATCCATCACCAAGCCGTGCCGGACAAAGAACTCGTCCTGATAATTTTTAACGATCAGCTTGCCGGTTTTGGCCCAGCTCTTCCAATGGATTCGGCGCAGGGGGTCGCCGGATCGGTACTCCCGCAGAGAGACAAATTCATCCGAGTTACCCACGGACGAGGCCAGGGAAACCCCGCCGGGTTGATGGCGGCGCGAGCCGGGAAGATCCACTTGCGGTAAGCGATAGCGTTTGGGCAGCACCAAGATCCGCTGATAGCAGGGAAAAAAACGACAGGCCTTGAACAGGCCAAAGGGATCGGGACGGGACACCCTGATGCCGGTCAGTTCCAGATAGCCTCGATGTAAGGGCAGGATCTCAACCCGAACCTTCTCTTTGCCATGCGGGGCAAGAGTCGGTAGAAGCTGCTCCTTCCCTTTTGCCTGCCGGTTTTTGGCAACCAGCCACATCCAGCGGTAGACCATTGTCCTTTTATCCCAGGCATTCCGACTGTCTTCTTCCGGTTCTCGCGTCCAGATGAATTCTTCAAACGAGGGGCGGGGATCGCCGAATTGTTCGTTGAGGAAGAGCCCTTTTTGCTGCTTTGCAGAATAGTTATGAACCCAGAGAGAATAGGTCAGGGGTTCGCCTGCTAGGGCAAATTTGGGGAGTCTTCGCTTGACGCTGATGCGAACTCGGAAAAAAAAGCTGAAGAGGAGAGCAACAGCAAGCAGGGGGACAGCAAGGGCAAAGACCTGATAGACAGTGCTTCTCCAGGGGTTCATCCCGAGCCCGGCAGAAATGGCAATAATTGCTAGTATAAGCAGGCCTGCCTGTGTAAAGCGTTGTTTTCGCCAAGTGCTTAGTCCGTCAAAGAACCTGTAGGATATATAGAAGAAATATCGCATAATGTCGGAAAATAACTGCGTGCCTATGCAGGCACTGGGATCGTTTCCAGGATTTCTTCAACAATACCCTGCGCGGTCTGGCCGGAGAATCGAGCCTGGGGATCAAGCACTAACCGGTGGGCAATCACCGGCACTGCGATTTCCTGGATATGATCGGGGGTGACAAAATCCTGGCCATCAAAGAGAGCCAGAGCTCGGGCTGTCTGCATCAGGGCAAGAGAGGCCCTGGGACTTGCGCCTAAAACAAGGCCGGGAAAAGAACGGGTGGTATGGACAAGCTGGACAATGTACTGTTTGAGCTCCTCGCTGATATGGACAGCATGCACCTGTTTTTTGACCAGCAGGATCTCTTCTGCTGTGGTACATGCGGAGATATCTTCAATGGGATGTCGCTCTGTCTGATTGGAGAGTAGAGCCACTTCTTCCTCCATACTGACATAACCGAGGCTGAACTGAAGGGCAAAACGGTCCATCTGGGCTTCAGGCAGGGGATAGGTTCCCCGTGATTCCACCGGGTTTTGGGTGGCGATAACAAAGAAGAGATCATCAAGCGGGCAATTGCCGCCGTCGATACTCACCTGTTTTTCCGCCATTGCCTCTAGCAGAGCTGATTGAGTGCGGGGCGAGGCCCTGTTGATCTCGTCTGCCAGCAGGATATTGGTGAACACTGGCCCCTTATGGAGGCGAAATTCCTTGTCCTTAGGGTCAAAGATGGAGACGCCGAGGATATCTGAGGGGAGAAGATCCGGCGTGAATTGGATGCGGGTGAAGCGGGTCTCAATAGAAAGAGCCAGGATTTTGGCTAAGGTGGTCTTACCGGTACCGGGATAATCTTCCAGCAGAATATGGCCTCCTCCGGCAAAACCGGCCAGCAGAAGGCGGATGGAATCTGTCTGCCCTTTCATGACTTTCCCGATATTGTCGGCAACCTTGTGCAGGGTTGCTGTTGCGGTTGTGGTCTTGTCGTCCGTCATTATGCTCTGTCGTTTGTTTGTGGTGGATGTTTCAGCTTGTTGGAAGCGTAGGCGTTGCTTCTTGATGCAAGTCTATCTTTCCTTACCGGGTAACGAAAAAGATGCACTAATTTTCGATCCGCAGCAAAGAAAAAAGTGCGTGGGGTTCAAAATGTTGAATAATTCTTCCCTCAGGAAGCATGTCGTGTTACCCTCTCTGAGGTACATTATATCATACACTCATCTGTTGCGATTGTCAGTCTCTAGCGGCCGATAAAGACCGTATTGCTTGAAAGAGAGTGCTGGGCTTTCATTCTTTTAAGATATATATGCGGTATTGTCGTGTTATTAACGGCTTGCATGAGCAATAACAAGTATTGTGAACCTTTATAACTCGGGTACCACGGAGTGTCTCTTTTCGTTAAAACAAAAAAATAGCAAAAGAATTCTGGACAAAAAATATCGGCATGATAAAAATAATATCTCTAACATGTTTTGATATTGTTGCTTATATGGCTTTCGAGAGTTCCCAGGAGAAAGAATGAAGAAATGTGTGATCAGCAGCATGGTGGTTCTTCTGCTTATGATGTCTGTGACGCTGATAATAGCAGGAACCTTGGATGAAGTAAAAAAACGTGATACCTTGCTGTGCGGAGTATCTACAGGCCTACCCGGTTTTTCCTCCACGGATGAAAAGGGTCACTGGAAAGGGTTAGATGTTGATGGCTGTCGGGCCATTGCAGCAGCTGTCCTCGGTGATGCGGGCAAGATTAAATATGTTCCCCTGAACGCCAAAGAACGTTTTACGGCGTTGCAGTCTGGTGAAATTGACGTTCTGGTGCGCGGGACCACCTGGACCAAGCACCGTGATACGGGACTTGGCTTGAACTTTGCCGGAATCAATTATTATGACGGCCAAGGTTTTATGGTATCCAAAAAGCTCAACATTAAAACGCCTAAAGAGCTTGACGGGGCGATTTTCTGTGTTCATGCCGGGACAACTAGTGAGCTGAATTTGGCAGATTATTTTGCTAAAAATAGTATGAAATACGAAGCGGTTGTCTTTGATACCCATGACCAAGCAGCCAAAGGGTTTGAGGTCGGACGCTGTGACTGCCTGACTGCTGATAAATCGCAATTGTATGCGCTGCGTACCCATCTGAGTAAACCGTATGATGCAGTTATCCTGAAGGAGACTATCTCCAAGGAACCGCTGGGGCCGGTTGTCCGCCAAGGAGATGATGCCTGGTTCAATGTGGTGCGCTGGTCTTTTTTCGCTATGCTGAACGCTGAGGAATTGCGGGTTACGTCTGCCAATGTCGATGCTATGAGACGGGGGTCTGTTAATCCTGCTGTTCGGCGTCTACTAGGTCTGGACGGTGACAAGGGGCAGAGCTTAGGGCTGCCGAGCGATTGGAGTTACCAGATCATCAAACAGGTCGGCAATTATAGCGAGATTTTTGAGCGCAACGTGGGCAGAGGTTCATCCTTGAAGATAGCACGGGAACTGAACGCCTTATGGAAGGACGGGGGCATTCAGTATGCTCCGCCTATGCGATAAGGCAATAAGGCGATAAGGTGATGAGGAGATCGACAGCCATAATGCGATGGTGGAATCAGGCCGGGAATAGGGCTTTGCTTTTTCAGGTTCTCCTGATACTGAGCGTGGTTTTGTTTTTTTTTCTGATCGGTACAACTGCCTTTAGCAACCTGGAGAAGCAAGGGATAACCAGCGGTTTTTCCTTTCTTTCCCAAAAGGCTGGGTTTGGGATCATCCAGACCCTGATTTCTTATAGTGAATCGAGCACCTATGGCCGAACCTTCTTGGTCGGCCTGCTCAATACCATCCTGATATCTGTTTTAGGGATTATCTGTGCAACCACCCTTGGTTTTCTGATTGGAGTTGCGAGGTTGTCCTCCAACTGGATGATTGCCAAATTAGCAGAGATCTATATTGAAATTTTTCGGAATCTCCCGCTCCTTTTGCAAATTTTTTTCTGGTATTTTGCTGTCCTTCGTTCCTTGCCCCTTCCACGTAGTAGTCTGCAGCTAGGCGATTGGCTCTTTCTCAATATTCGAGGAATATATATTCCTCGCCCTCTTCCTCAACAGGAATTTGCTCTGTTGGGTATAATCTTCTTGCTGAGTATCGCTGGGGTTTGTGCGCTGAAAATATGGGCGCGAAAATATCAAGAGAAAACAGGAACAGAGTTGCCTACTCTGCCAGTCTCCTTGGCAATTATCATCATTCCATCGGCCATTACCTGGTTGGCGACTGGCGGCCCTCTGCATTGGGAACTTTCATCGCTGCAAGGGCTTAATTTTAAAGGAGGGCTGATTGTTATTCCAGAGCTTGCCGCCCTCCTGCTTGCTCTGACCGTGTATACGGCCAGCCTTATTGCTGAGATTGTCCGTTCCGGTATCCTGTCTGTTAGCCATACCCAGACCGAAGCAGCCCGAGCCTTGGGTATACCTCAAGGGAAGATACTGCGGTTGGTGATTATTCCTCAGGCCATGCGGGTGATGATTCCTCAAATGACCAGCCAGTATCTTAATCTGGTCAAAAACTCTTCCTTGGCCACCGCCATCGGCTATCCAGATCTGGTCTCGGTTTTTGCAGGGACGAGCTTGAATCAGACTGGGCAGGCCATTGAGATTATTGCCATGACTATGGGGGTCTACCTGACCATAAATCTTACTATCTCTTGGTTGATGAACCGGTATAATGCGCGGACTTTATTGCAGGAGCAGTAACTGGGGAATGTTATGACGATTGCGCATACACCACATCCTGATTTACCGCCACCGCTGACCAGTGTCGGTGTTGTGGGCTGGTTACGGCGGAACCTGTTTTCAACGCCATTGAATACGCTACTCACCCTAGGGGCTTTTTATCTGCTGTACCGCGTATTGCCGCCGATGATCAACTGGACTTTGCTTGATGCTGATTGGGCGGGCACCGGTCGGGAGGCCTGCTCTGGTGAGGGGGCTTGCTGGGTCTTTGTTCGGCTACGTTTTCTTCATTTCATGGTTGGGTTTTACCCAGAAAGCGAATTGTGGCGTCCTGTTGCGACCTTTGGGCTAGCCGGGCTGCTTCTCCTCTACCTCTTGATCAAGAATTTGCCACATAAGGCTGGGTTGCCGGATTTACCCTGCTTGTTTTTCCATTTATCGCCTTTTTCCTCTTTTACGGCGGGTTGTTCGGATTGCCTGTGGTGGAGACGCATCAATGGGGCGGGCTGATGCTCACCCTGATTCTTTCAACAGTGGGAATGCTTTTTGCCCTCCCTCTTGGTACACTGCTGGCATTAGGACGGCGCTCCTCTATGTCTGTGGCTCGGGCCCTGAGTGTGGTGTTTATCGAACTTTGGCGTGGTGTTCCCCTGATCACCGTCCTCTTCATGTCCTCAGTGCTCCTTCCTTTGTTCATGCCGGAGGGGATTCGACTAGATAAACTGTTACGCGCCTTGATAGGTATTTCTTTGTTCCAGTCCGCCTATATGGCAGAGGTTATACGTAGCGGGCTCCAGGCCGTTCCTAAAGGACAATATGAGGCCGCAGATGCCTTGGGTCTGTCGTATTGGAAGGCCATGCTCCTGATCATTCTTCCTCAGGCCTTTAAGACCGTCATCCCTGGCATAGTAAATACCTTTATTGAGCTTTTTAAAGACACTACCCTCGTACTTATCATCGGCCTCTTTGATCTCTTAGCCACGGTCCAGGGCTCTTTTACCGACAGCAAATGGCTGGGATTCTCAGCAGAAGGCTATATCTTTGCCGGGCTGATCTATTGGCTGTTCTGTTTTTCCATGTCCAGATACAGCCATTATCTGGAAAAGAAACTGCATACCGGATACTGAAAAACGACAAGGTAGAGGTGAGTATCCTCACAAAGAAAATTTATGGTAAATACATCCGAACAACAAGAAAATCAAAAGAGTGCCGTTGCTATTAAACTCGAAGGAGTTCATAAATGGTACGGTGCCTTTCATGTCCTTAAAAATATCAACCTGACTGTTCAACGCAGTGAGCGGATTATTATTTGCGGTCCTTCTGGCTGTGGAAAATCAACCCTTATCCGTTGTATAAATAGGCTGGAAAAACATCAGCGGGGTATGATCCGCGTGGATGGGACAGAGCTTGATGATGATATCAAGCATATTGAACAAGTGCGCCGTAATATCGGTATGGTTTTTCAGCAGTTTAATCTCTTTCCGCATCTGACGGTACTGGAAAATTGCTGTTTGGCCCTGATTTGGGTTCTTAAAAAGCCCCGGAAAGAGGCTGAAGCCATTGCTCTGAACTATTTGGAACGGGTCAAGGTGGTTGATCAGGCCTTTAAATACCCTGGACATTTGTCCGGCGGTCAGCAGCAACGGGTCGCTATTGCCCGTTCTCTGTGCATGAATCCTAGTATTATGCTCTTTGACGAACCGACGTCGGCTCTTGATCCGGAGATGATTAAAGAAGTTCTTGATGTTATGGTGGATTTGGCACAAGACGGCATGACCATGATTTGTGTCACCCATGAGATGGGGTTTGCTCGAACCGTTGCTGATCGGGTTCTCTTCATGGATTCCGGTGAGATTATCGAGGAAAATGATCCTGAGAATTTCTTCTCCAATCCGCAGTCCGAGCGAACCAAACTATTTTTGGGGCAGATTTTATAGGGGATACTGGGGCATTGTCCAGGAGAGGTTATGAAAGAATTTATGTTGATGGAGCCGACAAACCTCACCTTTCAAGAGTTGTTCAGTAACGGGATGCGGTATGCTGTTCCTCGATTTCAACGTGATTATGCCTGGGGTTTGGAGCAATGGGAGGATTTATGGTCCGATCTCAGTACGTTGCATGAGGAGCATTACCATTATATGGGGTATATTGTTCTTCAGAGGAAAGAGCAGTATCATTTCGAGGTCATTGATGGACAGCAGCGACTGGTAACGGCAACCCTGATTATCCTGGCAGCAATGAAACAGATCCAGGATTTGATTGATGCTGAACAGGATCCCAAAAATAATAAAGAACGACTTGATGAGTTGCGCAGCAGGTTTATCGGTTCCAAAGATATTGTTTCTTTGAAAGTGAGCAGCAAGCTCTCGTTAAATCGTAATAATAAACGTTTCTATCGCTCAGTTTGTTCTCAACTGGCAGCCCCCAATGTTCGCGGCCTTACCGTCACTAATAAGCTGGTGAAAAAATGTTTTGACTTCTTCTATAAACAAAAAATAGGAGTGGCAGGGCATGAAATCGCCGCCTTTGTTGAACAGGTCACCTCCGGCCTGATGTTCACCCGAATCGTTGTACAAGATAACCTGAATGCCTATAAGGTTTTTGAAACATTGAATGCTCGGGGGGTCCAGTTGTCCACCCCTGACCTGTTAAAGAATTATCTTTTTTCCGTCATCACTGGCAAGGATGACGTGCCGGATGAGCAGTTAGATGAACTGGATGAGGACTGGTCCGCTATTGTGGATCAGCTGGGAGAAAACACGTTTACCGACTTCACCCGCTATCATCATAATTTTCAAAAAAGGCTTGTCACGAAAAAAGGGTTGTTTAAATCCATCAGAGAATTGGCCGACACGCCGGAGAGTTCGTATTCCTACGTACGATCATTAGCCGAATTCGCCCCTGTATACGCTTCGTTACTGAGTCCCTATGATGAGTGGTGGGCATTGCAGGATGGGGAGTATCGACCAGCACGCCATTACCTGGAAGGACTGAAATTATTTAACATTAAACAGCCCTTCACCATTCTGATGGCGGCCTTCAAGGCCTTTTCCCCTGATGAATTCATTAAGCTGCTCCGCTATATCTATGTCCTTTCCATTCGCTATAATGTGATTTGTCGCCATTCGCCCAATGAGCAGGAACGGAGCTATAATCGAATTGCGATGCGGGTGTTTCATAAGGAATTCACGCGGGCAAGTCATGTGAAAAATTCTGAGGAATTCAGAGCCTTGTATCCAGAGGATAGCAGCTTTATCAATGCGTTTGAGTTTTATAAGATGCCCAGCAGAAGATCTTCAAAAAAGATCAGATTTTTGCTGGCGGAGATTGAGCGATTTCTGGGGCATGAAGTTGATTACACCAAGACAACCCTTGAGCATGTTTGTCCGTATAATCCTGACCAAGGTTGGTATGATCATTTTGGCCAAGGGGCCAATGAGATAGCTGATCGGCTGGGTAATATGGTTCTTTTGACAAAAGATGATCTGAAAAGGAGCACATTTGCCCAAAAGAAAGAAGCATACCTTCTCACTCCATTTCGCTTGGCGCATAAGGTGGCGGAATATGAGGAGTGGAGCCTGAAGAATGTTAATTTGTTCCAGGAATGGCTTGCTTGCCAGGCGGCTCTGGCTTGGCGGGTGGATTAGGGTTGGATGGTTTGGGGTAAAATTATTTTTTGGAAGTTCCTTATGATAAATCGTTCAGTAGTTCTTCTCTAATTTCATTGAGCAGGTAAGTTTTATTGCATCCTTCTGTTTCACATTCTTCCATTACTCCTGTAAATAGCCAAGGTAGCCATTCATTGTTCAGTAAATCCATTACTTCATCCTGTAACACATAGTCTGTCAGTTCATATGAATTATGATGTTTGCCTATTGGCTGCATATGGTCAAGCCTTAGAATCGATGTTTTTGTTTCAGAAGGAATAGGCAGGATGTCCCATATGTATTGAGGATACTCACATTTTTTTATTCGTTCAACAAAAGGCTCATACCATTTATTTCCCCCTTGTTTCTCTGCTCCGTAGTAAGGAGCGACAGTTATTGTAGGGCTTACATGCCAACTTGGCTTCATGCTTGACCGTAACTTTTTGGGTACTTCAGGTCCACCATCTCCAAGCACTAACGCAGGTCTTTTTTTAGCCCTGTGGACAGTGTAACATTCTCCACGATAATATGGCAGAATAGCTGCCGGAAGATTTTTCATCGGGTTATAAGGGCTTCCTATGCGAAGATCAGCTATTTCAAAATTAATTTTACTGTGATTCCCAGCTTCATCTTCAAGTCTTCCGGCAGGGATCATTGATTTAGGCATGATGTCAACGTGTGGGATGAAAGCCCATATTAAGCGTCCGGGGATCAATTTCTTATCCGGTCTTTTATCCCACCAGCTATTATCATTGAAAAATTTTTGTAGTGTACCATCAGGGTAGGTCACAATCTTTCCTCCAGTTTCCACTCCAAGCACTTTGAGAAACTTGTAACACACCTTTTTGATCTTCTATCTCTTCTAACGAAAGGTCATTATTCAGTTCCATAACACCATTAAAAAATACTTCATCATATCTTGGCGGAGTAGGGACAATAGTTTTTTTCTTTTTTTTCCTTTGAGCGATTTTTTCTCTTATCTTGAGGAGTCTTTCTTTTTTCTTCTTTTTTTCTCGAACTGTCAGTTTGTTGAGGTTTGTTTCAACAGTATCTTCTTTGGAGGAGGGGACGATACTTCTAAACTGCAATTTTTCTCCAGGGCGTGCGTTCGTCATAGGAGGCGTACTATACACATGGTGTAACAGATCGTATGTATCTGCGTTGAACTTCCTTATATCTCTACTCAAAGCAGGATATATTTTTATTGGAAGATGAGTTGTTACTTGATCAGGAGATACGTTCTTTATTGACCAGCGCACACCGTCATTTGTGTATTTGCTTGGAAATGTTCTTTTTATTGCGCCGATATTCTTGGTTGCCTTCGGTATTGCTTCTCTGTATAATTCAAGGTTCCATGGACCAAAATGATAAAAAATCCAGTTTATTCCTGTATATGTATCGCCGTCAGATTGTTGCGCATAATACATATCAGCAAGATACAGGTATTTAATTATATGTATTGGGCCGAGCTCACACCTTTTCCAGTCTTCATCCTGGCCAGCAACGGCTAACATATATTTAATTAAATTTTCTATTCGCTGAATGTTCATTTGTATTGGAATCGTTGAACGTTATCTGATAATGATTCTTCTTTTATAATATATGAACAAATCGTATCAAGACAAGTAATATATATATTCCATTTCATTCTGGCAAGATTGATTAGCTTACCATCTGGATTAACAGAAGAAATTAAAGGTCCTGCCCCCTCACTCCTTCAGCTTAACATACAACTCCCCGTCCCGAACCTGAATACTCTCCACACCCTCTCCCAAGCTCTGCCAGAACCCCGGCTCACCGCCGAACTCCTGCATAAGATCAATATTCTTTAAGCCGCCCAACCATGCATTGGGAATCGGCACGCCCATCACAGACACCCCTTTGAGAACCACCACCGGTTTGTTATCGCGGTAGGCCAGTTCTGCACCGGCCCGAACCCGGAGGGTTTTGCCGCCCATAATTGGAAAATCAGGATCAACCGGGATCAGCAGGCGTAGGCTCACTAAATCGGTGTCTAAATCCACAGCCATTTTTTGGGCCAGATCCGTATTATTCGCCAAAAGCCCGTTAAGCTCGCGCTCTGTGAAGGTGATTTCCCGGTTTGCTCCCTCTTCGGAATAGGCTTCCGGCTTTAAGGCACCTTGAGTATCATAATCATCCGGCTGAGGAGTGTAGGAGCGTGCTCGTGACCGTGTATTTGCTGGGCCAGCTCCGTTTTTGTTGTGGGAAGGGCGTGAGTCTGCAACGGTATCGAACTGGCTGATCTTTTGTTCTAGTTGTTGTTCTTCTTGCTGGCTGAGCTCCACCGGGGTGAACGGAGAAGGAAAAAGCCAGGTTTTGATCGCAAAGACGGTGAGCAGGACCGTCAGGACCATTGCTCCTGCAACGATCAGCAAGACCTGTTTTAAGGAAACCCCTTTTTTTGTTACTACCTGTTCCGTCATGATGTTCTTCCTCTTGCTGGGCTGTTTTCTTGTGGCTTAGTGATTACCAGTTGGCTTACTGAACATCAATAATATGCACGGCGCAATAGATTTCCTGTCCTGCTAAGGGATGATTGAAGTCTATAAGAACCGTGTTCTCCTTCACCTCTAGCACCTTGCCGTTAATGGTTTGTCCCTTGGGGCCGCTGGCGTGTAAGATTGTTTCCGGAACAAGTGAATCGGGCGGCAGATCAGTTTTTGGTATCTCAAGCAGGGCCTCTGGGTCGTGCGCGCCAAAGGCTTGGTCGACCGGCAGAATGATATCCTTTTTCGTGCCTTTTTCCAAACCTGCTACTGCCTGCTCCAGACCGTCGATAATCTCTCCGGTGCCCTGGACATAGGTGACAGGCTCATCGTCCTTTGTGGTCTCGATGACATCGCCGTTTTTCAGGCTCAGGGTGTAGTCAATGATAACGGTTATACCTTCTGCTATTTTCATGGTTTTTCTCTTTGTAATTATTGTTTTTTATTGACCGTGTTAATCAACGGAATTCCGTTGGTTCCAGACGGAATATAGACCGTGGTGTGGTTGGGTGATGAGGCCATTTTTAATTGGGCCTGAATCGCCTCGTGTTGTAGGTAATTTTGGGTCAGCGTCTCATTGATGATTTTCTGAGCCTCGGCAATACCCTTGGCCTCTTCAATGCGGATTTCAGCATCTTTTTTGGCGATTTCCCGTTGAGTCTCTTTTTCATCAAGCAGCTGTTGAGCAGCCAGTTTCTTTTCAACGGCCAGGGTGACCACAGGGGGGTAATCAATATTGCCGACCACGCTGGAAACCAGGAGAAAGGGTGTTCCCTTGAGGTGTTCCTGAAGATCAACTGCTACTGACTCAGCTATTTCTTTCCGTTTTTCTTTGATTTCTCGGCTTTTCAGGTATTGAACATGCTTGCGCACCATGGCCCTGAGCGGCTCTTTGATATAGCGCTCATAAAATGCTTGGCCTGCGTAATCCTCAATAACTGTCCTGATTGTTCCCGGTTTCACCTTGATGATCGACTGAAAGCGAAAGGATATGTTCAACTCATCCTTGGCAAGTATCTTAAAATCTTCCGGATAGGTCTTGGGGCGAAAATCAACATTAATGACCTCGTTCCTCCACAGTGATATACCGTAATTGGAAGGGCCTTTGAGCTCACCGCGAAAACCGCCTTTACCAAATATTCTGGGTTTCTCATAAACATAGCCTTCATGTCCTGCCGGAGTGTTCGGGTTTGTTCCGAATATCCCCAGCAAAGCAAAGAACCCGACCAGAAAAAAAGCAAAGAGAAAAAAGATTGATATACTCGCTTTTATTCCGTTATGCCGCATCGTCTGATTCATGCTGTTTTTTCCTTGAGTAAATTGTTCAGCGTAACGGTTGTTGGCCTTGCTTTTTTTCCGCGTCATTGGATCATGCACAAAGCCTATCGTATTGCTGTTCAATGGAGTGGGCCAGGGCGAATTGAATCCGAGCCCGGAAAAGATTCTGTTCTCGATAATTGACCTTAAAATAACAGTTATTGACCAGATAATCGCTATAAAAGCGAAGGCCGAGCTCAAAGCTGATCAGCCAAACGCTGTTGACAAGAAGATGTTTATCTTCAGGAGTGAGTAGGTTAGCAGCCGTTACTAGGTACCCATTCATCGCAGCCGCAAAAAAGTCTGCCTGAAAGAGAATATCCTCGGGATTGTCCACTTCTTCACCCAGAGGGTTACAGCAGGAGCGCAGGCAGTCGCCGATATCGTGGAGCAAAAGGCCGGGCCTGACCGTATCCAAATCAATGAGACTGATAACGCTCTTTGTATCTTCGGAAAAAAGGAAATTGGCAACTTTGGGATCGGCATGGATAACTTGCTGACGTACGATGCCCTGTTTGCGGGCCTTTTCCAGGAGAAAGGCATCTTGTCGGTGACGTTCAATGAATTTTCGACAATCCTCGGCTTCAGGATTATGGGGAGCAGAGAGAACGCGCTCATACTGTGCAAGATAGCGGGGCGTATTGTGAAATCCGGGCAAAGGGTCTGTAAGGGATTCCGGGGGCAGGGTGGCAAGCAGCTGATGAAAGAGGCCGAGGGTTGCTCCGATCTCCTCAGCCTGACCGAGCGTGGTAATTGAATGCAGAGATTGGGCGTGGTCAATATGCGTGAGCAGTCGCCAAAAAGCGCCCTTGCTGTCTTGGTAGCTTATTACTCCTACCTGATTGCTGACAGGGCGAAAAAGGGTAAAGTCGTGGTTACGCGGGTGGGGCAAGGTCGGAATTCGGGCATGGAGCTGGGCATGGATATGCTCGGTTACCTTGCGCAGGTTATCCTGAACTGCGATGGGGTCAGGAAAGACAGACGGATTAAGGCGCTGAAGGATATATTTTTTTCCAGACTGGAGAGTGATGCGCCAAGTGTCGTTGACAATTCCCCCGCCCAAAGACTCCAGAGTTGCAATTTTTTCGTGAGGGAGAAAAAAGGAGGCTGCCTGTCCGCATGCTTCTTCGGTCAAGAATTTTGCTCCGTTTGCTCGGTTTGGTAACGGGTGTACTTCTCCGACCTTCCTTTGGCCTGTTCAACCGGATATTTTTTGTTGTTGATCTCTAGCTTTTTCTGCGCAGCTTTCAGAAGGTCAATATCCAGTCGTTCCGCCATGCGGACCAGATAGATGAGCACATCAGCCATCTCCATGGATACTGCCTCGTGCTGCTCATCATTGAGTTTGTTGCTTTCCTGTCGACTCAGCCACTGGAAATGTTCCACCAACTCAGCCGCCTCCACAATAAGGGCCATAGAAAGATTTTTTGGGTTGTGGAATTGGTCCCAATCACGCTGTTCGGCAAATGTGCAGACAGCAGCGGTCAGCTCAGCCAGTGAATCAACTGAGGGATCAAGAGATGGATTTAAAGGCATGAGAAAAGGAAAAGGAAAAAGAAGAATATGGAAGCTCCCAAACCTGAAAGTTTGGGAGCTTAGGAGCTGATTCAAGAGTCCTTGCCGTGCTATTTTTCAATTCGCAGCACAACATATTTACTGTACTCCCCGGCCCGAATTCGCAGGAGGAGCTGGTTTGGATTCTTCCCTTTTTTGACCGCTTTTTTCAGGTCAGCCACGCTATGAACCCGTACCCTGTTCACCTCTTCGATGAGCTGTCCTGCCTGAATACCTACGCTGTCAGCAGGGCTGTTTGGAGTAATTTGGGTGATGAGAATGCCTTGTCCCTTATCGTAACCGAATTGTTTGGCAAGCTCAGAAGTCAGCTCCTGAAGGGCCAGTCCCATATTGTCGAGGAGAGAGCTATTATTTTTTTTTTCTTGAGCGCATTCTGGTGGCTTGGCTGAAATCAGCCGGTTGCTCTGCAATGACGACGCGTACATCTTTTTTCCGGCCTTCCCGGATAATTTGTAGGGAAACTTCGCTGCCCGGAGGGGTCATGGCGATACGATTACGCAGACCTGTCACATCAACTATCTTTTTGCCATTAAGAGACAGGATGATATCACCCTGTTGGATGCCAGCTTTTTTAGCTGGTGAACCCTTGGTTATCTCGGCAACCAGAATACCTTCAGCCTTGTTTACTCCGAAGGATTGGGCAAGGTCTTCGTTCATATCCTGAATGGCTAGTCCTAGCCAGCCTCGTGTCACTTTACCGTTGCTGCGCAGTTGTTCTTCAACAGACTTGGCCATATTGACAGGGATAGCAAAGCCGATTCCCATGTAGCCGCCGCTACGGGAAAATATTGCCGTATTTATTCCGACAACTTTACCGTGAATGTTAAGCAGCGGGCCGCCGGAGTTGCCCGGATTGATGGCGGCATCGGTCTGGATAAAATTTTCATAATCGCTGATGCCCATTTTGGAGCGTCCCTTGGCTGAAACCACGCCGACGGTAACCGTTTGGCTTAATTCAAAAGGCTACCAATGGCTATCACCCATTCGCCGATTTCCAATGTATCGGAATCTCCCAAGGGCAGGACCGGTAAATTTTTTCCATCGATTTTAATCAGGGCGACATCGGATTGAGGGTCTGTTCCTACGACTGACGCTGTGAATTCTCGCTTATCAGCCAACCTGACTCTTATGGTGTCGGCGTTATCAACGACATGATTATTGGTTAAAATGAGACCGCTGGGGGAGATGATAAAGCCGGAACCGGCTCCGTGCTGCTTAAAGGGACTTGGTTCCTGGCGAAAACGATCAAATTTTTTCCCGAAAAAATGTTCAAAAAAGGGGTCGTTGAACATGTCCATCTGTCCACGTTCGTCGAAGCTCTTGTTTGTTTTTTCCACACTGATATAGACCACTGCTGGTCCGGCTTTTCGAACAACAGAGCTGAATGCCTTAGCGGAACGATCCAGCATCGCAATATCATTGTCCTGATTCGCTGCTCCTGCCTGCACGGCTAGCAGAAAAAAACAGAGTGCGAAAACCGCCATCATACTCAATCGTGGAATAACATGCTTTTGTTTCATTGTTCTTAACAACTCCATGCTGTTTGATATTATGGAAGATTTCAGGAAGGGCTTTTTAGTTCTGCACGATCCTTTTTGTGACTGCTTCTACTGTTATCCCTTACGGTAAAAGCGTCAAGGGAGAATTGCGGAAATGAGAAGACAATTTTATGGACACTATTTTTTCAGATTACGTTTTTGTAATTTTTTTTGCAATGCAAAAAAACAATAACTTGTTTATTGTATGCGCATGAAGTTTGTGCTGTGGGGTGGAATGCATTTTGCTTGTATCACACGAGTATGATAATTTTTGAAAAAAGAAATCTACATCACTCCCACATCACTCTACATTATTTATGATGACATGTATTTCTTATTAAAAAGCTTTTTCTTGGATCAAGGGCCAAGAGACAACTGGCGATGCAACAGCTTATCTCGGTTTTAAAGTACAGTTCTTGAAAAAATATTTCCTCTTTGTTACAGTTACTTTCTTTTTTATTACGTAATTGTAACTTTATTTTCAATAAAGAGAGGGAAGGATGATTGATGGAGCGGATACCGCCTTTGTTTTGGCGGCAGCAGGATTGGTTTTATTGATGACCCCTGGCTTGGCCCTGTTTTACGGGGGAATGGTGCGCAGCAAGAATGTGCTGGGGACCATTATGCAGAGCCTGATTATGATCTCGCTTATTTCGTTTGAGTGGGTATATATTGGCTACTCCATGTCCTTTGGGCCAGATGTGGGCGGGGTTATCGGAGATCTTTCTTGGTTCGCCTTGAACGGGGTGACCAATGCTCCCAGCGCGGATTATGCAACAACGATCCCGCAAACAGTGTTTATGATCTACCAGTGCATGTTTGCGGTGATCACTCCGGCTTTGATCACCGGGGCCTTTGCTGAGCGGGTTAAATTTGTGCCTTTTGCGATTTTCAGCCTGCTTTGGGCAGTGTTAGTGTACAACCCGGTCTGCCACTGGATTTGGGGTGGCGGCTGGATGTCGACCCTTGCCACCCCGGTTTTGGATTTTGCCGGAGGGTTAGTCGTGCATGTCACCTGTGGTGCAGCCGCATTAGCCGCAATTATGGTGATTGGTCCTCGACAGGGATTTGGTCGGGAAAATTTTCTCCCGCATAACCTGCCCATGACCATGCTGGGGACCGGCCTGCTGTGGTTCGGGTGGTTTGGTTTTAACGGGGGGAGCGCCTTGGCAGCGGACGGAGTTGCCGCGACCGCTTTTGTTGCGACCCATCTTGCCGGAATGGCTGGAATGGCAACATGGACCCTGATGGAGTGGTTTGAACTCGGTAAGCCGACGACTCTCGGGGCAGCGTCCGGGGCTATTGCCGGTCTTGCCACAATTACGCCGGTAGCCGGATTTGTCGGGCCTAATTCAGCCATTGTTATTGGTCTAATTGCCGGGGTGGTATGCTTCTTTGCCGTCAGTATGAAATCCAAGTTCGGCTATGATGATTCACTGGACGTGATCGGTATTCATGGCGTGGGCGGGCTGGTCGGCAGTTTATTGCTGGGTGTCTTTGCTTCTAAGTCGGTGAATCCGGGCGGGGCTGACGGCTTACTCACCGGAAATATTTCCCAGCTGCTTTCTCAAGTGATGGGCGTGGTCGTTGTCGGCATGTATGCTTTTGCGGTCTCTTGGATCCTTATTAAAGTCCTTCATACGACTATGGATATGCGCTTGACCGAAGAGAATGAGGTGCAAGGAATGGATTATAGCGAGCACTCTGAGACAGCCTATAATTAACAGGTTATAATCGGTTCATTTAACTGTTTCAACTTTCGAATTCTCGTTGTATGTTGGCTTCCATAGAGCTGCTTGTCGTTGCCTGTCGCATCCGGCTGAAATGTCTGTAGCATGGAAGCCGGAACGGGATAATAATTAATAAGAAATAAACAAGAGAGAGCCAGATGAAAAAGGTTGAAGTTATTATAAAGCCTTTTAAGCTTGACGCGGTGAAGACGGCCCTGAACGATATCGGTATTAAGGGGATGACTGTTTCCGAGGTGAAAGGATACGGTCGTCAGAAGGGGCATACTGAAATCTATCGAGGTGCTGAATATAAGGTTGATTTTCTGCCCAAGATCAAGGTTGAGATTATTGTTGAGGCGGAAATGGTGGATAAGATAATTGACGTGGTCGTTGAGGCTGCCCGCACTGGCAAGATCGGTGACGGAAAAATATTTGTTCTGCCTGTGGAAAAAGTCGTTCGAGTGCGGACAGGAGAAACAGACAGCGAAGCTATCTGATGTCCTTGGAACTGCATGCACAACGGCAAGCCCTGGAAGAACTCTGGGAGCAGGGGCTGAGCGGTCATCAGCTGCTTCAGCAGCATACGGAACTGGTCGATACTTTTATTATTGACCACTTTAATGCCTCTCCAGCAGTCAGTCAGGCTCGCGGAAAAATTGCCCTTGTTGCCTTGGGCGGATATGGTCGCCAAGAGCTTTATCCTTATTCTGATGTGGATCTGCTGCTGCTCCATGATCGCAAGTCTAAAAAGGATATGCAGGCGGTGGCGGAATCCATCCTCTATCCCCTCTGGGATGGTGGATTTGATGTTGGGCATAGTGTTCGCACCGTGAAGGACGCTGTCCGTTTTGCCAAGGAAGATTTTATTTTTGAGGTCTCCCTGCTGGATGCCAGACTGCTTGCCGGCTCGGAGTCACTGTACCGAGAGCTGCTGGACCGCTATCAGAAAAAGATTCTCTACGGGCAACGCCAGAAGTTCGTCCGCACAATGGATGAACTGTGCGTGGAGCGTCGCCAGAAATACGGTACCCATGCCTACCGTCTGGAGCCCCATATCAAAGAGGGGCGAGGTGGTATGCGGGATATCCAGGCTATGCTCTGGACAGCGAAAGCGGTCTTTGGTCTTTCCGGTCTTGATGCTATGGAAGGTGCCGGAATGCTGACCTCGGCAGATCGCCACAGCTTTCAGGAATCCTGGAACATGTTGGCCCGGATACGTAATCGACTCCATTATATTAGTCGCCGCCATAACGATCAGATGCATTTTGAATTGCAGGAAGAAATGGCTGCCGCTTTCGGCTATGAGGATGGGATGGGCATGTTGGCGGTTGAACACCTGATGCGGGAGGTATACGGGCATCTGCAAAACATCTCCGTGGTCACGGACCTCTTTTTCGAGCAGGTCAATGAGGTGCTGGGGTTGGCTGAAAAAGATAAGGGTGAGCAGGAGGTTGAACGGGATATCTCTGTCCGGGCCAAAACCCTGCGTCTGACCGCCACGGATGCTCAACTTACTGATCGGCCCGCATTGCTTATGCGCCTTTTTTTGCAGGCGGTGCGTAAGGATCTGTCTGTTCATCACAGCAGCCGTCGAGCTGTCACCCGAAACCTGCATTTGGTGGATGACCATTTTCGTTCTTCCAAGCGAGTTGCCAATGCCTTTCTAGCCCTGCTGACGGAAAAAAATAATCCTGCGCCTGCCTTGGAAACCATGCTGGAAATTGGGCTACTGCCAGCCTATATTCCTGAATTCGGTGTTGTGGAATCCTTGGCCCAGCATGATTTGTATCATATATATACTGTGGATCGTCATCAGATACAGACGGTGGCGGAGCTGCACACGTTGCGCCAGACAGAAGAGGAGCTCTTTGCCTCCCTTTCTGCCTCGAACCTGCTACATGTGCTGTACTTGGCCGCCCTGCTCCATGATATTGGCAAAGGACAGCGCAAGGATCATTCTGTTTTAGGAGCTGATCTCATTGACGACGTCGGGCAGAGGATGGGACTGGAAGGGAAAGAGCGTGATACCTTGTCCTTTCTTGTTCGCTACCACCTTTTTCTCCCGGAAAATGCCCTTCGGCGTGATCTTGAGGATCAGGATTTCATCCGCGATACAGCTGATCTGATCAAAGAGGCAGACGTGTTGACCATGCTCTACCTTTTGTCTGTGGCCGACTCTAAGGCTACAGGCCCTTCGGCATGGTCGACTTGGAAGGCAACGTTGATGAGTGACTTGTTTCTCAAAGTTCGTTCCTGTCTGGAGGCGGAGTGTACCAGAGATAGCGATGTTGAGCAGGGCGAGGAGCAGGGAGTAGATTGGTTGCGGGAACAGATTCATGAGTTGCTTCATCCTGACGAGGCTCCCTTGAGGATAGCTGTGAAAGATTTGCCGTCAGATTATCTGGTCAGTTTCACACCAGAAGTGGTTTTGCACCATCTGCGACTCCATCGGGGTCAGGCGACGGTCCTTCAGCAAAAAGTACTGCTTTTTCCGGAAAAGAAACAAGGGTCTTGGTCGCTTCTTATGCTTTGTCGAGATAGACAGGGTTTATTGGCCAAGCTTTGTGGAGTGCTGGCCTTGCATAATCTCTCTGTGCTGGCCGCCCGGATTTTTACTTGGCCCGACGGAACAGTGGTGGATATGCTGGATCTAGCCCCGGAGGCAGCAATAGCATTTGACGAGCAGAATTGGAGTGCTCTGGAGCACGATTTGAATCAGGCAGTCAACTATCGTCTTGATGTTGGGCGGAAGCTGTACAGTAAGCTGGAGTCTTCGGTCCTCGGGCGGCGGCGTCAGGTGCAGCAGCTGGCCAACAAGGTAATTATCGATAATGATGCTTCAGCTCGTCACACAGTTATAGAGGTCTATGGCGATGATCAGCCAGGGACCCTTTATCAGCTGACACAGACCCTGTCTGACTTCCATCTGGATATTCATCGGGCAAGAATAGCGACTGAAGTGGAACAACTCATAGATGTTTTTTATGTGACCACTCAAGATCAAGAAAAAATAAGTAATAACGAGCTGCTTGATAGAGTTAAAGATGCCCTGTTCAATATCATCAGTGATGAGTGATGAGAAAGAGGGGGCTGTAAAACGTTTAATTATCCGGTCTTCCGGAGTATTTTAATAACACCTCAACACCTAAATGTAATAAGGAGATCAAAATGGGCTGCAACTGCAATAACATAACTCGTGAAGAGATCATGAAAATTATCGAGGAGCAGAATGTGCATTTCTTCCGGCTCCAGTTTGTCGATATTCTCGGAAATATGAAGAATATCGCCATTCCGCTGAGCCAGATTGAGAAAGCCCTGGACGGTAACATGATGTTTGACGGTTCTTCCATTGACGGTTTTGTCCGTATTGAAGAGTCGGATATGTACCTGAAGCCGGACTTCAACACCTTTACTGTTCTGCCCTGGAGAAACCAGAGCGGCACCAATGCAGCCCGGATCATCTGTGATGTGGCCAAGGCTGACGGTACTCCCTTTTCAGGCTGTCCCCGAAACAACCTGAAGCGTGTTCTTGCTGAGGCCAAAGACATGGGCTATACCATGAATGTAGGCACTGAGGCCGAATTCTTCCTGTTTGAGCAGGACGAAGGTGGCAGCGGCAGCACGGTGACACACGATGTCGCAGGATACTTTGACGTTGATCCCGGCGATAAGGGTATCAACTGCCGCCGCGATATCATTGAGACCCTGGAGGCTATGGGCTTTGAGATTGAGGCCTCTCACCATGAGGTTGCTGAAGGACAGCATGAGGTTAACTTCAAGTATGCTGATGCCCTGACAGCCGCAGACAACACCGTGACCTTTAAGTGGGTTGTTCGCTCTATCGCTGCTGAGTACGGTCTCCATGCTACCTTCATGCCCAAACCGGTTTTCGGTATCAACGGTTCCGGTATGCATTGTAACCAATCTCTGTTTAACGCAGACGGCACCAATGCCTTCTTCGATGAGAATGGTCCGCTGAAGCTTTCCGAGACCGCGTATAAGTACATTGCAGGTATGGCTAAGAATGCTAAGGGTTTTGCTGCGGTTACCAACCGCTGGTTAACTCCTACAAGCGACTGGTTCCGGGCTACGAAGCTCCGGTTTATGTTGCTTGGTCCGCTTCCAACCGTTCTGCTTTGATCCGTATTCCGGCTTCACGCGGAGTGGGAACCCGTACTGAGGTGCGCTGTCCGGATCCTGCCTGTAATCCGTACTTGGCCTTTGCCATGATGCTGAACTCCGGTCTGGACGGCATCAAGAATAATCTGGAAGCTCCGAGCTCAGTTGATCAGGATATCTTCTCCATGACCGCTGCGGAGAAAGAGGCTGCCGGTATTGAGAGCCTGCCTGCAAACCTGAAAGAAGCACTTGAAGCGCTCAAGGTTAATCCTATTGCTGAAGAAACCCTTGGTTCGCATATCTTTGAGAACTATATTGATAACAAAGAGAAAGAGTGGGATAGCTACCGCACAGCGGTTACTGACTGGGAATTGGAGAATTATCTGAATACGTACTAGTCGTCGTAGTTATCTAGGCTCGCTATAACGGCGGGCCGCTGACGTATTAGGGTAACTTTCTGGGGGTAACTTACACCTGTTGAAAGTTACCCTTTTTTATTACTAAATTCTGGCTACACGAATAAGATTTTGCTGATAATATTTCATTCTAGCCCTTGCAAAAGGCCACAAGCTGATCAAGTTTTTCCAGCGCCGCCCCCGAGGCAATAATCTCCCTTGCCTGTTCCACCCCGGCCTGAAGATCAGCGGCCTTGCCCGTAGCCAGCAAAGCTGCTCCAGCATTGAGCAGCACCATGTCTAGCCGGGCACCGGGCGTATTGCTGAGCACCTCTCGAACCAAGGCTGCTGACTCCTCGGCAGTCGCTCCACCCCGGATATCATCAATGGTTGCCCGGCTCAGCCCCACGTCTTCCGGTTCGACCGTATAGCTCTCCACCTTGCCGTCATGAGCATCGGCCACATACGAGGTGCCGGTGACCGTCATTTCATCCATATTACCTTCACCCCAGACTACCAAGGTACGTTTCATACCTAATCGACTCAGCACTTCGGCGATGGGCACGGTCAATTCCTTGGCAAAAACACCGGTGAGCTGGACATTGGCTCCAGCTGGGTTGGTCATCGGCCCGAGAATGTTGAAGATGGTGCGGATACCCATTTCACGTCTAGGGCCGATAGCGTATTTCATGGCCCCGTGCAGCATGGGGGCGAACAAGAAGCCGATCCCAACGGTGCGTACGCATTTCGCCACTCGATCTGCCGATAAAGAAAGATCAACGCCCAAAGCCTCTAGCACATCAGCGCTGCCGCAGGAGGAAGATATGGCCCGATTACCGTGCTTGGCCACCGGAATTCCGGCACCTGCTACAACAAAAGCTGTGGTGGTGGAGACATTAAAGGTACCGGAACCGTCGCCACCTGTGCCCACGATATCCATGAGCAGTTCCCCGGAGTCGGTGTCCACTCCGGTATCGACAAAGGTGGCCTTTTCCCGCATAACCTGAACCGCACCGGCGATTTCGTCGATGGTCTCGCCCTTCATGCGCAGGGCGGTGATAAAGGAACCGATCTGGGCATCGGTAGCCTTGCCGCTCATTATTTCCTGCATGGTTGCGGTCATCTGTTCTTCATTAAGATCTTGGCCGGTTACCACCTGGGCGATTGCTTCTTGTATCATGGCTGAATGTCCTCAAAATAATCGTTGGTTCGTTATGTGAAATTTTGCGTGTAGGTACCACAACCCTCTTCCGAAAGGGCAAATAGCAGGGTGCAGTTATTGCCACTTGGGTCATGTTGATCGTAATGAGCACATTTCAGATTTTCGCAGATTCTGAATTCATTCTGGTCGCCTGTTTTAGAATATTTCTCCACAGGAGAAATGGGCTTTTGGGTAGAATTTTTATGGCAATGCATGATTTTTTATATATTAAAGGATGATGCTCTTCAACGTATTGTTAAACCTTTTAACTTATCTCGTTGTTGTCCGCTAGGCAACGAAAAAACACTATATTTTTAATCACACCTTCTTTCAGGGCTCGCTCCTTGCAATCCCTTTTTCTCTCGGTCATAATGAAGAGATCATGATAGAGGTTCGGGAGAACGATGCTTTGTTGATTTTTTACAAGTTCGGCGTGAAATTCTTAGGTGTTGTCGGCTCGAATAAAATCATTCACAACCCTCTCGGTGATAAAGAAAACAAGTAACTTGTCAGTGTAATACCGTAAAATGGAGCTTCATTATGAAGAAAAGGAAAAAAGGTATGTTGTTGATTCTGAGTTTATTGGCAGTGTTTATGTCGATGTCCCCTGCCGGGGCTGAGTGTAAAAAAGGAGATGCGAATATGGATGGCGATGTGGATCATGCAGATTTATATGAAATAAAAGAGCTTCTTCGCTTGGGAGATACCTGTAGACCGGTTCCCGAATGTGCAGATTATGACGGGGACGGTTCAATTACTGTTTTTGACGTGCGCAGCGTCCTTGTTGCCATCAGTAAGGAATGTGTACCCGGAGATGCTAATACTAGCGGACATTTGACCGTGGCTGATATCTGTAAGGTGGAAAAAATGATCGCCCACAAAGAGTATTCAAAATGTGCAGACTGTAATGAGGACGGGCTGTTAAACGAGGAAGATGTCAGCTGTCTGCACAGCAAGGTCTATTGATTACTGTAGATTACGGTAAATTACTATAGCCAGCTGTTTTTGAGGATGAGCCTCTTTTTCTCACTCTTCGCTTTCCCTTGCTTTTTTGTTGATGACTGAATATTGTTCTCGTCGTTATTGGAAAAAATAACGCCTCTTTTTTTCGTACGGGAAAGGGGCTTTCTAAGAGGACGCTGAACATCGGTTGTATTCTGCCGCATCCGCAGATTCTTCTCCTTTTGTCATTAAAATACATTTCGGCAGAGCGGAAACCATGCTGTCAATCTGCAATCAGCTGTCCAGTAAGGAAGGGCAGCAAGAGAAAAGAAGAGATATCTGTGGGTTGCACGGCGGTAGCGCGGCCTTGTTCATGGCCCGTCTTCAAGTGATACAGCAGCAGACCATTTGCTGCCTTGTTCCATCGGATGATCTGCTGGAAACCCTGGCCGGGGATATCCGTCTCTTTACCGATATTCCAGTTCTTACCTATCCCGCCTTTGAGATAGCCCCCTACACCCAGCTTGCCCCGGATCCGACCACCGTAGCGACCCGACTCTCCACGCTCTATTTTCTCCAGGAACGCAGTAGCCCCTGCATTGTGCTGACTTCGGTTGAGGCCGTTATGCGGCGGATTCTGCCTCAGCAAATCCTGAGTAGGAGTTGTGAGCTGGTCATGGCCGGTGAAGACACGGACAGGGATGCCCTGGTTGCCTCGCTCATCGATGCCGGGTATCAGTCCTGTGAACTGGTGCGTCAGCCTGGTGATTTGGCTGTGCGGGGCGGTATTATTGATCTCTTTCCGCCTGCTTCTGGGCTTTCTGGCGGACCTGCCGGTCAAGGTCCTCTGCGTCTTGATTTTTTTGGCGATACAGTGGAATCCATCCGGGTCTTTGATCCACAGAGTCAACGCTCCGAGGAAGAATTGGAGGAGGCTGTCCTCCTGCCTGCCTCGGATATTCTCTTTCCCGCTCCTTCGGCTGTGGAAAAATGGCGGCAGGACCTGTATGTCGCTATTGAAGAACTGAGCCCCGATCATACCCCTGATCATGCTGACTCTGACCAATTCCGCCAGGTAATGCAGCAGTTACGGGACCGGATTCGTTTTCCAGGGATTGAATTTCTGCTTCCGCTTATGTACCAAGATCCCGGCCCGCAGACTCTGTTTGATTATCTCCCTGCTGCCTGTCCCTGTATTCTCTATGATCCGGTGACCATCAAGCGCAAGACAGCCTTGGTTCGAGACAGAATTGCGGCCAATTATGAGGAAGCTGCAAGCGAAGGAGGTCAAGGGCTGGCCTTGCCTCCGAAGACCCTTTTTGTGGAGCAGGAGGAATTGGAACGATGCCTCGGCAAGAGACTCAGGTCGATCTCTGTCTGTATCCTGATCCAGATGCTCTGCAAACGCCGATTATCCAGCAAGTCGGTGATCATTCCCTGCTCCGGCAGGAGATAGAGCTGCAACGGAAGAAACGAGGAGTGCTGGCCCCGCTTGCTGATCGTCTCCTGAAATGGCAGAAGGCAAAGGATACGGTTGTTTTTTCCTGTCGCTCCGGCAGGCAGGTAGAACATCTGGAAGAGATGTTGGCAGGATACGGCATCCAATGTGGTCGGGGAACGACCCCACTTGATCTGCAACAGCAGTATCCCGGACAGGTCCTCCTTGTTGAGCATCCCCTATCCCAGGGGTTTGATTTGGCGGAAGAGCAGCTACATATCCTCTCGGCTGCTGAATTATTCGGGGAAAAACGGCTACAGCCGGGCCGCAGAAAGAAGGGGAGCAGGCCCCAAGGTGAGCCTGTTGCCTTGGAGGAGATCTCTGTCGGGGATGTTGTTGTCCACCGGGATCACGGCCTGGCCAGCTTCCAAGGTTTGGTCAACATGGATTTTGCTGGCCAGCGTGGTGATTTCATGCTGCTTGAGTTTTTGGGCAATGATAAGCTCTATATTCCAGTGCATCAGTTGCACTGGGTCAGTCGTTATCAGGGTCTGACTGATCAGCAGCCTAAGCTCGATCGGCTGGGCTCCCAACGCTGGCAGACTGCCAAGAAAAAGGTCACCGAGGCGGTCTGGCAGGTTGCTCAAGAATTGTTGGCTATTTATGCCCGCCGTGAGATCCGCAAGGGCCATTGTTTTCAGCCACCGGGCATTCTTTTCAAGGAGTTGGCTGAATCCTTTCCCTATGACGAGACGGAAGGTCAGGCCAAGGCCATTGACGAGGTGCTCAAGGATCTCTGTTCGGATAAACCCATGGACCGGCTGGTCTGCGGTGATGTTGGCTACGGTAAAACCGAGGTCGCGGTTCGGGCTGCGTATAAGGCCATCGAAGACGGCTTTCAGGTGGCGGTTTTGGTGCCTACCACGGTTTTGGCGGAACAGCATGCAGCGACCTTTCGGGAGCGTTTTTCCGGTTTTGACGTGGAAGTTGCCAGCACCAACCGCTTTCGCAGCACCAAGGAACAGAAGGATATTGTTCGGGAGCTGAAAGAGGGGCATATCAACTTGGTGGTAGGAACCCATCGCCTGCTTTCTAAAAGCATTGTTTTTCAGAAGCTGGGCCTGCTGATCGTGGATGAGGAACACCGTTTCGGCGTTTCCCATAAGGAGAAGATCAAAAAGCTGCGGGCGGATGTGGATGTGCTCACCCTGACCGCCACCCCGATCCCCCGCACCTTGCAAATGTCCCTTTTGGGGATTCGCGATTTGTCCGTGATCTCCAGCCCGCCCCGGCAGCGGCGTGCGGTCAAGACCTTTCTGGCTCGCTATGACGATCTGGTTATTCGGGAGGCGGTGCAGCAGGAGCTGGAGCGCGGAGGTCAGGTTTTCTTTGTCCATAATCGAGTCAAGTCCATCCATCGGATCGCGGAGCAGATTGAGCAACTGGTACCTCATGCCCGCATTGCTGTGGCCCACGGCCAGATGGCGGGCAAGCATTTGGAAGATATCATGGTCAGCTTTATCAACCATGAGGTGGATATCTTGGTCAGTACCACGATCATCGAATCTGGCTTGGATATCCCCAATGCCAATACCATTATTATTAACCGGGCCGACCGCATCGGGCTTGCAGACATGTACCAGCTGCGGGGCAGGGTAGGGCGTTCTTCACGCCAATCCTATGCCTATTTGTTGGTGCCGTCCACTGAGCAAATGACGGCAGACGCCGGACAGCGGTTGCGGGCCCTGATGGATTGCTCCGAACTGGGCGGCGGCTTCAAGCTGGCCATGAATGATCTCCAAATCCGAGGTGGCGGCAATCTCCTCGGTGTTTCCCAATCCGGTCATATTGCTGCGGTGGGGTATGATCTCTATCTGGAACTGCTCCAGTCCACGGTGGCAGATCTGAAAAAACAGGCAGAGCAAGGGAAAGGGGGAGACGTGGTTGAGCCTGAGCTGGAGCCGGATGTCAAGCTCCGGGTGGCCGCCTTTCTGCCTGATGATTATGTCCGGGATACTGTCTTGCGCTATCGCCTGTATCGTCGCCTCTCTGTGGCCGGGAATGAAGATCCTGAGCTGTTGGCCGATTTGCGAGATGAGGTCATTGACCGCTTCGGTGCCTTGCCCCGTGAGGCAGAGACCCTGTTTGCCCTGATTGGTCTTAAATATTCGCTCTGTAAACTAGGTATCACCAAGCTTGAACAAGGACCTGCCAATTTGGTCTTCAGTTTCAGCGATCATTCTCCAGTTGCCCCGGAGACCCTGCTTGCCTTTATTGAGCACTCCCGTCCAAAAAAATCAAAAGCTCCCAAAAAAAAGAAGGAGGTCCGTCCTTTGAACCGAGGGCTGCGTGTACCGGCAAAAGCTCCAGCCCCACCAGCACCGGAACCGGTGCGTCTGACTCCGGATCAACGACTCATTGTTGCCCTTGATGAAAATGCTGAGCAGACGGACCTGTTTCAGCGAATAGAGACGGTTCTTCGTTTTTTCAGCAGG
This sequence comes from Candidatus Electrothrix aarhusensis, assembly GCA_004028505.1. Taxonomy (GTDB): domain Bacteria; phylum Desulfobacterota; class Desulfobulbia; order Desulfobulbales; family Desulfobulbaceae; genus Electrothrix; species Electrothrix aarhusensis. Next base: position 29,534 of record MTKO01000084.1, read on the forward strand.
CAAGAAGGCTGACAGAAACAATAAATGCGGTTTGACAGCATATCTCTTTTGTATTAGATCATATATTATATGTGGAAAGATCCTGAAGCAAATGGTCTTGCCGGTCGGATGAAATAAGATGGACAGAGAGTATGCAGGATATAAAAGAATACGCTGAGAGCGCGGAACAGGTATGCGGTTATAAAATTCGACCCGATTTTTCCTGGGACGATATTGAGACGGTCATGCTGGACATGGATGGGACCCTGCTGGATAAACATTTTGATGATTATTTCTGGGAGGTCTACCTGCCGGAGCATTACAGCCTGCTCCATAAGATTTCTGTGGAAGAGGCGGGGCGGGAGCTTCGGGCTCGTTATCAGGAGGTGGAGAACTCCTTACAATGGGCTGATCTTGAATACTGGTCACATACTCTGGACCTTGATCTGCCGGAGTTGAAGCTGCGGATTAACCATCTCATCGGTGTTCATCCTTATGTGATAGAATTTCTTGAGTTTTGTCTAAAAAAGCGAAAAAAACTCTATCTTGTTACCAATGCCCACTCCAAGGCCTTGTCCATTAAGTTGGAAAAGACCTCTATCGGGGCTTGGTTTGATCGAGTTGTGTGTGCGGAAGAAGTCGGTTTTGCCAAGGAAGAGCCCGAGTTCTGGCCTCGTTTGCAGGAATTGTTGGGCTTTGTTCCTGAAAAGACCCTGCTTGCCGATGATACGGAAAAGGTATTGCGGGTTGCAGATGGGTTCGGCCTGGGATATCTGATTCATATCGCTTGTTCAAGCAGCCGTCGCCCTGCCTGTTATTCGACAAAATATCCGTCTATTGATTATTTTAAAGAGCTCATGAGATAGGTTGATATTATTTATCCTGGGTGCGGGATGCTGGTCATTTTGTTTGTTTCCATCCCATGTTAGCTGTGAGGTCGGGAGGCAGAGGAAATGCAGAGAGAAGAACGGACGATAGGTTATAAGACAGGCAACAGTGATAGGTTATGTTGGAAGATATTAATTTCCGCAAGCAGGATAGGGTGAAACTCAGAGGGTATATAGCTGATATCTCCGACGGAACCTTTGAATACGATGCCATTATAGAAGATATTTCTCTTGAAGGGTTATGTTTGACTGATTTGTCGAATAAGTTTGCTGTGGAGAAAAAGATTTATACTGCCGTGGTTTCCGGTGGTCCTGATGCGGATTCGTATAAGCTTCAGGTGCAGCCTCGTTGGGTGCGAAGACACGGTGATTTTATAGAGGTGGGCTTTACAGTCATTCGTTCGCCGACAAAATGGAAAAGATTTATTCGTGATCTTATTCCGAAGAAAGGGACCGTGAATATGGAAGAGGAATGGGAACGATGTTCCAATCTAAGTCTATGGTAGAATTTATCTTTCAAGACCAGGAAGTACTTGTTGTCGAGCTAGCGAATCGAATCGGTCAATCTTTGCTGAAAAGCATTGCCGCTCATGGACGGGCGAGTTTGGCTGTTTCTGGAGGATCTACCCCCAAGCCCTTATTCAAGCAGCTCTCCGCCTTAGCTCTCCCCTGGAAGGATGTGGTTATCACTTTGGTTGATGAACGCTGGGTTGATCCCTCGGATTCTGCCTCCAATGAGCAGTTGGTCCGCCAATATCTTTTACAGAATCGGGCTGCTGCTGCCACCTTTATCGGCCTCAAAAATTCTTCTCCCACAGCAGCGCAAGGAGAGGCCCAGTGTGACCAGGAGCTATGTAAGATTCTCCCGCCCTTTACTGTGCTGGTTCTCGGTATGGGTAATGACGGTCATACTGCCTCTCTTTTTCCTGGTTCAGCGCAGCTTGCCGCAGCCACGGACATGAATTCCGGCAAAACTTGCATGGCTGTCACTCCCGCCGATGCTCCCCATGAGCGCATGACGCTTACGCTCCCCGCCATCCTTAATGCAGAGGGAATTATTCTCCATCTCACTGGTTCAGAAAAAAAAGAAGTGCTGGCAAAGGCTCAGGAGGCAGGCCCAGCAGAGGAAATGCCGGTTCGATTTGTTCTCCGTCAGGAGGAAACACCGGTTGTTGTGTATTGGGCTTCTTGAGAAATTTTGTTGTTTCTATCTCAAAGTACTCGCCGGCTGCTCACCCAATTATTTGCCCGTGTAGATACCGTAGATCCTGCAAGAGCATGGTTTCCAGAGTGGTATCGAGAAAGGGTTTTCGACAATCCACCTGTCCCATATGACCGTCGCGTTGATAGGCCATATAACGACAGCCTCCGAAACAGAGAGGCAAGTATTTGCATTTTTGGCATTGTTTTTCCCGTTGCCAGTGGAAGAGATGGTGGGACTCCTGGAAATCCTCGGTAACACCCTGCCAGATATCGCCGATTTTATACTGTTCGTGCCCCACCCAGCAAACGCATTTATAAAGGCTACCGTCATAATGAATGGTAAAGGCGTCATCCATCTCAACGGCACACGGTTCTGGCCCGAGTTCTGCGATGGGATAGCCCTTTTGTAAAACCTCTTTACGAACATGGAGAGCAGCATCGCGCAACCAAGGTTCGTTTATGGTGGCGCAACCTCCCACGAATTCATTGCTGGTAATTTTATCCCGAACCTGCATGACGATATTGAAGCTTACCCGTTCAATCTTGTCCGGGGTAATACCTTCCTCAGAAAGCAGGTCAAGGACAGTTGCAAAATTCTGGTATGTTTCACTGGTGTAATTACCACCCAGGCGAATTTTGGTCTTACTGCATACCTTTTTGAGGTTACCTGCAATAACATCAAAACTCTTGGCACCAGATTTGAACGGTCTGAACTGATTATGGTTCTCTGGAGGCCCGTCGAGGGTCACCTTTACACCGTCCAAACCCCATTTATTCAGCTCATCCACTACTTTTTCAGTAAGCAGGGAACCATTGGAGATCAGATCAAAGGCAAATTCCGCTCCCCTTTCCTCAATAAACGGTTTCAGACGTTCAGCTAGGTAGATAATCCTTTTTGTATACAGGAGTGGCTCGCCACCGTAGATCTGTAACAGCAACTTTTTTTTGCTGGGCCTGAAATGCTCTTTGATAAAGGAGATGAGCTGATCTGCTGTCTCATCATCCATGACCTTTTTGCCCTTCTGTTTTCCTTCAAAACAGTAGCTGCAACCGAAGTTACATTCCATTCCCAGGATAAGTGCCAGGGTCAGATTGGGGCTATGGCGGTTAATGTCCTCCATATATTGTGCAACTTCCCGGTGTTCCGCCTCCACGTCTTCCACAAGAAAACCCATGTCAGTGAGGGGGGCAATATACTCATTTTCACTCTCCCCATTTTTTAGGGTCGTAAAATCCTCTTCCGGCAACAGGACAAGCGCTCCTGTTTTGGTGGAAAAAAGAAGGACTTGATCCGGGATGGAGTGATGTCGGTGGACGGTGAGGTAGGGGGTGAAATACATCTATCTTACCCAAAGAAATAAAAAAAGGAGAGCAAGATGCTCTCCTAAGTAAAAGATAACAGGTTAATCTGTCATTTGGCAGCTGAGGGTGCGCCTTTGCAACAGGAACCATCAGCAGCTACTGATTTGACATTTTTTCCTTTCTTGAGAACGATCATTTTTTTCTTCATCCTGAGTCTCCAAGTTGTTAAAGTTTGCTTGACCAATTAACACAACATCTTAACCCTAACAGATGAGTGGCGAGGACGTCAAATTAAAATTTGAGAGCAAGTCCCACCTCCAGCCATCGTTTTGGGTTAGGATATTCAAAATCAATGTATTGATCCCCGTTAAAGATATTATGCCCCTTGAGATAGACTTCGCCACTGAGTAGAGAAAAATCAACATCTTTAGCAAGAAGAATATCCCAGAGAAAAGTACCATATTTGGGTTCTTCATTGGTTACATGATCACTCATCCAGTAATAGTGGCTAGCCACTTCTGTCCGTAGGCCATATGCAGTGTTACGGTAAGAAAGAATGAAGTTACTGGTGTAGGTCTCATCGTCAACCCAGGCGCTGGTACTGGTCTCCTTACTTTTCTCTTTGATGTAAGTGAAATTTCCGCTCAGGCTCAGACCATGGTAAACAGCAGTTTTTGCCTCAACCTCAAAACCATTGAGGCGAATGCTTCCTGTATTGACCCAGGGAATCATATTATAATCCCATGCATCTTCAATGTTGTGATAAAAAATTGTGCCTTTAAAATGAAGATAGGGAATGCGTCCTGTTTCAATCCCGGCCTGATAGGCCCAGATGTTTTCTGGCTCAAGGTTTGGGGAGTGAGAAGAGGCAGCCAGATAAGGGGCAGAAAAACCCTTAGCAATGGAACCTCTGAGTAGGATATCGGGGCCAAACAGATAGGTAATGCCCAGAGAGGGATTTACAGATTCCTCTGAATTTGAATGGTCGTCATAGCGTAAGCCAGGGGTGATTGAAAAATTGCCTTTGACGTATGTGACATTAGCATATGTGCCGTGCCGGCTTTCTGTTACCGGGTCATCTTCTGTTAATGACGGTCCATCAAAAAAGATACCAGATCGGCTTGCATATTTCATTTCACTCCGGCTTGATTCAAAACCGAGATTGGCAGTAAATGCTTCTCTTGCCCAGGTCAGTCGACCGATAAAGGAGTTAACCTCCTCTTTCCATTTCTCCCCAAAGATCAGGTCACCCTGATGTCCACCCAGCCCACTCCCTAATGAATTATAGCTGGTTGAAAATGTATTATCAAAATGTTGACCAGAGAGATGAAAGGTAAGATCTTGTGTTATTTCAGTATCAAAATAAAGTGTACCCCAAATACTTTGATGATCAATATCTTCATAGATATTAAGATCTGTAATTTCCCAGGCATCACCCCAGTTAAGATTTTTGTAAAAGGGATCACTGTAGCCAGCGGTGAAACTCAGACGAGAACTACGGGGTAATTCAAGCTGCATTTTGCCGTATAAAGAATTTCTTTCGGAGTAGCGATCAAGGGACAGGCCGTCCGAATCAATATTGCCGACATGGAGATAATAGCCCAAGGCTTTCAGCTTACCAGCCACATCGGCTGAAACATCACGACTGTTCCCCTCGCCATAACTTACATTGACATTGCCGGTGGGGCGGCTGGAATTAGCGACATCCTTGGTAATAATATTGATCACACCACCAAGGGCAGAGCCCCAGGTGGATGATGCGGCTCCCTTAATAATTTCAATACGTTTTATAATACTTATGGGGATGAAATTGGTTAAAGCCGCGCCGCTTGAATTAATGTTCAAGCGTACCCCATCAAGGAGCAATAACACATGATGCCGCTGGGATCCTAAAAGACGAAGGATTGAATCTCCAAGGAAATCCTGCCCAAAAAAATCAACAAACACTCCCGACTGCCGGTTAAGAACTTCCGCCAAGGTGTGGGCATGCATGGCCTCAATTTTTTCTGCGGTGACAATGGTTACATTTTCCGCCACCTGAGTGATGGGCTTGGGAGAGCGGGTAGCCGTTTCAACCAGCTCTTCTTCATCAAAATACATCTTCAAGAGTTTATTTTCTTGATAGGTATTATTATAAGCCAGAGCAGGTGGGACTGAAAGAAAGGCTGTGAGGAGTAACAAAACAGCGAGCGGGTTATCACTTTTCATCAGTAGATCGGAATTTTTACAACGCCATTATTTTTGAACGTGGTGAATTTGAAAAAAATATTACTCGAATCTACCCAATATATCTTTTAATATTTTTATTAAGGAATATTTTTCTAAACCTTGACGAATATTTAGCGCAAAATTTACTTGTAAATATTTGTTTACAAAACTATTACTATCTTTGTTGAGTTCGAACAGTAAAAAGCCTCTTTTCACGAGAGAATACACCAGTTTTTTTACTTTATGAAGAGATATATCCTTCTTATCATTATTTCATTTTTCAGCTTGGCGGATAGAGCCTTTGGCTCTGAGATAGTGGTACTGAAGAGCAGTGCGAGCAAAATTAACCAGCAAATTCAAGATGTCTTTATTGATGAACTTGGTAAGCGTGTTCCTCATCGTGGTCTAAAATGCATACAACCAAATCAGATGACGGAAGTCGTCATTACCCGCAGAAATGAGGGGGGTATCGCAAGTAGAATACAAAGCATTGCCCCTGATTTGATCCTTGCCCTTGGTGCCCAAGCACTGGAAGTGGCACTCTTGGTCCCTAATATTCCCGTTGTTCATCTGTTGGTCATTCATCCGGTAACAATTACTGACAAAAAAAGGCCAGTAACCGGAGTGAGCCTGTCCGTGCCACCGAAAGTGCAATTGGATGAGATGAAGAGCTATTTCCCAAAAGTGAAACGGATTGGACTTGTTTATGACCCAAAGCGAAGCCGCAAAATTATAGAGCAGTTGAACTCGGTCAGACCTGATTTAGAATTTATCGCTCTGCCTACTGAAAATATAGCTGAAGTTCCTGCGTTAATACATTCTTTACGTGGAAAGGTGGATCTTCTCTGGATGCTGCCTGATCTTACGGCTACCAACCAGGTGACCATTCAGAGTTATGCTCTTTTCTCGATAAGGAATAAAATTCCGCTGCTTACTTTTTCTAAAAAACTCCTTAAGCATGGAGCTACAATCGCCGTAACATTTGATACAGATAAGATGGCTAAGCAGGCAGCAGTTTTGGCTATAGATATGCTGTTTCATCCTGTTGGGGCCGAGGCCGAGCGGACAGCTCTTGTTGACCCTCCGGTTGAAACCATTATCAATTACAAAATGGCTGCAAAGTTAGGAATATTCATCGCGGACAGGAGGAAGGCAGATGAATAAGACTTTTCTTGTTTTGCCGAAGAGCTTTAGCGCCAAGATATTTCTTTTCCTGATTGTCACCATGGTGTGTATGGGATCGTTATTTAATATTGTTTTGATCAGTATACAGAAAAGGGCATATAAGGCTTCCTATGATGCACATGGGGCTACCCTTATACGGCTGCTTGCCCATTCGATCAGGCTTGCTGTTTTTATTGGAAATGAAGATGAAATGCATGCTCCAGTGTCGGGACTGCTACAACAGGATGATGTGTTTGAGGTCGTTATTTGGAATAAAGAAGGCGAGGTGCTTCTGCAAAAAACGAAAGATCCGACCGGAAGATTACGCAGTACTGGAAAATCCAGGGAAATGTCAATGGCTCTCAGCAACATGACAAGAGTGGCCATCAGAGCATAGAAACTGAGGATAGTTTTATATTATGGGGACAGATTTTTTTCACTGTACCTTCAAGCTTGGATGAAAATTGGTATTTTGATGAAGAAAAAAATAGCTCAGAAAAAGAGGTTGTGGGCTATGCGGCAGTTGTTCTTTCCAAAGAGTTCTTTGAAGAAGGTGTGCGTAATATCCTTATTCAAACAGGTGTCTCTGTACTGATTTTTCTCGTTGTCAGTATGTTGACAATATTTCTTATTATACAGAAGATTACGGAACCATTACGAAAATTGATTCTGGCAATAAGAAAACGGGAAGGAAAAACTGAACATCCTAGCGACCTTAAGGTGCTGACCGAAACCTATAGCAGTATGGTAGATGATCTTGAAAGGTCATTTCAGACCATTACTGAATTAAATGAAGGGCTTGAAGAAAAGGTGAAATGCCGAACACTTCAGCTCACCAAGGCAAATAATAAGCTTTATCAGAGACAAGAAAAGCTTAAAAGGAGCAATACGCATCTTCTTGAGGCTCTCAGGCGATTAAAAGAAACCCAGGAACAACTTATCCAGAAAGAAAAGCTTGCAGCCATGGGGCAGCTTGTAGCTGGAGTGGCACATGAACTCAACAATACCGTCAATTTTATCTCCGGGGCTCTGCCTTCTTTGCATCGCTCTTTAGATGAGATGAAAGAGATTTTTGCCCGATATGCAAAATTTGAGAAAGCAAGGCCGATAAAAGAAAAACTTTTTTATGGGGATCTTTTTTTCACCATCGATCAACTGGTTGGAAATATAGAAGAAGGAGCCACGCGTACAACTCGTATCGTTCGTGACCTTAAAATTTTTTCCCGGCAGGATGTAGAAAAGATAATCCCGGTTGACGTGCATACAGTCATTGATTCCACGGTTAATTATGTTGATAAACAATTATTGAAAAATGTAACCATTCGCCGTGACTATGGCTCTCTTCCGCTCGTTCATTGTCTGCCGGGACGAATGGGCCAAGTATTTTTAAATATCATAAATAATGGTATCGAGGCTATGGATGGGACAGGACAATTGACGATCAAAACAGAGCATCGGAATGAATATGTTCATATTATTTTTTCAGACACTGGCTGCGGTATCCATGCGCATGACATGCCAAATATTTTTGACCCCTTTTTTACCAACAAGGAAGTTGGTCAGGGAACCGGTCTAGGGCTTGGTATATCATACTCAATTATCAGGCAGCACGGTGGAGATATCAAAGTGGAGAGTAATGTTGGTAATGGTTCGGTATTTAAAATTATTTTTCCGGTGAGCCCCATAGAAGTATCTGAAGATAAGATGTTATCAGGAGAAGCGTTTTGACAAAATTAAAGCTGCTGTATGTTGATGATGAAAGGGTTAACTTAACTAATTTTACAATTGCTTTTAGAGCAAAATATCAGATATACACAGCAAGGTTAGGACAGGAAGCTCTTGAAGTATTTAATGATAATAACGATATTGCGATTGTTATCACTGACCATCGTATGCCCGGCATGACAGGCATTGAGTTGCTTCAGCATATTAAAAAACATAATAAGGATGTAATTCGGATTATCTTAACAGCCTATACGGAAGTTGCTGACATAATTGATGCAATCAACAAGGGCCATATTTATCAGTATATCGTCAAACCTTGGGTTGAAAATGACTTGCTACAAGTTCTCGATAAGGCAAGCGAAAACTTTCTTCTTATCCGTGAAAATAAGCGACTGGTTAAAGAGCTTGAAGAAGATATTAGTAAACGTAGGAGGATGGAAGATGAGTTGAGAACATTATACAAAGAGTTGCAGCGTCTCTCTGCCAGACTTATTGATGCTCAGGAAAATGAACGAAAACGTATTGCTATGGAGCTTCATGATGGTATTGGTCAAAATTTGATAGCATTGAAATTACAGTTTAACAATTTTTGTTTTCAGCTTGAGTCCAGTGATAAGGAGAAGACGCAGGAAGTAGCCACTATTATTAGTAGTACTTTGCAAAAAACGCTGGAGAGCACCAGGAGTATCTGTCAAAATCTCTGGCCGGTTGTAATCGAAAAGTTTGGCTTTGATTTGGCACTGAAGGAATTCTTGGGTAACTTCAGTCGAGATTACGGTATAGAAATAGTTTTAGGTAGCATTCATATTCAGAAATACTTTTCAAAACACGATCAGCATCAAATTTATCGAATATTACAGGAAATTTTAAACAATATAGGAAAACATTCCGGTACGAAAAAGGTCAATCTTAACACTATTAATAGGGCGGATTCCCTGTGTATTGAAATTACCGACTTTGGTCGCGGCTTTGACATGTCAAGCGACATGCCAAACTTGGCTGGCAGTCAGCAAGAAAAAGGCTGTCTGGGATTAAATACCATACGAGAAAGAGTAATTATTCTCGGTGGCACCATCGATATTCAGAGTTTTGTAGAAAAAGGAACACGCTTCACCTTGTTACTGCCTTATTCTAGTGAGAAACAGGGGGACACGAAATAACGTTCAATTTGTTCAGCAATCAGGAAAAGTGGAAAAAAGGTGATGAGGGCAACATACTGAAAATACTTTCGCCAGAAAGAGAGCTGTGTTAATCTGACGGTATCCTTTTAAAAATTTTTCATAAAATACTATGCATAAAACCGTTGAGCAGGTCACCCGACGAATCATTGAACGCAGCAAAGAGAGCCGCACGGCCTATTTAGAGCAGATAAAAGAGGCCGCCGGAAAAAGCCCGAAAGGCCCCTTCCGCAAACAGCTGCCCAGCAGCAACCTTGCTCACGATCTGGCAGGCTGCCCGTCCTGTCGTACAGCTCTGCTTGATGACAAGGCACCGAATATCGGAATTATCTCTTCGTATAACGATGTGGTTTCAGCCCACCAGCCCTTGGGAGGCTATCCCGACCTGATCAAGGCGGCTGTGGCCGAAGCAGGCGGAAACGCTCAGGTTGCGGGCGGTGTACCTGCATGTGTGACGGTGTCACCCAGGGAGAACCGGGCATGGACCTGAGCCTGATGAGTCGGGATGTGATAGCTCTGTCCACAGTGATAGCCCTGTCGCATAACGTTTTTGACGGAGCCCTGCTCCTGGGCGTCTGCGATAAGATCATGCCCGGCCTGCTCATGGGTAGGCTGCAATACGGCCATTTGCCCATGATCTTAGTGCCGGGCGGTCCTATGCAATCCGGTATCGGCAATCAGGAAAAGAATCAGGTGCGGGAGCGCTTTGCCAAAGGGGAGGTCGGGCAGGAAGAATTGCTGATCTCGGAATGTCGGGCCTATCATAGTCCGGGGACATGTACTTTTTATGGTACAGCCAATTCAAACCAGTTGATCGCAGAGATGCTCGGGCTTCATCTGCCCGGAGCCTCCTTTGTCAATGCCGAGACTGAGCTGCGTGCGGCCCTGACAAAGGCAGCAGCGGCGCGGATTACCGGCATGACGCATCTGGATACTGACGATGGCGGATATACCCCGCTGGGTCGAGTTATCAGCGAGAAATCTGTGGTCAACGCTATGGTCGGTTTGTTGGCAACAGGCGGTTCCACCAACGAGACCATGCATTTGGTGGCTATCGCCAAGGCAGCCGGAATTCAAATCAACTGGGATGATTTTGCCGAGCTTTCAGAAGTTGTGCCCCTGCTTGTTCGGATATATCCCAACGGCTCAGGAGATATCAACTCCTTTCAGCAGGCAGGCGGCATGTCTCTGCTAATTCGGGAGCTGCTTGAGGGTGGGTTAGTCCATGAAGACGTGCAGACTGTGGTCGGCCCCGGTTTGAGCAGATACTTGGAGCAGCCAATATTGGAACAGGGTAGGGTAGTTTGGCAGACTGGACCGGAACAGAGCCGTGATCCAGCAATTATTGCCCCGTTGAGCAAGCCCTTTGCCCGGATAAGCGGGATCAAGCTGCTGACGGGCAATTTGGGCCGGGCGATTATGAAGATCTCTGCCTTAGCTGATGGGGAGGATACTTTGGTTGAGGCCCCGGCTCTGGTTTTTCACAGTCAGCAGGAGGTGGAACAGGCCTTTCAGGCGGGTCAGCTTAATCGAGATCTGGTGGCGGTGCTTCGTTTTCAGGGGCCGAGGGCCAACGGCATGCCTGAGCTGCATAAGTTGATTACCTGGCTGGTCATAAGTATGGAGCAAGGCTATAAAGTCGGACTGGTCACCGATGGGCGACTTTCCGGGGCCTCGGGCAAGGTGCCCTTTGCCATTCACTGTACTCCAGAGGCTGCGGCAGGCGGTTTGTTGGCCAAAGTGGAGGACGGTGATATTATCTGCATGGATGCCCGAAATAATCTGCTGGAACTCAAGGTTTCTGAGAAAGAACTGGCCGGTCGTGAGACCGTGGAGTTGCAGACCCGTTATGCGGCTCAGGGACATCAGATTTTTAATGTTCTGCGTGGAGCTTTGTCCGGTGCCGAGGAAGGGGCCAGTGCTATCATATCGTAGGGGCGAACCCCTGTGTTCGCCCTTGTATAGCGGACAGGCTATAGCGGGCAGGCACAGGGACCTGCCCCCTACAACATATACCGAAAAGGGGAAGTACATGACCGAGAAAAAAGGCCTCTCCGCCTTGGAAGTTCTCAAAAACGGGCCGGTTATCCCGGTGATTGTGATCCGAAATCCTGATCATGCAGTTCCGCTGGCTCAGGCCCTGTTGGCAGGGGGAATCAGGGTTCTGGAAATAACCTTGCGCAGCGATGCGGCTCTTGAGTCTATCAGCCGGATAAGATCGGAGGTTCCGGATGCCTTAGTCGGAGCCGGAACAGTGCTTTCAGGCCAGGATCTGCAAGCAGTGGCAAAGGCAGGGGGGTATTTCGCCATCAGTCCCGGCCTGACCCCCAATCTTCTCGCCACTGCCCGCCAAGAATCCATCCCTCTGATTCCAGGGGTGGCAAGTGCCTCTGAGCTGATGCTGGCCCTGGAAGCAGGATTGACCGAGTTGAAGTTTTTTCCTGCCCAGGCAGCGGGCGGAGTGGAGATGCTGAAATCTTTCAACAGCCCCTTTCCCCAGGTGACCTTCTGTCCTACCGGTGGCATTACGCTACAAAACTATAAAGAATATCTCTCCCTCAAAAATGTAGCCTGTGTCGGCGGCTCTTGGCTGGTCCCGGCGGATAAGATTGAGCAGAGGGAGTGGTCAGCCATAACCCGGCTGGCTCAAGAGGCAGTGGCCGGGGCCGCAGGTACTTTTTGACAGATATCCTATCTGCGGAAGATACCAGAGGGGCTGCCCTTTTCTCCATCAACTGAGATAAACTTTTTTTCTGGCAGGAGTAGTGCTGTGAGCTTTCCTCCGTAGACTGCGCCGGTATCGATGCCGATTTTATTTTCCTGAACAAGCGGTTCCCGAAAAACCGTGTGGCCGAAGATAACCGGCTTGCTGAATTTATACGGGCTACGAATGAATTCGTCTCTGATCCAGAGGCAGTAGCTGCTTACCTGACGGGTGAGATGTACTCCCGGCTCAATACCGGCATGGGCATAAATTCCGTGTTCATTTTCCCAGAGAAGCGGCAGTTCCCGAAAGAAGTTCATATGCTCTTGCGGAAACAGCTTTGCTGCCTTTTCTGGCTTTGTTTTGGGCTTGATCCCGTAGCTGATTAAGGTCTCTTTGCCGCCAGCTCGCATGAAGGTGCCGTCATCATAGCCTCTCAAATAGTTGATCAGCATAATCTCGTGATTTCCTAAGAGGGTGATGACTTCTCGGTGTTTCTTTTTGAATTTCAATATATATTCAATAACTTCTTTTGATTCTGATCCTCGGTCAATATAGTCACCAAGAAAGACAAAAGTGCCTGCTTCCTTTTCGACCAACTTTAAAAGTTTTTGCAACGATTTCAGACATCCGTGGATATCACCAATAATGCAGGTTTTTGATAGATCTGTCATATTGCGTGCGTAAAAAAAGATTGTATGATGAGTTCTCGTTATCGGTTGTTAATATGCATTCTAGGCTGTGTTAACAAAAGATTTCTGTTGGTAGCAGCCTGGATCTCTTGTTGCAGCTAAAGCATATTTTCTTATTTTTGGGGAGAGATCTTGCGTGTAACTTGCTTATTTAAAAGTAAATATTTTTTTATTGTTGCATCTCGCGTTGATAATTAAAGATGATATATTAACAATAGGATACGATATCTGCACCATTCTTTTCAAATGAAAAGATAAGATTGAATTAAGTAGCCAATGCCGAACCTGTCTTGGTATAGTGGAAAGCCCGGCTGTATTGGCGTGCGGAAGCAGGAGAAAAGGTTGAAGGAGTTGTTGAAGGTTGTTGGCGGGTTGGTAACTTTACATGGAGGAGAATATGAGTAAAAAGAGAACGCTGGTCAGTTTCGACTGGGCGATTAAAAATATTCTGCGTGATAAAGCGAATCATGACGTGCTGGAAGGTTTCCTCAGTACCCTGCTGGACACGGACATAACGATTCTTTCTGTTCTGGAAAGCGAGGGTAATCAGCAGGAAGAGTCGGATAAGTTCAACCGGGTGGATTTGGCCGTGGAGGATGAGAACGGTGAAATTTTCATCATCGAAGTGCAAAACAGCCGGGAGCGGCATTATTTACAACGGTTGCTCTACGGCACCTCTAAGCTAGTGGTGGATCATGTCAGCCTCGGTGATTCGTTCAAAAAGGTCAAAAAAGTCATTTCGATCAGCATTCTCTATTTTCTGTTCGGCGAGGGAGAGAATGACTATCTGTACAGGGGCACGACAGAATTCCACGGGATGAATACGCAGGAGACTCTGCGGCTGAAACCGGAAAAACGACGGGCCGTTCTGGGGCAGGAGATTACTGCCGGAAGCATCTTTCCAGAATATTATCTGATTGAGGTTGAACGCTTTCATGACATCATAACTAAGGGCATTGATGAATGGATCTACCTGTTCAAGAATTCAAAGGTCCGGCCTGAGTTCACCTCAAAGAATATTCAGGCTGCCGCAGAAAAGTTGGATCTGCTCAAAATGCCTGAGAATGAGCGCAGAGCTTATGAACGCTATATGATCGACAGAGCCAGTGAAAAGGACATGATTAAGACGGCGAGA
>MTKO01000085.1 GCA_004028505.1 Candidatus Electrothrix aarhusensis
GGGTGGGGTGGTATGGAACTGCTAGCGGAATCTACTCCAGCGTGTCAGGAGGCGTGAAGTCACTGCCAGCGGAGAGACCTCAAGTGTGTCAGGGGGGTATGCAGGAATTGCCGAAGGACGCTACTCCAGCGTGTCAGGAGGGTACTATGGGACTGCCAGCGGAATCCTTTCCAGCGTATCAGGAGGACTCTGGGGAACTGCCAGTGGGCATATCTCCAGCGTATCAGGAGGAAGCTTTGGGACTGCTGGCGGAGACTACTCCAGCGTGTCAGGAGGATACCATGGGACGACCAGTGCTCACTACTCCAGTGTATCAGGTGGGTACTATGGGACTGCCAGCGGATCCTACTCCAGCGTGTTAGGGGGGCGAGAAGTAACTGCCAGCGGAACCTACTCCAGCGTGTTAGGGGGAAAGGATACAATAGCTGATGGTTATTACATTGTTGCTCCATAACTATTCAGCTTATTAAGAAATCGTGGGCAGAAACATATCCGCAAAGCAGACAGCAGCCAAGCCAAGCTTTCTCGGGTTCAACTGTATTTTCAGGTTAAAGTCGCATAATGGATTTTATGTGGTGTGTGCGGAACATTGGGGTAAGATAGTATTTGTATGAACTGAACAAAAAAACGATAAATGAAGATGACTACCGGCTTCTCAAAAGGACACTAAGATAATCAAAAAACAATGGCTGATATAACTCGACACAAGTGCGAAAGATGCAAAAAATTTGGTATAGAGTTTCCTACTGACCCTAAACCTAGTGACATAATAACCTGCACGAAATGTAGTGCTACTGTAACATACGAAAATGCTTATTCTGAGGCCGAGGATATAGTTCGTAAGCTTGCTGACAAAGTCATCCTTAAGAGATTTGGTAAACTCAAGTAATTGCTAATAAATAATATCTATCAAGAGAAGGTCGATATTACACATTGAGCAATGTCGTATAAGCGATCTTATGTGAAATAAAAAAGGGGGTCACCAGCTTATGCCGGTGGCCCTTTTTTGTTTTAGCTGCTAGAATTCGACCCCGCGCCCCCCGACCTGTAATCCGCATCGTTGCGGCCTTTGATTTTGGACTTTGATACCGGTATCACTACCTTTCCCCTTGGTGATGACAGCTTTTTTATCGACTCGTTTCGTCTTTAAATGCGGTCAATGTCCCTGTATAACACGTTCCGCATAATTGACTGATCTTGTAGGCCGTCCCGCCTTAAGTTGGTAGCTCCCATATTTCATATGAATCTGCTGTGTAACGCTTTTTGAGGACATCTTAGCCAATGCTGGATCGTATCGACAGGCTCATGATCCGAAAAATGCCATTGTTTTTTTTGGGGCAAGGCAACAATTCCAGGGAGCCTCACCAAAAGAAATCAATGCTGAGATGCAGCGTGCAGTATCCCATTTTATCCCCCGTACAGGCAAAATCCCGTGTATCACGCATGAGCCACAACCCACGCCATAACCTCAGCAAAAGGATACTGGTCCAACTTCCCGAAGAGTTGATGCTTGCTCAACTTATTTCTGGTCAAACCGGGTGATGAAAGTCCGCAGAGCAGGCGGGTGGTCTGGCGCGGGCTTGCCAAAACCTGCGGATATTCTGCACGCAACCGTTGCACCTCTTCGGCCAGCGCCTTTTGCTCCGGCACCCCCGCATCGGTTGCCCTGCCGCTTATCAGTGCATTATCCCCGTGTAGGCAGAACGAGCAATGCCCGCAGTTCTCCGCTGGTTCCTCACCAAAATATCGCAGCAGGAACCCGGTCTTGCACCCAGCATGATTAACCAGCTCAACTACCAGTCCCAGCCGATCTAAATCACTGCGTTCCCGCTGCTCAAACCGTTTGACGAGCCCGTCCTTAAGGGCCGCAATATCAAGATGATCAGCAGCAAGCTTTCTGAAACCAAGGCGCGCCCCGCTGACCTTGAGCACCATATCCCCCTGCTGTTCCAGATAATCTAAGGCCGCGATCACCCGTTTCCTCGGACTACCCGTTCGTTGGGCAGCCTCGTCAAGATCAATGCTGAACCAAATCTTCTGCCTGACTGCGCAGGAAAGCAATTTTTTGAGAAATACCTGTCGTTCCGCATCAAAGCGAGGAAGAATCTCCGCAGAAGGTCGTAAGGGCTTAAAGGAGTAGCTGCTGTAAAACGGCCCGGTGGATGCGAGCAACCCCTCAAGCTCCAGATAGGTGAGCAGGGTTTTCACCACCAACGGTCGCATATCAAACAGACCGGAAAGCTCATAGATCGAGCAGGAGAACACCGCCTCTTGCCCAAGAATATGATCGACAAACTCTGGCACATGGCCGGGCTCTGGGGTATCGCCGTAGACGAAATTCTCCAGCACATGCAAATCATTGCCGTTGCCGAGCATGATACAGGTTGACGGCAGCCCGTCCCGCCCTGCCCTGCCGATTTCCTGGGCATAATTCTCCAGACTCTTGGGCAGATTATAATGATAGACCGAACGGATATTACTCTTATCAATACCCATGCCAAAAGCGATCGTCGCGACCACAATCGCCGTATCCGAGGCCATAAACCAGTCCTGGACCTCCTGTCGTTGCTCATCCTTCATGCCAGCATGATAGGGCTTGGCTGGTAAGCCCTCCTTGGCAAGCAAAGCGGCCACCTGCATGGCGGTCTGCTGGAGGGTGACATAGACGATGGTAGGACCCAAGGTTCCGCATTCCTTCTCCTTCTGCTCTGCAAAACAACGTAATAAAGCCTGATCCGGCTCATCAGCCAGTTCAAAGAGCAAGGTGAGGTTGGGACGATAGAATCCGGTTTGGATGCAGTCAGCGTCAGCAACAGCAAAGCTCTGCCGGATGTCTGCTGCCACCTTGGGCGTTGCTGTCGCGGTCAGGCCCAGCACCGCAGGCACGGCAAAGGTTGTGGCCAATTCAGCCAGTTTGAGATAGTCAGGCCGAAAATTATGGCCCCATTCGGAGATGCAATGGGCCTCATCAATCACCAGCAGAGAAAGCCGCAGCCGGGTAACCAAACCCACAAAGCGCTCATTGGCAAAGCGCTCTGGAGCCACATAGAGCAACTTCAGCTCGTTACGGTTCAGCCGGTCATAAATTGCGTTGACTTCGCTAAAATCTAAGGAAGAGTCCAAGCGTGCTGCTGCAATCCCTTTCCCGATCAAGAAATCCACCTGATCCTTCATCAGGGCCATGAGCGGCGACACCACCAAGGTCAGGCCGGGAAGATGCAGGGCGGGCAATTGATAACAAAGGCTCTTGCCCTGGCCGGTGGGAAAAATCGCCAAGGCGGAACGGCCCGCCAAAACGGCAAATATTACCGCCTCCTGCCCCGGCAGAAAGGCATCAAAACCAAAGATCTGTTGCAGGGTTTCCTCGGGCGTACTCGTTATACTCGTCAATATGGTCATGCCTTCTCTCCCTTGCCGACTTTGGACAGATCCTGAACTCCGATCTCTGGAACTGCGGATCAAAAAAGATGCTGTCTATGCAACATCCGGGTACTGCGGCGGGCTATCCCCTTTCCGCTTGATGATTTTCGGATATTTCCCTTTAGGGTCAGGAACAGGCTCTGTTATCGACACCACATTGATCTGATGCCACCAGTCATCACCGAAATCAAACCAGTAAGCAAAGGCTTCGCCTTCCTCCAATTCCAGAGATCCTATCTTTATTTCTTCACAGACTCCGTCCGGTTTCGGCTCATCAAATCCTTCCCCTGCCGACGATGAAATATATTTTTTATTCTCGGGATCCATGGGGCCGGCTCCTTTAAGCTGGAACTCGTAAAGATGTTCTTCCTCACGATCAAAGGCCTTGAACAAAATCTTGTGCAGATCTTCAAGGGTCTGATCTCCCCGAATTTCCACGGTCCGACCGATCACTGGATTATTTTCAACAAACTCTTCGGCCAGCGGCCCACCGATGATAAAGGCCTCAAGGGTGTAGAGCGCATTCCTGACCGTTGCCCTATCTTTTTTCGGTTCGTCCATCTGTCCAGGAATATAGGGAATGAATCCCTTTTCATAAGCAACCTCCTGAATATGTAAAGGCATGCTCCGGGCATCCACGGCAAATCCATCCACCGTAATCATCCAGGCCATGTAATTATCATCCATTTTGCTCGGCAGGGTCCAATTTGGGTCAAACTGCATCATGTCCATCAGGTCACGAATCTGCTTGGATTTGCTCGCCCCGTTGCTCGTACTGATTCCGAAACCTGCGCAGAGTCCCCCAGCAGTCAGAGATGGCTTCTGACTCTTGTCAAAAAGAAAATTAACAAACCCAAGCGCGTAGATAACACCGCCGGCCCAGCTGTTGGTTTTCCCTCTGGTGAGCGGGGACGGTCGCTTGCGGCACAGTGCAGCGGTCAGGTAACGGGCCATCTGAGCATATTCCTCATTCAGCTGTTCTTTGCAGAATACGTCGGTCAGGGAGGAAATTGCAGCAAAAGTTTCCTGCATCTTTTTCGGTACATTTTCTGATTTTGTTTTCTTTGCCATGATGTTGCTGCTGAAAAGCAGTGCTACAGGTTAACCCTCCGTTTTTTTACGAATATCTAAGATTCAAAAAAAGGGGAGCGAGGAAGCAAACTAAAGTATTTTTAAAAGTACACCGCAAGCAACAAGTATGAATCCAAGGCTTCGCAAAAAACTCAATAAAAAAAACACCTCACAGATCTTACTCGGCTTCACCAATAATCGTCATAAAATGAGCCATGTACTCCTCCGGCATTTTTGCCGGATGGATTTCACTGCTCAATTCCTGCACCTCCGGTATCCAGACAGCGCTATGATCTCCATGAGCCAATTTTCTTAGCCGAGTACCATGCTCACTTACACTATAGTACTCAAAATATAATGTAAAACCTTCTGCAAAAAGTTCATACAAATACATGGATACTTCTATAGTCTCAAAGGGCATCGCCTCCTGCAGATGATTCACTTCAGCGTATATGCATACAAACTCACTCTTGTTGCTCCACTGAAAAATCTCAGGAAAACGAGTAAACAGATAATGATCGCGTAACCTTGCTTGCCAACTGTAATACTGTGAAAAATAAATATTGCCGACCAGGTTCGAATCTTCCGTGGAAGTTAGAAACTCCTGTTGCTCCAAAAAATATTTCTTTCGTTTTGCAATATCTGGTGCGAATACAGAAGCCATTTTTGAAGTTATCCGTTTTTTTTCATTCAACCATTGTGTATTCTCAATAAATATTGGAGGAAGTTGAGCCAAATACTCATTTAAGTAATCCGGCAAGGGGGCTTTTTTTACGATTCCATACTGTTCAATGCTTACCCAGGTGGTGAGAAGTTTGCCGGAAGCGATATGTATCAAGGTGCCGTCTTCTTCTTTTTTTGACCAGTTAAAAGCAAGCGAAATAATAGAGTTTGTCAAATCTGTATCGTCCATCAGGCGAACTTCTCCGATGACTGCATCATAACTATCTAGATATCTTTCGATTTTGAATGACGACATACTCGTTACCATGCCCCATTGCCGGGATTTCATATCCATTAACAGCTGCTCTGATATCGGCGATAATGCTAATTCTCTCAACTCTCCCATCCAAACTGGAATGTTGGTAAAATATACTTTGCCGCCCGCCCCCCTACTGTTAACAAAAGTCGTTGTGAATTCATTTGATGTATTGTTGGACGCAATTAACAGCTCGTCACTGTCAATAATATTTTGTTGAGTATTATGCAGTTGCCCCATAACAGCCAGCATCCTCTCTTCTTTCAGGGTCAATGTTACCGGAAAGGTGAGAATATGGTGGGCACTGTATTGTTTACCGCATTGGAACAGAACTGTGCCATCATTCTCTCTTTTCACAATACTCAGCTGAGGGTGCCCTCCCAAGGCCTTGAAAGCTGCTTCTAACGCTGTCCATATCCTTGTCCCAGCCCTATCCAAGGTGTCCCCCTCCTCAATCATTTGGTTAAGAAGCAGGCTATTATTTCTGCTGAGCAGAGCGACCCAATCTTCTCGACTGCGTGCCGAGACAGTTTCAAGGTCACATCCCTGAACCCCCTGACCAGCAGTGCAGAGCACAGTGCTTTCATTATCAGAAAGAGAAATATTGATGTCGACATCAGGAGCTGCAAGATATGGTCCGCCGGTATCAGACCATGAAAACTCCAGAAGGCTCTCTGAAATATTCAAGAGAGGCCTTACCGTCTCTTGTAACAGCAATAACTCCTGTTTCCGTCGTTCCCGTTTGTTGACTTGTTTCAGGCTGGGGATAAAACAGGAACCGATCTCCGGTGGAATAAAATCAATCGAGAGCGCTCTCTGTTTTACTTCTTTCTGCATTATCCATTCATCACGCTGACCGGGATGAGCCATCTCCTCAGCAGTAGGATAATCCTCCCGGTGCTCCATAAATTTCGCCAAGTAGCCCTTCATCCGCTCAACAAGTTGTCCCTTTTTATTAAAAAGAGTTACAGTACCGGATATATCCTCAGCAGTACGTCTTTCAATAGTTATCCTTATCCATAGCCGTTCATCCGTATCGACTGTCACCGGAAAGCGCTCTATGCTTTCAATCCTACGGGGCAGAGCCAAGTCTTTTGGGACAGCTATTTGTCCTGCTTGCAGAAGAGCATCTCTAAGAAAGGGATCACCCAAATACCACGACCAAACTGGAGTTTCTGGATTTTTTATAGTTTCAGGATGCGGTCCTGTTCTAAAAAGACATACATCGGAAGCAAGATGGATGGTTTGCTGAATTCTTTGAAACAACGGCCCTTGGAACAATAGCCTACCGTTATATAAATCACGGTCTGAGGCAATATCAAGTGGAGCGCAGCGGACCGGAATTTCCTCTTGAACAGGAACACGGTCAGTGGTCAAAACAAAGGTCGCTGAAAAATGATCTTTGTTAAACCCCGTATGCTCCGACCTTATCTGGACATGAACCTGCTGAGCACCCTCATTGCTTTGCTCCAGCACCTGAGCATGGATTTCAATCTCGGTTGCCGTCTCCTCAGTCAGGGTTATCGGTCGTTCCAACTCGATATTATTAATAGTGACTGTATCAAAATTTTCTGTGCCGGTGACGGCTCGCACCGCCTGAGCCATAGCTTCCAAGCCGAATACCATGGGGAAAAGATACGTACCACGCCAGATATGGTCCTTGACATATGGATCCCGTTCGAGGTCAAGCGAGTTCTGGAAATGAGTTCAATGCCTTGAGAATAGACCGTGATTTCTTCAAGAAACTGCAAATTTTCAGGTACCGGCAACGGGGGAGGAGCAAAGGTGTCCAGCTCAGAGGGTCTTGCGGTGACAACAACCTGTTTTTCAAAGGGATCATGAGTGACAAGGCGCAAAAAACGGGCTGTTCCCTCTTGTACCGGAATAGCATCCATTCCCATCTTACCGAGCCAGGCCGTGCTTCCCATTTTTACCCCCATACCCACCTCACCCCAGATACTGAAGGCAATGCTGAGCACAGAAGTCTGCGGAAAACGTTCCCCGTACTGCTGCACGACAAGCTCAAGTGCCTCATTGGAAAAACCGTACCAGCCGTTTTTGATCATACCGGACACACCGGTGATTGACGAAAAAGCGACAAAAAGTTTGGGTGGACGATCCTGCAGAGCTGCACAGAGGTTTATTGCGCCAGCCAGCTTAGGCGCTGTTTCTTTTAAAGCCTGATCCACGGATACTCTGCCCAGCTCACCCGGTCTGTTCAAAGCACTACCGTGGATTACTCCTGTAATCTCTCCCAGGTCGGTACGTATCTGCCGAACAAGATCATATACGGCATCTGCATCGGTAATATCGCATTGATAATAATGGACCGGCAGGTTGATCTCTTGAAAACGTCGTAGTGTCCGGGCAATTTCACTCTGCTCATTTTCTTCTTGGGGGGCGGCGGAACTGCCAACCAAGACCATCTGCACCTGCACGGTACGGGCAAGCTCCAGAGCGCATTCCGCAGTAATACCTTTCGCTCCTCCGGTGACCAGAAAAACATCCTCTGCACTCCAAGAAATCTGTCTGTCCTGATACATCGCCGTATTCTGCAATACAGGCCTGGGAACGCGACGAACCACTTCAGCATCATATCCTGCGGCAGCGTACAGATCCGTCGTGGAGAGTTCCGCGATTGTCCGGGCACAAAGTTCGTCTGGGGAAATTCGAGGGCAAAAATCGAGAACTCGTATCTTGAGAGCCGGTTTTTCCAGGTGCATACTGGCTGCCAAAGACTTCGCCGAACACTGTTCAATGTTTGCCGTGACAGGTTGAGTGCCGAAAAAGCCTTCGCCAAACTGAATAACAGCAAGAGTATTGTTGTCGAGACCGCTGATATGAAAAGGAGTGAAAAAAACGGTGTGCAGTCGGACAACGTGTTCACTGTAATTTTCCCTGTCTATTATTCTGTTTGCTGAATGTCGCGGCAGCAGGACAATAACAGTGGTGAATCTATCTGAAAAAGAAGCTGCCGCCAAGCGTACCTCTGCAAACGAAGCGCATTCCACTACAGATGCAGCGTCTGCAAAGCGACGCTTGAGTTGTTCTGCAAGCCGCTGTTCTGCTGGCTCGGAAAGAATTAATATTTTTTCACTCTGCTGAGAGACGTTCTCTGCCCTTCTGTTTGCAGAAAGAGGCTCTGGCGAATAGGCAATGGTAAAATCACGCACCCATAACGGATATTTTGCAGGTGATGGCTTTTCCGTATCCGAGGCTGCATTCTGCCCGGCCTGATCATCACATGCCTTTTCTAGTACCTCCGCTATTTCAGCTAAACTGGCATTGGCATATTCTGCAACGTCAATTTGTGTGGCAGCGATACCTAACTTTGCTGCCGCTTCGGCAATGAGTTCAGACGCCTTTATAGAATCAAGGTTCAGATCATCCAGCAGACAGAACTCCATAGATAGGCTCTCTTTGGGAAAACCGGTTTGCTGTTCAATCAGATCAAAAAGCAATTGGGCAACAGTTGTCACTTCTACAAATGCATCTGTTGCCACCTTGCTAAGCTGATCCGCAGAGGACTGGATTTTGCCACCTGAGAGTTCTGTCATCGATACCGATTGCGGGTTTACATCCTGCAATTGCAATAGGCCATTCTCAGACATGTTATCAATATCCACTCTGATAAGGCTCCCGAGAAATTGGCTACGCCTCTCTAGGTAGAACGCCAACGTTCTCTCTGAAATACCAGCGATGTCTGCTAAAATACGATCTGTCTTGCCAAATTTTTCCAGTCCAGATAAATGAGCGCTCGGCACTATAGAGCTCTGCGCTTTTTGCTCTGAAAAATGCTCAGGAAAAGGACGCTCACAGGGATTGGTCAAAAAAAGGCGCTCATCAGCTGGTGTGAACGGGCGGACAAGACGATCATCATACAGGACATGCCAGTTAATCGTTCCTCCACGGACAAAATAGTTTGCCAGAAAAATATTCAGATCTCTATCTTGCTCTGGTTTTGTTTCAAGAGGAAAGCAGGTCGGCCCATCTTCTCCCTCTTGTTCATTTTTTTTGTCAATGTCGTTTGCAAGGATTGAGCGGGCAAGACCGGTCAACACCCTTCCCGGCCCCACTTCTAGCAGCAAGTCGCATTCCTTGCTCATTTCCTGAACTAAGGAAATACAATCAACAGGCGAGATCACCTGTTTTGAAAAATGCCTCCTCAAATCGCAGGCCAAGTCAACTTTGCCCCTTTGCAAACCACTAAAGAGTGCCGTTGTCAGCTGTTTCGGGTGTTCAGGAAGAAGTCGGGATTTGGCCAGCACCTGAGCAGCCTGACTGACAAACCGTGAATGGAAGGCATTGGCAACCGGAAGAAGTACACCCCGTAGCCCCTGCTCATTCGCATGACGGCAAGCCTGCTGAATGCAGGAGGGTTCGCCAGAGATAACCGTTTGAGAGGGACTGTTTTTATTCGCCACAACGGCATATCCTTCCCCGGCATCAAGAATGGCCTGAGCCTGGACAGCTGAACAGGCAAGACTTGCCATGATTCCCGCAGTACCTCTGGCATCACCCTGTCCCGGAGTCATTGCCTGTCCTCGCAGTGCAGCAAAACCGATCAGCTCTTCTCTGGAATAGGCCCCGGCAGCATAAAACGCGGTCAATTCACCGAGACTATGCCCTCCGACTGCTTCAGGCTGTATCCCAAGTCGGGCCAGTTGCTCTAAACGGAGCATCGATGCCAAACAGAGAGCAGGCTGAGCAATCTCTGTTTGCTTGAGCTGCTCCTGCCAGCTGTTAACCTGCGATTCATCAAGCGCCCTCTCTATCGGTCGAAAGATAAAATCACTCAGCTGTTTTCCTTCTGGCCAACGCAGAGATTTGTCCATCGCCTTAACCAGATCCCTTGCCCAATCATGCCGCTGAACAAGCTGATGCCCCATATTAAGCTTCTGCGATCCTGGCCGGGAAATAGGAAGCCAACACGGTGACTCTGCACATCGTTTCCTATACAGATACCTAAACGAGGATCAAAAAAGGTTTGCTGGCCTTTGGGAGGAGATGTACGAAGGATATGGACAATCTTGGCAAGAGCGTCCAGAAGGATGTCGGGTGATTCCGCTATAACTGCTGCCCGGACCGGACCGCAGGTTGTATTATGCCCATAAAGGGTTGTAAGATGAGCAGCAAAGTCAAGGCGTTCCCCCTCACAGATATTGCGGGCAAGGCCTTCTGCCGTTTGCACTCTCCTCAATAATTTCTCAACAGTGGACGCACTGAAAACAAAAAGTTCGGTGCGTTGATAATCTGCCAATAGCTTCTGTTCGCGGATTGCAGGCATCAATTTCGGGGAAGGAGCATCACCTGAAGCCAAGGCAAGGTGCGAATTAATACCGCCAAAGCCCATTCCAGAAACACCAGCTCGTAGAATTTCATGGGGCGGACGGATTTCTCCGTGCAGGAGAGGATAGAGGTTGGTTGCTTTGTTTGCAAAAACGGAATTGGGTTCAAAACAATTTGCAAGCGGAGGAAGAATCCGTTGATTTAACGCGATCACTGTTTTGATCAGGGCACCAATGCCTGATGCCGCCTTGGTATGGCCGATAAGCGACTTTAATGAGGTTATCCCGCAACGACGAAGCGATGTTGTACCCTGTAGGGACACGGCATGCCGTGTCCCTACACCGCTGTCCGTATTCATTGCCAGGGCTATGCCTTCCAGTTCGACTTTATCACCGACAGCCGTGCCTGTTCCGTGCCCTTCTATAAAATCAACATCGTTCATATTCCAATCAGCTCGTTCATAGGCTCGTTGCAAGGCCCTAGCTTGCCCTTGAGCATTCGGGGCGGTCAAACCACCTTTCCCGTCTGATGAAATACCCCAACCGTGCAATACAGCATAAACATAATCACCGTCGGCAACAGCGTCTTCGAGACGCTTCATCACCACAAAGCCGCACCCCTCTCCGGGCATAAATCCGTTTGCCCTGCGATCATAGACCCGCATATCCTCTGTGGCCAAAGCAGCGGTCTTGGCAAAACCGACCAGTTCAAAGGCGTCCAGACTAATATCCACCCCGCCTGCCAAGGCCAAGTCCATATCTCGGTTGACAAGATGTGTTGCAGCGGTTGCTGTCGCAATAATTGAAGAGGAGCAGGCCCCGTCAACAGTATAACCGCCGCCGTGCAGATCAAGATAATTACAGATTCTCCCGGCAATGGTATTGGACAGGCTCCGGCTAAGGTATCTTCTGTGATCGGCGTAAAAAAAGATTTATAATATGCCTCTGCTGTCCTAAGCAGGTCTGCGGCCTGTTCTGAAGACAAACCTTTTTCAAGGGCTGCTTTTTTCAGTACTCGACGAACAAAAGGCCAGCGGAGACGCATGCCCTCGGCTCGAGAATATTCACCAGTCAGGGTGTTTCCGAGGATGACCCCTGTTCGTTCCTTGGGCACAGATATTTTGCTGAATTTTGCATCGTTCAATGAGGCCAGAGCGACCTTGAGCGCCAGCCAATGCACAATATCAGCGGAGTCAAAGGTGGAACGAGGAATACGGTACTGAGCAGGATCAAAAGTAAATCCATCAATAAATCCGCCTTGCGGCAATATGTTTTGTCCGGTGCAGCAGGATCGAAATCGTAATAATCCGACGCAGGGAAACGGGCTTCCGGAAAAGGACGCAACTGCCGCCTTCTTGTGAGGATATTTTCCCAAAAAGAGCGAAGATCCTGTGCTCCTGGATAATGGCAGGCCATACCAATAATGGCAATCAAACTTGAATTCATCGGATATTTTTATAAAAGAAACCCTCCCCTGCACAGAGGTATAAGTAATTAAAGAGAGGTAACCTGTTTTCTTCATTCGAACAGGTCTTTGAACCGATTCCCCCTTTTGCCTTTTTCTGGGAAGAGGCAAGGAACTGGCGGTGGCGGCAAGGAACAGGCTATTATTTATTTAAAAAAAATATTGCAATTCAACGGTGAGCTGGCTGTCCTGTTCAAATGGTAACACAGCATCCTGCTCAGCTGCATCAAAAAGAAACAGGGCCTCCATATGCAGCTTCAGATGCTCACCAAAACGGCGATCCGCCTCTACTGAAAACATATATGTAGAAAACTCGACATCCTTCATAAGACCTGCCAAGATCTCGGTTCCGGCTGCATCGTTGAGGGCCAAGCGGAATCCCCCTATGACATCATTATTAACAACTGTCAAGGATTTGTCCGCACGATCATCAAAGACATATTCCCCGATAATCCCGAGATCAGCCCCGCTCTCATAAATGCCGTAAAAAGTGTACTCAAAACCGCAAACTGCAGCAGCAAAGCTCCTTCCCTGGCCAGTTCGATACAGGGCTTCCCCTTTCAATAACCAATCACCGGCAGCCATTTGCACATCCAGACCGGTCTGGCCAATTTGGTGATAAGAGGGGAACAGAACAGGATGACGCATATCACCCCCCAGCAGAAGATTAGGCTCACGAGATGTACCATTGAAATGATACAGGCCCAAATCAGCGTTACTAAAAGTATGACTATAACGCAAGGCAAAGTCAAGATGTGACTGCTCGGCAGCACTTTCGTACTGAGACAGGTTGGTATCAATGATCGGATCACTGCGAAGACGATCTTTTTCTCCAGGAAACGTCCGCTCCCGAAACCAAGGAAGAACAAAGGCCTCAATCATGCCTTGCTTCTGCGGAACTGTAAGATGCAGCATGGGCTGCCCGAGTTTTTCCTCTCCAGTAAAATCCTCAACAGAATCTGTCTGATTGATAATATCAACAAGATGAACAAACTCGGTAGCACCCCAGAAAACCTTGCTGATGCCAACTTGCAGCTCCCAGTCGTCAGTCGGATAGATAAAGCTTGCTTCCCGAATATCCCAATGGGTACGCTCATCCACATTACTGTCCAGCCGAACAAAGGATTTCAAGAGAACGCTTGATCCGCCTGTGAAGGCATGATACAGCTCAGGCTCAAGAACCACAGAGGCATTATGCTCCTGCTGGGCAGGGTATTGCGGTTTGTCCGGGAAATAACGCCCTTCAAGGACGATATTTCCAGCGAGTTCGACCCCAAACGCCGACAGGTGAAACAGGAGAAAAAGAAAAACAAGAGGCGTTGCCGCTGTTATTAATGCGAATCGTGAATATTTTTTTCTGCGGCTCGTTATCTGCATATCACTGCATATCAGGAATTCATGGAAAATAAATAACCCCGCCCCAAGGGGCGGGGTATTAATTAATTATCTCACAATTAATTATCTCGCTCTCTTCAAACTGTTCTTATTAAAATCATTATCCGTAAGGCCTGTATGGAATCGATACGTGCTGTAGAGCAAAACTGTGGATTTACCACTCTGATGATTCATCATATGCATTTCCCCGGCTCGCCAGTATTTACCCTCATATTGCTTATACCCCTTCATCGTCAGGGTCTTCAGCAGACTGTTTTTGCGATCATAAAAATCCACCTTTTGAATACGATACTCGTCTTTATCTCGCCACACCATCTGTCGGCTGTAGCCTGAGTTCTCCGCATCAACAGGGTAATATTCAGACACTGTGCAGGCATGACCGTCAAGCTCTTCATCTCGAAGATACTTATAGGTATATTCCTCAATCTCCTGGCTGGAAATATCCTCATAGGAAAATTCACTCCCGACAAAGGAGCCCGATTTATTGCGGGAGTTGATACGTTTCACGCGTTTCAGGGCAGGCAAGTATAACCATTGTTCATCATCACCGCTTTTATGGGAAAAGGTCAGCAAGGCTGTCCCTCGAATATCGCGAGGCGTGTGAAAAACAGACAGGCTCTTGTCGCCGTCACCTTTTTTTTCCAAAACTTTATTAGTCACCTCCCGTCGGCTCTCCTGGCCATTTCTGTTCCGCAGAATCATCACCATATCAGTAACCAAATCTCCAAAGCCCTGATCGCGGCGTTCAGCTTCCATAATAATAGCCAAACCTTTTTCTTCAGGAGTCTCTGCCCGACTGATTTTTTCGCAGAGTGGTGAAAAAAATATACCGAGTAGAAGCACCACTACTCCAGGCCAGTCTGTAAAAAATTTCATAAAACTATCCTCTTGTTCTGAATAAGATATTCCCCCTTTGCTCGGGCCCGAAAAAACATTAATCAGTCTGTGCGGGAACAGATGATATAGATGGTGCAGATGGTGCAGAACGATCGAATTGTAACAGCAGGACAGGAAGAAAAAAGAAATCAAGCAACAGAGCAAAGCTGATGGTGATTGCTGTCATGCTGCCCATATGCGCATTAATTTGAAACCCTGAACAGGCAAGAACGATAAAACCGCCGACCAGAGTCACTGTAGAAATCCACATAGGAGCGGCAACGGTCCTGAAGGCAAAACGAATAGCGTCTTCCGGAGACATAGCCTGTTCAGTTCTTCCCCGCTGATATTTAGAAAGAAAATGAACTGTATCGTCCACAACAATACCCATAGTCATGGCGATGAGAACAGAAACCGCGAGCCCGACCTGCCCGACGGCATATCCCCACACCCCAAAGCCCATAAATGCCGGGGCAATATTGGGGATCAGGCTGAGCAGACCCAATTTAACGCTCCGCAGAACAATGACCATAATTATCGAAATAAGGCCCAGAGCAAATAAAGAGGAAGAAAGCATGGACTTAATATTGCGCTCCGAAAGGTGAGCAAACATCATGGTTACACCAGAACCCTGTGTATACATGGAAGGCGGGGCGTTTTCCTTAAGCCATCCCCGACCTGCAACTTCCAGCTCGCGCATCTCCCTGGTACTTGCCCCGACAAGAGAAACAGTCATTCTGCTGGCTGATTTATCAATATTGATTCGGTCGTTTAAATCCAAACCAAAGGGCAAGTTCATCTCATACAAAAGCAGATATTGGGCTGCCAGATTCCGCTCTTCCGGGAGCCGGTAGTACACAGGATCGTTATCATGCATGTTGCGGTTAATCTGTTTCATGATGTCCGTAAAGGTGTATACATGACAGACATACTTTTGACGGCGAAACCAATCGGCAAAGGCCTCAATTGTGTGCTGATACTCGGGTTCGTTGACTCCTCCTTCTCCTCCTGAATTGAGATCCCAGTCAATCATGTACATACCGGTCAGGTTCTCGGCGGTAAAATCCGTGGCGCGGCGGAAGTCAAAATGCGGACTGAAAAACTTAACAAAATCATCATCCAGCTGAATACGAGAAATCCCTGTGGTGGCTCCGATGATCATGATGATCATAGTCCAAAAAATCGCGGTGCGTCTGCGCACGATAAAATCGGCAAGGCGCTCATAGATGTAAGATGAAGGTGAGATGGATGGAGATGACTTCGCCGCTTTGAGCGGCAAAATAGCGGCCAAGGCTGGCAGGAGCAAGACTGAATAAAAAAAAGCGGCAATAATACCCATTGCAACAACATTGCCAAGATCGCGAAACGGAGGAGCATCTGAAAAATTCATGGTCAGAAAGCCCACAGCTGTGGTCAGGCTGGTAACCAGCACCGGTTGAAAATTGATCCTGATGGAATGCTCAATGGCCTGATGCCGGTCAAGTCCGTTTCGCATCTGGTGAAACATGGTGGTCAGAATATGGACGGAATCAGCAACAGCCAAGGTAAGTATAATGGTCGGGGCATTGGCTGATGCAGGATTCATGGGAATACCCAGCCAGCCAGCTAAGCCGAGCCCGGTCAGGGTGGAAAAAACAATCACCAGAAAGGTTAAGCCCATACCCAGTGCGGAACGCAAACAGATGGCCAGTATTAGAAGAAGAAGCCCGCACATAATAGGAACCAGCAGCGTGATGTCCTCTTCGGTAGCCTGCTCAAAGGTCGTATCAATCATCACCACCCCGGTGACATAGATATCCAGCTGGGGATATTTCCGCTGCATCTCAGCCTGTAAGGCATAAGCCGCTTCAGAGATCGTATCTGAAACCTTACCGTTTTCATCCGGCTTAATAACATTGACATTCACACCGGTTACATGGCCGGAGAGAGAAATAAGGCGTCCTTTCAGCAACGGCTCGTTCAGAGCGATGTCACGTACTTCCTGAAGTTGCTCATCAGTGAGCTGTTCTGCATTCTCCACCAGATCTTCAACGATCAGATCATCACCCTCTACCTTGGTATGCTGATAGTTGGTTATGGAATCTACTCTGCTAGAATAGGGCATTTTCCAGGATTTTTCCGTAAGATCCTGTACAGCACCCAGTACATCACGGGTAAAGACATTTTTGGATTTCGGAGCAATCGTAAAAAAGACGTTCTCGAACTTGGTATAGGTCTGCTCCAAGGCGTTAAAGGCCTGGAGTTCAGGATTGTCCTCGGAAAAGAACATCCGGCTGTTGCTGGAGAAGGTAAGAAAACGGGTACCGTAGCCGGTTCCCGCCACAACGAGCAGGGAAAGGAGAATCAGCGGAATGCTGTATTTGATGACAAATCGGCCTAGACGTGCTTCAAATGTTTTCATCAGCTTGTCCTTTTTTTATCGCCTGTGTCAGAGTACCCGGCAGGTCGCGATGTGTATTTATTATACAATTTTACTTCCTACATAATGATATTACAATGTTTTTTATATAAAAAAAATTGTACAACTAGACAAGAAAGCACATGTCCCCTGATTGCCTTTCAGAACCCCCGAAAAATACAACACTCCTCCTCATCGTAGACTGAATTGAGTATCAAAATTAAGACAGATACCACATAGAGTTTTCTTGAGATGAAATTAAAGCTATAAAAATAAATAATTAAAATAAAAAACTGCGTATTTCTCCAGAATATCTTTCAGAAAGATAAAAATGTAAGGTACAGGAAAGAAAAATTATTTTTTATAAAAAAACATCGCAAAAAGACGAAAAGAGGGTAATTAACTTTTTCTTCCTGTTGTGTTACCCAAAAAGAGATAAGCTTATGTCATCAACGTGGTGGGTAGCGTGCAGGGCTGACAAATCTCCGCAATCGCGACCGTCACATTGGGGAATTTCATTTTTTGTACCAGCAAGGGACCGTTGCCGGAACTCAAGATCGCTGCTGGCTCAGCCACAGCCTTGGCTCCAGTGGCGCGAAGAACAGCAGCAGACGCTGCTACCCCTTCAACCTGGTTTAGTTGATCAGGGCTATAAAAATCAAGGGGAAGGTTCTGGGCATGAGCAAAGGCGAGCAGACCCGGCTCATCGTTTTTCAAATCGATTGAGGCCAGATTGCGGACAGACTCTCGGGCCAGCTCATGGGTTCGGCACGCATGATCCAAGGCCTCGCTGATCTCCTCTGCCGGGGTATTGCGATTGCAGCCGATGCCAGCCACTAAAGCCTTGGGGTAAAGCAGTACCGCGCCTCTATCCTGATCAGTACGGCAACTGACGAGCAAATCAGCAGTATCCGGGGTTTTGCTTAGCATGATGTCCGGGGGAAAAGGTGGGAGCGGGTACTCACTGTACAGGGTAACCGAACCGGTATTGACCAGCTTTGCCATGACACGGGTCAGGCCCTGTTTATCCGTCACCGTAAACCCCATATCGCGACACCAGATATCAAGGGCGGTGAGCCCTAAAACATCGGATGCCGTGGTAATCACGGCCTGCCCTCCGAGTAAATTAGCGACCTTTTGCGCCAAGGCATTGCCTCCGCCCAGATGACCGGAAAGGAGGGAAACCGCAAAGTGCCCCTGCTCGTCACAGACCACCACTGCCGGATCAACCGTCTTGTCCTGAAGCAACGGGGCGATACTGCGCACGACAATGCCGGTGGCCATGATACAAATCAGGCTGTCGTGATCTTTCCAGGCCTGCGCCAGGGTTCGGTGAATATTGCCTTGACTGGTGATAACAGTGCTTCCGGGCAGAAGGGTGGTGAGGCGTTGGGCGAGTTGTTTTCCGCCCTTGGTTAGGGGTATTATGCTGTGGGTGATGGCATGTTTTTTTTGGGGGGAGTAAAACGTAGGGTGGGCAACGAGCATAAACAAGAACAACGTTGGCAACGCGACAGTTTTTTCATCAAAACAGATTTGGATGAACGAAATATTGCCCACCCTACCAGGTTTCACTCGCCAATATCATGATCTAAAGCAGCAACCGCTCCACCGCCCCAGTTTACAGGATAAAGACCTGCTGCCACATAACGATGAAAGGTTGAATACGGCCAGTCCTTGACCCGACCTACCAAGCCGTGCTTTACCGGATTATAATGAATATAATCCATATGCGCCTGATAATCCTCCTCATCCCGAATCAAATGCTCCCAGAACCGTCTTTGCCATACGGTACTTTCCCGATGTTTTTGTTTGGAAGCATTCATCCATTCGGGTTTATGCAATGTTGTTTTGGTCTGCTTGGAAAAGCGCGATTTGATCAGACTCCAGCGTTTTGAAAAATCAGCATCTTCTTGGGGTAATGTCCAGATGCAATGCATATGCTCCGGCAATAACACCCATGCGTCAATGCAAAAAGGGTGCTTTTTTCTCGTCCGTTCAATTTCTTGTCGCAATATTTTCCGGCATTCGGGTTTATCAAAAAGATGCCGCCGCCGAAAGGTCACCACCGTAAAAAAGAAGGTTCCACCCGGCAAAAACGCTCGACGATAATTTGACATTCATACCCTCCAGCCCAAGTATTTTTAGGCGTATCACGTATTCAACGTAAAGTGGGCAATGGACAATAACGGGAACAACGTTGGCAATGAGTCAGCTTTTTTATCAAAACAGATTTGGATAAACGAAATATTGCCCACCCTACCGGGCTTTTTCATCAAAACAGGGTTGGATGAATGAAATATTGGCCGCCCTGCTACTTGGAGGAAAAATAACAGTTCAAACCGCCGGAATAAAAAAACCGACGGCCTGCTCCCTTAATCAAGATACGAGCAACAGTAATCGGTCACCGTACCAATCTTAATCCCGAACTTCGAATCAGCAGGCACCTCAAAGGAACTCCCCGGCTCAATAACCTGCCACTCCTCAGAACCGGGCAACAATACAGAAACCTCACCGCTGAGGATCTCCATCAGCTCTTTTTTCTCGGTCCCGAACTCGTAGTCACCGGGCATCATGATCCCCAAGGTCTTGGTGGTGCCGTCGGCAAAAGTAATAACCCGGCTGGTCACCTTGCCGTCATAATAGATATTTGCAGCTTTCTTAACTCTGACATTGCTAAATTCCGACATAATCTTCTCCAATAACGTGTTGACAAAAAAAAGCGACACTGCCCACGGAGGGACAGCATCGCTTTTACCTTCTCTGCTTTGTTGTAACGAGCCGGGGCAATCAGGCCAAAGCCTTATCCAAGGTCTTAGCCATCTTGGTTGTGACCACCTCGTCAATATGCTCCGGTGTCCAAACCGCATCCTTGCGCACCGCCTTACTGGCGTTGCCGAAGCTAACTCGGACCTTCTGATCGGAAACCACCGCAAGGGCTTTTTCCAATCGTTCTTTGATTTCTTCTTTTGACAAACCCTCAGCTTCGCCCAGCGGACCGAGTTCCTTCATACGCTCGGTAAAGCCGGTGATCAACTGAACAAAGCGCGGTGCTTCAGCAGCTGAAGCCCATTGTAAATCATAACGTTCTTTGCGGATACCCACGTCTTCCAGTACCTTTCTGACCAGCGCATCCACACCCATTGCATCGTAATTACCTACCTGGTAATGACATTCTCCGTGTTGTCAGCCACCGGTAAAAATACCGTCTGCGCCTTCGATAAAACCGCGCAGAATAAAAGCCGGATCAACCCGACCGGTACACATCACCCGGATGGTGCGCAGGTTGGGCGGGTACTGAAACCGGGAAACCCCGGCTGCGTCGGCAGCTGCATAGCAGCACCAGTTACATAAAAAACCCAGAATTTTGGGACTAAAATCGTTGCTCATAAAACACCTCGCGTAGATGTTATTTTTTCAAATCAGGTTGTAAGGGCGTTCGCGAACCGCCCCTACGATATACCGTTACGCCTCGACCGGCTCTGCTGCCTTCACATTACCGAAGGCAGTAATCTGATCCATGATCTGCTCATTGGTGAACCCGCCCATAGTGATAGCAAAGGTCGGACAATGGCTGGAGCAGATACCGCAGGCTTTACAGGATGCAGCAATGGTCTGCGCCTTGCGCTTCTTGTCCACTTTGATCATCTCAATGGAACCAAAAGGACAAAGACTGGCACAGATACCGCAGCCGATACATTTTTCCTGCTCCACCACCGAAACAATAGGATCAATGCTGACTGCACCCTTGACCAGCGGGATGGCTGCCTTGGCCGCAGCTGCCTGGGCCTGGGCAATGGTCTCGTCCACCGGTTTCGGACCGTGGGCCAGACCGCAGACATAGACACCGGAAACCGGCAGTTCCACAGGCCGCAGCTTGACATGGGCTTCTAGGAAGAAACGATCATCGGTAAGCGGTGCCTTGAGCAGTTTACTCATCTCCTCAGTGCCGTCCGGGACAATACCCACGGAAAGGGCCACCATGTCCGGGTGCATTTGCACATCTTCCTGCAACAGGGCATCAAAGAAGCTGACTGTCAGCTTTTTGCCCTTTGCCGATGCTGAAATCTGCGGTTTCTGCTCCAGCTCGTAGGGGATAAAAATCACACCCTTGAGTCGGGCCTCCCGATAGGCATCCTCGGCATAACCGTAGGTTCGCATATCCCGATACAGAACAATAACCTGTGAGGCAGGATTCAGCTCTTTAATCGTGAGCGCATTCTTAACCGCATGATTACAGCAGACCTTGGAACAGTACTTCAGATCATCACCGCGTGAACCGGCACACTGCACCATGATAATGGACTTCGGTGCTTTACCGTCCGCAGCCAGCTGATGCTCCAGCTCGGTCTGGGTGACCACCTTGTCATTTTCTTCCAGCAGATAGCCGTCAGGTCGATACTCATGACCACCGGTAGCCAGAACCACAACGCCGTGATCAACCGTATGCTCGGCACCACCCTTTTCTGCAACCACAGAGGAAAAATTTCCGATAAAGCCGGAAAAATCTTTCAGCTCGGCATTGGTCAGCACATCAATATGCTTGTTCGCCTCAACCTCGGCCACCAGTTTATGCAGATGCGAAGCTGTTTCATCAAGATTCAGGGTATGATTAAGTAGCCCCAGCTACCGCCCAGTTTTTTGCCTTTTTCCACCAGCACAGAGTCAAAACCCTGCGATGCCAAGTTCAGCGCCACAGTCATCCCGGCAATCCCGGCTCCGATGATCAAGCCTTGGGAGTAACCGGTACGGTCTGCTCCGGCAAAGGCCGCATTCCTCTGGCCTTGGCAACAGCCATACGCACGAGATCCTGCGATTTATCCGTGGCCGCTTCCGGCTCGCCAGCATGGACCCAGGAGCATTGATCGCGAATATTGACCATCTCGATCAGGCAGCGGTTCAGGCCTGCATCCTTGAGCGTTTCCTGAAAGAGCGGCTCATGGGTTCGCGGTGAACAGGCGGCAATAACCACTCGATTCAGGTTATGTTCAATAATCCGATCCTTGAGCGTCTTCACAGCATCAGCTGAACAGGAATATAGGGAATCGGTATGGTACACAACCCCTTCCATGCCCTCAACCGAGTCTTCCACCTTACGGACATCAACCACCGAGGCAATATTGATACCGCAATGGCAGACAAAAACCCCGATGCGGACCTCTTCGTCCATGGGTTTTTCATCAGGATAGGACTTGTGAACAATTCCCAGTCCGCGCTGTTGTTGCAGCATCCCAGCCACAATACCGGCAGTTGCCGATGCTTGGGTAACTGACTCAGGAATATCCTTGGGTCCCTGGAATGCCCCGGCCACGACCACCCCTTCCACGCTGGTTTTCAGCGGGTTAAAGGTATCGGTTTTGGCAAAGTCATAGCGATTCAGCTCTATACCGGTGATATCGGCAATACCCTGAGCATCCTTGGGCGCTTCCAGACCTACAGAAAGAACCACCATATCATAGGGTTTGAACTCATGTTTGCCGTCCAAGGTAGAATACGTCAAGCGAAGGTTATTCTCCCAAGGAGTCACCCCGGCGACCTTGGCACGGACAAACTTCACGCCCATGTTTTCCGCACGTTCCCTGGCCTTATCAAACTCCTTGCCCTGGGTGCGGATATCCATGTAGTAGACCGTGATGTCCACCTCTGGATCATGCTCCTTGGCCACCATTGCTTCCTTGATCGCATACATACAGCAAACTGAAGAGCAGTAGCCGTTATTGCAGCCCAAATCTCTGGAACCAACGCATTGGATAAAGGCAATGGATTTGGGATGGCGACCGTCGGAGAAGCATTTCACCTCGCCGAGGAAAGGTCCTGAGGCGGTGGTCATCCGCTCAAACTCAACAGCGGTCACCACGTCCGGGTGATCACCGTAGGAGTATTTCTCCAGCGTGGCATCATCAATCCTGCCAAAGCCCGGTGACAATACCATTGCCCCAACCTTGATCTCAACCTCTTCCGGCTGCTGACTGAAGTCAATAGCATGACTCTGGCAAACCGGTACGCAGATCTGGCAGGTATCGTGCTGCACAGACATACAGGCCGACGGATCAATATAATATGTCGCAGGCACAGCCTGGGCATAATCGATATGAATAGGACGGGTCAGAGACAGTCCTTCATTGTACGCATCTGAAAGATGCTTGGGACAGTATTGAGTACAAAGCCCGCAGGCTGTACACTTGTCCGCATCAATATAACGAGGGCGTTTCCGTACCTTAACGGTGAAATCACCCGGTTTTCCGTCCAATGCCAAAAGATCTGCATTGGTGATCATCTCTATATTTGGAGACCGACCGGCCTCTACCAGCTTAGGTGCAAGTATTCAGAGAGAGCAGTCATTGGTCGGAAAGGTTTTGTCGAGCTGGGCCATAACCCCGCCCACAACCGGTGCTTTTTCCAGCAGGTAGACGTAATAACCAAGTTCAGTCAGGTCAAGGGCGGTTTGTATCCCGGCGATACCTCCGCCCACGACCATCACTGACCCGGCCCTGTGTTCCATTCCTTTTCCCATTGCAATCTCCAGTGTTTATTGATTGGTTAAACTTTACTTTCTGTCAGTATCTCATGCGATAAAACAAGCTATATCGCTCTAAGCACTGTCATAATCTACATGTTCACGGATATGTTCAATCACAAATCTTGTTAAACGGATGATTCAATAATACCGACAAGAATTCTAAAAATATCTTCGACATCTTCAGGGATGGTATAATTATGCATATCCCGTGTGATTTTCTTGTTTTTTCTGTCCAACATGCTAAATACCCACATTTCACCGATGGTAACAACACCATACAATATATTGCCGCCTTCCTCTTCGTATTGATCCCAGGCGATCAGTTCTGCGGCCAGCTGATTGAATCCTTTGTTAATATCCCCTTTTTTCGCCTCAATAACGATCAATTCCTGTTTATAACGTATTAAATAGTCCAAATACCCGTTTAACAGCTCACTGACATCTATTGGATATTCTACGTTAATCTTTGAATCAGTTTCTTTGGCTAATTTAAAGAGAACAGGGGCGATGAGGAATTCGCGCTTGGCCGTTTCTGAATTAAGAAATATCTTGGGTAATACGTTATAATAGGTGCGCTTTAAATTATTGACAGATTCTACATTGCAACTTTCAGACGTAGGTAGCTGAAGCACTTTCAAAGAATATGAATATCCCAGCTCCGCAACGATATCTTCAACGGGATTGGGCAGGTAGAAATAATCCCTGAAGGTGTATTTCTTACCTTCTTTGAAGATGGGTTTTTTCATAATGCTGAGAGGATATTCAACCTGTTCTTCTCAAACATAGATCACCTCTTTCGTAAGGTAATCCCTAATAAATGGCTTAATGTATTTTGCTCGGCATAAATCGACATCTCGGTGAAAAGAGCTTTTTAAAAATTTTTTAAGATTTGTCTTCTTTTCGTATATATTTTTTGTACCTGGATGAAACTCAAGTATTATATCTATGTCGCTCTTTTCGTCCTGTTCATTACGGGCGAATGAACCGAACAGGCCGATTTTAGAAATATTATATTCTGTCTGCAACTCGGGGAATTGCTTTGAAAGAAATGCTAAGATGTCATTTTGTTTTAACATTACTCTCCCCATTCGCTCATTTCAAAACGCAGTTCGGAGAATTTCACCAAACCTGACTAAAAAATCCTGATTTCGATGTCGGAAAGGGTGA
The DNA here is from genome assembly GCA_004028505.1 of Candidatus Electrothrix aarhusensis. GTDB lineage: Bacteria > Desulfobacterota > Desulfobulbia > Desulfobulbales > Desulfobulbaceae > Electrothrix > Electrothrix aarhusensis. The sequence continues at coordinate 24,580 of MTKO01000085.1, forward strand.
AATTCGTTTATGTGGCAACAAATTTCTCGCTCTTCAACATGTGGAGCGAAAAACCATCTGGAATTGATTTTGCGCAAAAAAAAGCAAATCACGAAAGTACAGTGAGTTAAAAATTCCTCAAACTACAAAAAAAATAAGCGAATGGGGAGATTACTTCAACTCGTTATAGACTGTTTGTCAATACTGCATCAATCGCGGGTGTACGCAATCGCATCCTACTCGACTTCATTCCTTGGCGTTTAATGCGTTCAGAACTTTTTCTACATGCTTAACCTCTTTGAAAAGTTCTGCTAAGGATTCTTTAGCTTGAACAATTGTACTTTTTAATTTTTCAACTTCATTTTCGAAGTATGCTGAACGATGTTGTTGCTCATAGGTGAGTAAATATGCTTCATGTGCGCAACGATTTCTTTCTTTTATTAATTTCTCAATTTTACTAGCGAGCTTTTTGTTGTTGGAAAACTTTTTAAATTTCCTTAACAGAGTACCAAGAGCGTCTTTTTCTAAATCTTTATATGTAAAATTAAAAGATATATGACCTGTCACTTTATTGGCAATGATGTTGTAACAGTATGAAATGTACATCCGGAAAGCTTCTTCGATAAACTGAAATTCCATCAATGATTGGGAAACGAGATCAAAATACTCTTCATGTTTGCTCTTTGTATTATCGCTCATCATTTAAAAAAAAATTAACCGTTTTAAAAGTGGCCTCTACTCACCTTCAGGCTATAATCTCCCCACGCCCGAAAAGAAACTCAGTACCAAACAGCCCCATCATCTTGCGACGACAGGGCTGTCTTGTACAAAGCAAAACTGCACCGTCAGCCCAATTTAAGCAGCTGGTTTCCATTCCTTAAGGAAAGCAGGTAGATGCCCGGCTTCACGAGGACCGATGGTGATGGTCCAGTCAGGCAGCTCTTCTTCCAGCTCACCCTTGATGGTGGCCAGATACCCCGGAATAATCAGCTCACGATGTTTTACTTTGTCCAAAATTCCGGACTTGTTGACAAACATGGCGATCAGATCAGCACCGAATTTACCAGCAGCCCAAGCAGTCAACACAGACAGACCTTCAGTATCCTTAATCAACAACCAGCTGGGCACCTTCGAGCCTTCAATCTCACCAGAAACGATAAAGTAGGTGAGCGAGAAGTTACAGGTGATCAGTACCGGTGAATTCTCATCAGGTCCGGTGACCGGATAGATGTCCTCAGCCACAACCATTGGCCGCTGCGGATCAGTAAAGATGTTCAGCTGCTCAAGCAGAAGCGGGAACAGGATGTCACCCTGAAGATCGGAGAAAACGGTAATGCCTGCGTACTTGGCGATCAGAACAGAGCCAATCATGGCCTCCATCATCAGATCATCACACATCTCACAGGGAAAGGCGATGGTCGGAAAACCAAGCGGCTTGAACTTCTCCTTAACCGCAGAGCGACGAGCCACAACATTATCCTCAAAGGCTCCCTTAAGGGTCCGAGCACCGGTGTCGATGACCATATCCTTGACCCCGGCGGCAAGCAGCTTATCAGCTGTCTCTACCAGATCATCAAGGTTTTTGCCCTTCACACCGATCGCACAACCGGTTGTCTTGGCAAGGTCGACAAAGGCATCAACATTTTCGCCGGTGGCACCGTAAAGCAACGGCTTATTCGCACCGCAGGCCTCGGCTCCGGCCTTAAGGCTCTCCACATTATCACTCATCAGAATGATAGCCTGCTGAGGAGCACCTTCCATAACCTTCTTAGCCATATCAGCCAGAGAAGCACCACCGTTGTCCTTGATAGCGACCAAATTATTGCGCATCATCACCCCGACACGCTCGTACACAAAATCGTTGGCCCGCTTAATTTTGCCATCAATCGAGGCGGCATCCTCGTCTGTCGCAATCAGGACAGCCAAGCCGGTCTGGTTTTCAAACCGCTTCTCATGCCGGAATTGGCAGGTTTCACCGCCTGCGGTGAACTGCGCATCACCGGCACCAATTTTGATGGTACGAATCGGAGGAGCCGAAGCCTCGCCGATGGTAGCCTTTGCCTCATCACTTACATAAGGACATGCTTCTATTTCGGCCTGCCCGGCAGCCACTTTCATGGCAAAGGCGAGACAGGTAGGTATGTCACACTCGCCGCAATTCTTCTTGGGCAGCATCTTGAGTATCTGTATACCGGTTAACGCCATTATCTATCCTCCTGTTCAAAAACCAGAATCAAAACACCGGGGATACGTTTCCCTGTCTGCCCGGTTGCTGTCAATTTATTCTTACGTACTTTTTCGATTTCTTTAATTATGCTTACGGGTATCGGCTTGGCTGAACAGCCAGTTCAATACCTCAAGAATTTTTTGTAAATTTTCTGTGGCTGATATCTGCGTCGGGTCTTTAGTAAAAACGTTGTGCTCAAACTTACCGAATTCCCAAGCCTTACCAGTTGTTACGACGCCAAAACAAATTTCCGCCCCCTGTAACGATGCTGCATACATTTCCGCCAGAGTCTGTGCCCAGCCTTCGTTCCATTTTTCCTGTTTGGCCTCCATAACACACAGAGGAGGTATGGCCATCACCCCGTACTTTGTTTTCGGTGCAATCAGGTAATCTGGCTCGCCGACCAAACTCTGTTCCTGGTCAACATTAAAGGGAACATGCGACCAGACAAGGAGCTGTTTGTGTTTTTCCGACACTGCATCTAATATCTGGCTGATAATATGTTCGCAGATAGAGAATTCGTTAACAAAATAGGCATCTTCTCGTAACTTCTCTTCAATACGGGAAAAAATATACTCCAGTACCTGAATTTCTTTTGTTTCTATAAAAGATTCGGCTCGTACTTCGATATCAAATTTCTGGCTTACTTCGCCGACTGATTTGAAGGCACTGTATGGCATGAAATATTCTCAAGTTTAAAGTATGACGTTATATCTCAAGTCATTCGATTATTCCTGCGAAAAGATATATCAAAAATCCCAACCCTCAATTTGGGGCGATAAACAGGGGCAAATAATTACATCTGCCCCTGCTCCAGCATATCCTCCTCAAAAAGAAGATAATCACCCCATAGCTGCTTCCATTTCCAGAGCAGGATGACCTTTCTCCTTCAGGAAGGCAAGAATCTCTTCCTCTGTGGTGCCCTGCTCTTCTGTGGCGATCATGTCGTAAAGCTCCGGCATGCCCTCAAACTCACATAAGGCCTTGAGCTTCTCGCTGATCTCATCCTTGAGGATTTTCGGCATCCAGACCATACGCTTAACGCCACCTTCAGACTTGAACAGTTTTTTACTGGACATGTAATGCTTGGACACACCCATGAAACCCGGAGTCTGCATACCGCCGCCAGCCATACCAGCCAAGGTGGTAAACTTCATACCGGAAGGGGTCATACCCATGTAATCACGGTTCACCACCATGATTCCATTACATTGCGGCAACATGGCTGCAATAGCCTCAAAACAACCACAGGCGGTCATGGGATTATTCATCAAAGAATAGCAACTGACCTCAGGCACTGCTCCTCGGGAAGCTTGGTTAACAAACTCATTAATCCCTGTAAAATAGCCGTTATCCGGATCCGTACACTCGCCTTTATCAATGGGCTGATTCGGGCCTGTCGGATTGATCTGATAAGAAGCCTTGCCGTCCAACCAGTTATAAGCACCGCACATCCCGATACGCTCCGGTGTGATCACGCAGACATGGCTGGGGGCAAAGGACTGGCACAGGGTACAGGAGTAGAAAACATCTTCGGTCTCATCCGTCATGGAGCCAAGGCGCAGGTCACGCTCTTCATAAACCTGCTTGGCGATCTCCATAACCTCTTCCACCTTGTCCTGCACAGTGTAGATTTTTACCTGCACCTTGTCTAAAATCGCACCAAATTCCTGATGCAACTTACCGTGCAGGACTACACCGAGATGCTTAAAGGAAAAGCCTTTTTCTACAGCTCCCTTGCCGATACGAACCCACATGATATTTCGCTGACCGATATGCATGATGCCCTGGACATAGTTCATCAGATGATGAAACTGACGCTCCAAGATAGGCTCGAAATCCGACTGCATTTCGCGACCAGCAACCTCGACCAAGATACCAATGGGCAGATTCTGCCCTAATTCGATGTCGGAGATATCCGGTCCTTCCAGAGTCACCAGACCGTCTTCAATCTCGTCCATGTCTTTGGAGATCAAAACCTCCACGCCGGTGGTCCGTCCACCGCCGCATTCCATGAACAGGTCATCCTTACGGATACGCTCACCCTCAAAGGCCGGACCAAAGGACATGGGAATATCAATTTTGGCAATATTGACCTTCAGGCCACGCACCTCAATGGCCTTCTGGACGATCTCGTCATGGGGCACGTTGGAGACCACATGCTCGTAGGTACAGATACCTGTAGGCAGAATCTCAGGAATATCATAGTCTGAAATGGTCGGAAATCCCCAGTTAATGGCACCAGCTGCATTGGCATACCACTCGTCGCTGACCTGACCAAAAGGCATAACAAAGGCGTAGGTTCGGTCTTTATTGTAAATAAGGTTCGCTCTGGAATCACCCGGCTTCACACCACCGAAGGCCATAGCCACACGACAGGCAAAACCGATGGAGAAAACCACGGAGGTATAGCGCCTACCAAAGGGCACCAGACGGGTGTTCCAACCAACCTGCACGCCGTTTTTTACAAGCATATCAGGCATATAATTCCCATCGGAATCAGTATGCATGAAGATGTAAAGATTTTTCTCTTGCAATTCCAAGGCGATTTTGGAGGCAACTTCAGGATCTGACGGAGAGCCAACAATAGCAGCAAAGCCCGGAGCCGTGCCATCAACAAACTCGACGCCGCGTTTCCGGAAGATCACGTCGTCTGCTGCACCCAGCCAGATATTATCTGCGGTGGGATCTTCGGTCTTGGTGTAATAATCCGGTGAATTCAGGTACTCAATTGCCTCGTACATTTCTTCGGCAAAATAGGTAGCCATTCCAGCGTCCAAGGCAGGTGCCAAGTAAGGCAGCCAGATACCTTCGGAAACAACAGCTGGCAAGAGCTTGCGACATTCCTGAAAAATATCTTTCATATCGCCGAGTTTTTCCACCTTAGCACCAAGCATGGAATAAATAATCGGCAAATAGTATGCAGTATTTGGAAAGGAAACTTCCTGTTCAGGGCCGTACTTCTTTAAGGCCTCCTCGTAGGACGCTTCAGCCATATCCACGATTTTTTGAGCACCGCGTATCGCTGCGGAACAGATGATCTTCGACATTGAGACAACTCCCTTATTGGTATACCTTATGGTATAGACGGTTCAGAGTTCAGGTTCAAGACTTGAGCCTTGCATTACGTAATTACTTTATTACGTTATTACGTAAAACAAGTGGGCAATCTTCATTAACCGGCCAAGCCATTAATGAGCGCCTTGGTCATATTGACCGCCTTGGGATGGCGCATGATCAGGACTTCACCACCAGCCATAAGCATACAGGATGCTGTAATCGCCTCCATCATAATGCCGCGACTTTCCTGGTCACCCAACATCTCATCAGTGGGCAGCCCAACCTCTTTGGCCTTCCAAACCTCACGTCCGAGGTTACAGATAATCGGCACCTGAAGTTTTTCATCTTTCTGAGTCAATGCAGCAATACGAATACGCTCCATAACGGAATAGGTATATTCAATACCGTAGCCCAATGCACCGACTGACGGATCCATCATCACCGTATCAAGAGGTACACCGAGATTTTCCAAAAGGATGTTTAACTGCTTAGCTAGGTTGACATCAATGGGGGAGGCTGCAACCATGGGATGCTGAAAGGCCATTGCCGTTGCACCGATAGCGCGATAATTTGCATCTTCCAAGGGAGCCAAACAGACTTTTTTATCACCGATCAGCGAAGTAATTTCACGAAGGGTCTCGGTATCCTTTTCAGCATTACCGCAACCCCAGACGATGATCGGTACATCAACAGCCTCAATTACAGCTGCTGCGTCCTTTGCTGCATCTGCTGCCGAGCGATTTTCTCCGTTAGGATCTGTCCCGTTGAGCCAGATATTTAGGGCATCAGCTTTATAGACATCGACACATTTTTTCGCCCAATCCACCGGGCTGTCCATAACATCGTCAAAGTATTGGGTCAGGGTGTCAGGCCAGTTATCCGGGCGAACATCCATGATTTCCATAGCGATGAGCGGCTTATTGCCCATCTCGCCTTCAAAGAGATGGAAGGGCAGTGAGGTAGCTCCACCAACGGTAACTGTGTTGTCGCCATTACCCATAGTTACTTCGCGGATCGCGCCGGAATACGCCGTCTTGTAGCTGGCAGCTGGCACCTTGGTCACGCGCTCGGCAAAAGGTGTTTCATCGGTGGACAGAACCGGAGCATCCAGATCAGAAGGAGCAGCAACCGAGGCTGCCTTTGCTTCAGCGGCCTTCTTTTCTGCTTCTGCTTTTGCTTTTGCTTGAGCAGCAGCTTCTGCGGCAGCCTTTTTCTTTGCTTCCGCCTCAGCCTCTGCCTTTGCTTGAGCTTCAGATTTTGCCTTGGCCTTAGCTTCTACCTCGGCCTTGGCAGCGGCTTCTGCTTTTGCCTTGGCTTCCGCCTGAGCCTCAGCTTCGACCTTTGCCTTGGCTTCTGCCTCGGCTTTGTCAGCCGCCGCCTTGACAGCGGCATCGTCTGTTTTCTCTTCAACCGCAGGTGCAGCCGGAGCGGCAGGTGCAGATACAGGTGCAGGAGTTGCTCCGGCAGGTTGTTGTGTCAGCACCTCCGGTTCTTTATTCAGTACCGAAGCTGCATCAACAAAGTTCATCAATGCATCAAACTGATCATCGCTCAGGCCATAGGCCTTTTTCAAGGCATTCAGGCCCTGATTGACTGATTCCAATGCCGCACGGCGGCCTTTTTCATTCATCGCATGTTCTCCTGCATCATCTGGTGTCAATGTACATGTGCAATGTCCAATAACAGCAGTTTTACTTGTCGCTTCGCCGGACTGAGCAATCTGACCGGCAAAAGCGGCAGCTTCAGTCCGGGCAGCAGCTATAATCTTCTCAGCTTCGGCCTTGGCTTGTTCCAGAACATCATCAGCAGCACCCTGGTCAACAGCAGTTCGTACCTCTATGGTTTCCCTAACTGTTTCTCCAGCCGCAACAGTGGGTTCAGGTACGCTTGCGTCAGGTGCGCTTGCTGCATCATCAAAGGTCGGACGCGGCAGTAGACCCGCTCTCTCACAAATCTCAGGAACCGCCTCCTCCCACTCGATGGCCATGACATGAACACCGGCCACACCGGGAATCTCTTTGACCTGATTGATAATATCAACACAGATATTAATTCCTTCCTGCTTTTTATCCTTTGCCCCCTGCATCCGCTTGATAACTTCATCGGTTACATCCATGCCTGGCACAAATTTCTTCATGTAGCGTGCCATTCCCACCGACTTGGGTGGAGTAACGCCAGCAAGAATATAGCCTTTTCATGCAGGCCCAGCTCGCAGGCCTTTTTCATGAACTCGGCAAAGCGATCCAGGTTATAAATTATCTGGGTCTGAATAAAGTCAGCGCCGTTGGCAATCTTTTTTCCCATCCGCACCGCTCGAAACTCATGGGGGTAGGCAAAGGGATTGGCAGCAGCACCAAGGAACATATCTGTTGTCTTACCCTTGATTTCCTCGCCGCACTGAAATTTTTTCCCGTCCCGCATATCCCGGATCATCCCCAACAGCTGGATAGAATCCATATCAAATACGCCTTTTGAACCGGGATGATTACCGAACTTCTGATGATCGCCGGTCAGGCAGAGCAAGTTTTTCAATCCCAGTGCAGATGCAGCCAGTAAGTCCGACTGCATACCGATCCGGTTTCTGTCCCGACAGGTCATCTGAATAACCGGCTCCACGCCTTCAGCCTGGGCCAACAGCCCAGCACCGATAGACGACATCCGGACTATCGCAGTCTGACAATCCGTGATATTAACCGCATCCACATTACCTTTCAGGATTCTCGCCTTCTCTCTGACCACATCAGGGTCACTGTTCTTCGGCGGTCCTAGCTCACCGGTCACGGCAAATGCGCCGCTCCTGAGCACCCGCTCCAAATTGCTCCCCGATTTCATCAATCCTCCTTATGCCTGATCCGCCCTGCGGGCAGAAATTTGTTCTGCAGAACTCAATGCCTTAACTTTTTGTGCCGTAGGGGCGGTTCGCAAACCGCCCTTACAGTATCAATGCCCTTTTCAACCGCCGCAACCGGCACCGGTAACACCTTTGCCTGCTTCCAGATCTCGACGCATGGCCATATCCATGAGTACGCGTTCTTTCTTCTTGTTGATACCCAAGGCCTCGCGTTTTTCATCAATAGCCGCAATCATAGCTTTGGCAATATCTTGAGGCGTGCTTTGAACACCCCAACAGGCACCGAATTCCTCCTTAATATCCTTAAGAAGATATTCAGAGAATTTCTTAGCCCCGTTGATGGGCAAATCCTGGAAAATAACATGAGCACCGCTGGCAACAAAATAGTGCCCGATGGCAACAGCTTTTTCGCTCATCCATAAGGGCGCGGATCCTACCGCAGGCAGGTCAGCAATGTCATCACCCAATCCTCCCTCTTTAACCATAGCGGTCAAGGCAATAAGAAGGCGGGAGTTATCAACACAGGAACCGACATGAAGAACTGGCGGCATACCCACGGTTTCACAGACTTCGCGCAATCCGTCTCCGGCATACTCAGTGGCTGCTTCCGGACGCATCAATCCCCGACGGCCAAGGGCCTGGGCCGCACAACCGGTGGCCAGCACCAGCACGTTGTTTTTGATTAACTCTTTGGCGATCTCAAAATGCACATCATCGGAATGCTTATAATGCTCACAACCGACAAGAGCACCGACTCCGCGAATACGACCGTTGATGATATTATCATTCAGCGGACGGTAGGACTGGCGGAAACGACCACCGAGCATGTAATTAATGCTCTCATGAGAAAACCCGACAACCACATCGAATTTCTCGTCTTTCGGGATATAGCACGCGCCCCGTTTCTTAAAGTTGCCAACGGCACGGGTCAAAATTTCCTTGGCCGAGTTGTAGGCGTCATGCTCATCAAACTGAATATGAACACCGTCCGGCATCTTGGCGCGGTAGTTGGTGGTGATAATATCGGTATGCTTGCCTTTCACGACCTGGGCCAGCGACTGCATAACGCACTGGACATCAACGACCATAGCCTCTACCGCACCAGTGGCCAGAACCATTTCCTGCTGGATAAAGGAGCCTGCTACCGGAATACCCCGACGCATCAGGATTTCGTTTCCTGTACAGCAGACACCAGCCAGATTGATTCCTTTGGCACCCACTTTTTTGGCCAGAGCGAGTATTTCCTCGTCCTCAGCTGCCAGACAAAGGGACTCAGCCAACAGCGGCTCATGACCATGCACGGTCACGTTGACCATATCTTCCCGGAGTACGCCGAGATCGATAATGGCTCGCTTGGGTACCGGCGTACCAAACATAATATCGGTCAGCTCGGTGGAAAGCATGGAGGCTCCCCAACCGTCAGCCAAGGCGCAACGGCTGGCCTGCTTTGTGATATTATGATACTCCTGATCCACACCCATATGGGTACGATGCATCATCTCCACAACTTCGCGATCAATACCGCGCGGCTCAACCCCTTGTTCCTTCCAGATCTTCTGCTGCTTGAGCGGAGCCCGCTTCAGCATGGTCAGCGGTGAGCTGTCCTGCTTACCGAACTCGGCCAAGGCTCGCTCACCCAGCTCAAGAGCGATCTCGTTTTTATCCCGGCCTTCGGTTTCAACCTCGAAAAGCTGAGCCATGTCGTGCAGTTTTGCAACGTCCTTGATCTCGTGTGGGGTTTCCCCTTTTGCCGTGGCAATAAAACCGCGCACCATTTCGCGAGCATGATCAGTATGAGCCGAAGTACCGCCTGCCACGGTCCGGGCAAAATTTCGGGCCGCAACCGTATCCGCTGTGGCACCGCAGATTCCGACCATAGATTCAACACCGTCAATGATCTGACAGGGTCCCATATTGCAGTTCCGGCAGCAGGTGCCTCCTGAGCCGAACAGACAGGCGGACATCCCCCGATCCTCAATACGGTCATAGGCGGTACGCACCTGCTTGGCAAGATCCTGGTTCAGCAGGTCGCGTGTTGAGCTGGTGGTTATATCGTTGCAGCTTTCGCAGCGATTAGGCTTAGCCATAGTACGGTCTCCTCAAAAACAGAAATCTGAGAGCAGGCATCCTTGATGACACGAAGGCCGCCTGTTTCTATATCCTTAAAAATTATTTCTTAACGCGTTACGCCAGTCCGGCAAACTGTCTCGCAGACTGCACGGTGTTTTTCATCAGCATGGTGATAGTCATCGGGCCGACACCGCCAGGCACCGGCGTGATGGCGGAGGCTTTCTCTTTAACTGACTCGAAGTCGACATCACCGGCCAGCTTGGCCTTACCGGATTCAGTTACCCCGATGCGATTCACACCGACATCAATGACAACCACGCCTTCTTTTACCTGATCCGCCTTGATCATATTGGCAACACCGGCAGCAACGATCAATATATCAGCCCGCTTGGTATGAAAATCCATATCCTTGGTTCGGGTGTGACAGAGCGTGACCGTGGCATTACCTGCAGCACGTTTTTGCATCATCAAGTTAGCTACCGGCTTACCGACAATATTGGAACGTCCGATAACCACCACCTCAGCCCCGGAGGTTTCTATCCCGGAACGGGTAAGCAGCTCCAGCACCCCATGCGGTGTGCAGGGCAGAAAGCATTGCTCGCCGACCACCATTTTACCGACATTGACCGGATGAAAACCATCCACATCTTTATCCGGATTAATGGCATATAACACCTTACCCTCGTCAATATGCTTAGGCAGAGGAAGCTGCACCAGAATACCGTGAATTTTATCGTCGTTATTATATTTTTCCACCAGAGCCAGTAAATCTTCCTCACTGGTCTCGGCATCCAGGGTAACCTGCTCAGAATGAATTCCTAGAGCGTGCGCCGTTTTATTTTTGGCTGCCACATAGGACTGAGAAGCAGGATCTTCTCCCACTAGAATAGTAACCAAGCCCGGAACCACCTTACCGGCCAGCTCGGCAACTTCTTTCTTCAGTTCTTCCCTTATCGCTTTTGCGGTTTCGGTTCCGCTGATGATTTTCGCGCTCATGGCTGCTCCTTTAAATAGTCTGTAAGAGGCTCTATCAATTCGCCTACATACAGCAAACCGGCAAACAAGAGGCAGCCGGCTTATGGATTCTTTGATATTGACTACTTTTGACAAGAATTTGCCATTATATTCTTTTTTAGTTTCTTTTTCAAGACGAATTTCATTTTCGTAAGAAACGACTCACAGTTTTGTACTGATTATTCTGAACCTTTTTTTCAGGGACAACCATTTTCAACCGATACAATATCACTCAAAATATAAAGAATTCTTCTCCGGTAGATCACACAACGTGTCACTGATTTCACTTTTCAATTCTGTTAGACCTTCCTTCGTGCCAATTTCACCGAGATCATATATCTTTTCCTTACCCCGACATCGACAAAAAACACTTGACTTTCAAGCTGTTGTCCTGTAATTCTTGAGAGAGAATTCTTTCTGGAATACTTTGCGGAATATAAGGGAAAACCGTCGAGCAATGCAACCCGATCCGCCCAGAGGGACAATTTTTACATTTTTGCGATTTCCATTAACAGACCTTAAGCGAGCTGAGATAAGCCGACAACACAACATGACCACACAGATTGCGCAGACCACAAAAACTGCGAAAACCCTGCTCATGCTCGGCGATTCACTGATCGAATGGGGAGACTGGGAGAGCCTACTCCCGGACATACCGGTTATTAATCGGGGTATTGCTGGTGAGCACACCGAAGACCTGTCAGCTCGGCTGGTCAACGAAATTGACGCTGTTCTTGACGCCGGTACGGAACCGCAGTATATCCTACTTATGACAGGAACCAATAATCTACTCATGGGTAGTCCCTATTTTCCTGTCATTTTGGGAAGCATGCTGCCGAGACTGATTGATCTCTGCCCGAGCAGCAGTATAACGCTGAACTCACTCATGCCCATGCAGATACGGGGCTTGGCCCTGGAATCCATTACTGCTGCGAATAATGAACTGCGGGGCGTGGCAAAGCAAAGCGGTTGTCGCTTTCTCGACATGACCGACCCCTTCACCGAACAATGCCTCCCTGTGACCAAACCCTGTTTCCTCAACGACGGGGTGCATCTGGCCACCCGTGGCTATCAGGTCTGGGCCGGGGCTATCAGAACGCATCTTGATGCGCTGTAGAAGAATCATATGATATGACCTTGAATTTTTTCAGTGAATCGAGAAGTAAAAATAGAAAAAAAAGCGAAAAATGAAGCATCACTAAGGGTTGTTTCTTGCCGCAACATCATGCAAAACAGGCAGAAGGGTTGCGCAAGGACAACAAAAAACTAACGTTACTTTTTTTTGTGAGGTTAAATGATGAAGAACGGAAAAGCATTGCACAAAATCATAGGGTGCGGGACTGTTATGCTCGCCGTGTTTGCCTTCGCGAGCACCGGGTACAGTCGCTCATCCTGCAATACCTGTCAATCATGCGACCAATCGCGGTACGTAGCACCGCCTGTGGTTGAGGAGTATGCAGAACTGCAATACCGTGACGGGTTCCCAGGCAAACGGATGTACAAGCGTCAGCAGGTGAAAAAACTCCAATGTATGCTGTCAGCCCTTGGCTACTGCTCCGGCCCCATTGATGGCTGGTACGGTAATTCAACCGCTAGAGGCGTTATGCTCCTTCTTGCCGACACCTTTCAGGATATCGGTTACGGCAAAAAGTTGACTACGGAGCACTGGGACTATCTTGTCAACTGGGTCGGCAACCGTTGCAGCAAGTATGACCCGCAAAAGGAGACCTACCAGTACCGGTATAAATACAGAACTCCTGAATATCAGCAACCGCAATACACAACTCCTGACTATTACCAGTATAAATATTAATGTTGATCAAGGAGAGGGCATACCGCGCCGTTCGGTCGGTATGCTCTCCCCTGCCCTCCTTTCCTTTGCTCATTCCCGTAGCGTCTTTTCTGGCCGGATAGTAATCAATTGTACAGTACCAATCGCACAGCAAACAATCGCACAGTCCTGCCCGGCGTTAAAACACCGGGCTATGATCGTGCGGTACCTTTGGGACGCTGCTTCTATCCCGTAGGGATTACCGATAGATAATAAGCCCAGTGATTTATCGCTGGGTGTAATGGGTTATTTTTACAAGATATTGCAGGGGCACGGCGTGCCGTGCCCTGACAGAGCATTACGCAGCACAGCACAGGGTGTTACCCTGCGCTGGATAAAGATAGCCCCTTTGGGGCAAAAGGGCGCAGCCCGCATGTCCTGAAGGGACAATATGTATCAGCCCGGTGCAACGCGCCGGGGAACAGGGTTGCGGATTAAAAACAGGAAAGGAGGAACAGGCGATGGGGTATCAAGAGGCGTTGCGGAGGATTGAGGAGGCTAAGGAGACAGGGGCAACGGAGCTTGATCTTGAAGGTCAAGGATTGACCGAGTTGCCTCCTGAGCTGTTTTCGCTGAAGCTGTTGACGGAGCTTGACCTCAGCTTCAATAGCCTTGCCTCATTACCACCACAGATCGTTCAGCTCATCAATCTCCAAAGGCTTACCATGTGGGGCAACACACTTTCCAGCCTTCCCCCTGAAATCGTTCAATTGCCTAAGTTAGAATGGGTTGAATTTTTCCCTAATCCCCTAACCTGCCCTCCCTACGAACTCGCATTCCAAGGCATAGATGCCATACGCGAATACTTCGCCTCAGCCGAAGAAGGCACCCGAACAGTCTCCGAGGTCAAGGTCATCCTGGTAGGAGAAGGCGCATCCGGCAAGACCTCGCTCACCCGCTGTCTCCGGGAAGAGCGTTTTAACGCGCACGAAGAAACCACCCACGGAATCCGCATAAAGAACTGGAAGCTCAAAACCGGTGACCAATCACTGCGCTGCAACCTCTGGGACTTCGGCGGACAGGAGATCATGCACGCCACCCACCAGTTTTTCCTCTCCCGACGCAGCCTCTATGTCCTGGTACTGGACGGCAGGCGGGACGAGCGGCCCGAGTACTGGCTGCGCTATATCGAATCCTTTGGCGGCGGTTCGCCGGTACTGGTGGTGCTCAACAAGTACGACACCAATCCCGGCTTTGATCTCAACCGCCCTTTTCTCAAAAAGAAATACCCCTTCATCGTCGATTTCTTCCGCACATCCTGCCGCACCAACAACGGTATTCGGAATTTCCGCCAAGCCCTGCGTGAGGAGTTGGGCAAAGTCCCGCTGACTCGCAATGAATGGCCCGCAAGCTGGTTTCGGGCCAAGGCGCGGCTGGAGGAGATGAACGATCCCTGCATCAGCTATGAGGACTGCGAAACCGTATGTCGGGAAGCCGGGGTGACGGGCGAGATCAGCCAAAAGGTACTGGTAGATTTCCTCCACGATCTGGGCATTGTCATCCACTTTACTGAATTCGATCTGGCGGATAATCATGTTCTGGATCCCAAATGGGTGACCGAGGCCGTGTATAAAATCATCAATGCGCCCTCCATTGCCGAGCGCAACGGTCTATTCAGCAAGGATGATCTGCGGCAGATCCTCCGCTTTCAGGAAGGTGACACCTATCATTACCGCTGGCAGGATCACGGCTATTTCATTGAGCTGATGCGGAAGTTCGAGCTGTGTTATGAGCTGGAAGACGGACAGGTGCTTATCCCCGATCTGCTGGAGGTATCGGAACCGCCCTTTGATTTCGATGAACAAGGTACGCTTGGCTTCCTCCTGGAATATAAAGATTTCCTGCCTCCCTCGGTCATGCCCCGCTTTATCGTCAAGCGGCATAAGGAGATCAAGGACAGCCTGCGCTGGCGTAGCGGGGTGGTGCTGGAGCATCCTCTGCTGGAGAGCACCGCAGTGATTCGGGCGGATAACGAGGCCCGGCGTATCCATATCGCAGTCACCGGCACCCAGCCCAAGGCCTTTCTCACCGTGATCATGCTCACCCTACGAGAAATCAATGGAGGTTTTGAAGGATTAAAGGTGAGCGAACGCATTCCTCTCCCGGATGACCCATCACTCAGCGTGGATAGCGAAACCCTGCGTGTTAATCTGGGGGCGGGTGTGGAACGCTTTGTCCCGGAAGGAGCGAAAAAGGCCTATTCGGCCCTTGAGTTACTCAATACCGTGGATGAAGAAAAAATGCTCAAGCTGCTGGAAAACGCACCTGCGGGGATTGAGAATAAGGAGTCTCTGATAAAAGCAATAGGAAAGCATGTCATGGTTGAGCCAAACTTTTTTGGCTTAGGAGGAGATCTGAAGGGATTGGCTGGGGAACTATGGCTGCGCTATCAAGCAAAACGGGGCTGAGTTTACAGGAATTATCATTGAACAACTTACAGGTCTTCGTTATGATGTGCAGATGCCGACTCTTGCTTCACTATAGCCTGCGAGGCTGCATCGAAACAAACCGGAAACCTACCTTTCATTGAGAAATCAAGCCCATGAAACCCTGCCGAGAATGCCGCCATACCGTGTCAGAACAGGCAATGGCCTGCCCACAATGCGGGGCCCCGGTTCCTGCCAAAGCGCAATGGAACGGCTGGGGCTTTGAGTATAAGTCCAAGGCAACCGTGCTCGGAATTCCCTGGCTGCATATCTCCTTTAAGTACAGTCCGGCGCGATGTCCGATGCCAGCAAAAGGTGTCGTTGCCATAGGGCAGTTCGCCTGTGGGATATTTACCCTCTCGCAATTCGGCATCGGCCTGATCTCGGTCAGCCAATTCACCGTTGCCGGTTTCGCGCTGGCCCAGTTCGCTCTAGCCTACTCCCTGATTGCCCAGCTGGGTCTTTATGTTAATCAGGGCTACGGGCAGCTGGTCAAAAGCATTACCGAACTTGCAGGCATGTTCTGATCCGGCAAGGAAATCCTGATACCTTGACACCGTACAAACAAGCCCCCTTCCTCCTGTTTTCTCAGAAAAAGGATGGGGAGATAGATAAACTCAAGTCCTTGTTACCTCTCATGTCTACAGCACCTTCTTCATCCCTGAGCGAAGCACTCATCTATGTTGCAGGCCACCGAGCCTAGTCGGTTCTGCCATATGTCGTGCCCTGAAACAGCAAGGCTGCGACAAAATCCTGACCCGCACCCATACTGAACTGGACCTGACCGATCAAGCTGCTGTCCACGCATTCTTTGCCGACAACCGGCCTGACTATGTCTTTCTCTCTGCAGCAAAGGTCGGCGGTATCCATGCCAATAACAGCTTTCCTGCCGACTTTATCCGCGACAACCTTCTGATCCAAACCAACATCATTGATGCCGCCTATCAATGCGGGAGCAAGAAGCTCCTTTTTCTCGGCTCTTCCTGTATCTATCCAAAATTTGCTCCCCAACCCATGCAGGAAGAGCATCTCCTCACCGGTGAGCTGGAGCCCACCAATGAGTGGTACGCCGTGGCCAAGATCGCCGGTATCAAGATGTGCCAAGCCTATCACAAGCAACACGGCTTTAATGCCATCAGCCTGATGCCCACTAATTTGTACGGACCCGGAGATAATTTTGATCTACAAAACTCCCATGTCCTACCCGCCCTGATCCGCAAATTCCATGAGGCAAAGCTACAGGCTCTCCCGGAAGTTGAAATCTGGGGAACAGGCACACCGAAACGGGAGTTCCTTCATGTGGATGACCTTGCTTCCGCTTGTCTCTTCCTGATGGAAAACTACAACGAGCCTGCTATCGTCAATGTGGGGTCTGGGGAAGAGGTGCGTATTGCTGAATTGGCCGGGCTTGTTGCCGAGGCGGTGGGCTTCCAGGGGACTGTGCGCTATAATAAGGACATGCCGGACGGCACGCCGAGAAAATTTCTTGATGTCTCCAAGCTCTCAGCCCTAGGCTGGAACAGTCAGATCTCCCTCCAACAGGGTATAGCAGATACCTATGCTTGGTTTTTAGCCAATGAAGATAGGTTGAGGAAATAAGGTATGAAAGGGGTGATCACAAGGATCGCCCCCTACAAACCCTATGCCTTCACATCCCAAGTTGTTCCGTACGGGCCATCGTGTAACTCTACATTATGCGTCAACAGCTTATCCCGAACCGCATCGCTTGCATCCCAGTCTTTCTTCTCCCGAGCCGCATTCCTATCCTCGATCAAATTATTGATTTCCTCCTCTGAAAGGGAGATTGAGGCCAAGAGATTGTCTTTTTTCTCCTGGAGATACTGCATCGGGTCTTGTTGCAGCACACCGAGCAGCCCGGCCAACTCCTGTAACGTTACTCCAGCCTGTTGAAGAAGCTCCAAGTCCTCAACAGCAGCTTGCTGTGAGTCCAACAGCCTGCACGCCTTATTTAAGACCTTGACGCCGTCAAAGAGATGCCCCATGGCCTGGGCCGTATTAAAATCATTATCCATTGCTGTCTCAAAACGCTGCCGCAATGATTCGATTTTTTTCCGATCTTTCTGCCCGATCACCGAGATGCCCGCATCAACACCGCCTGAACCGGTATCTGCTGCTTGAACAAGTCCGGTAATTCCAGCCAGGCAATCATACATTCTGTCAAGACCGACTTGGGCATCCTGCAGAGCAGTCTCGCTAAAATCTAAGGGATTACGATACTGGGTGGAGAAAATAAAGAGTCGCAGAGTCTCTGCCGGGTATTCCCTCAGCACGTCCCGGATGGTCAAAAAATTCCCCAAGGACTTGGACATCTTTTCGTCCTTGATCGTGACAAAGCCGTGGTGCATCCAGAGATTGGCAAAGGAGCAATCATTGGCTCCAACAGACTGGGCCAGTTCGTTCTCGTGATGGGGAAAAATCAGGTCCTTGCCTCCACCGTGGATATCAAAACTGGCCCCGAGGTACTTCCGACTCATAGCCGAGCACTCAATATGCCAGCCCGGACGCCCCTCCCCCCAAGGACTTGCCCATTTGGGCTCCCCAGGCTTTGCTCCCTTCCAAAGGACAAAATCCATAGGGTCTTCTTTCTGCTCATTAACATCTATTCGGGCACCGGCCTGCATATCTTCCAGTTTCCGCCCGGAAAGCGTACCATACGTGGTGAATCTCCTCACTCGATAATAGACATCCCCCCCAGAAGGATAGGCAAGCCCTTTCTCAATCAAATCCTGAACCAGCTCAATCATCTCTTGGATATGCTCAGTGGCCTTGGGCTCAATATCAGCCCTAAGCGCCCCAAGCGCATCCATGTCCGTATAAAATTCATCAATAAATCGTTCAGCAAGTTGCTTGGAATCAACGCCCTGCTCTGCGGCTCTGGCGATTATTTTATCATCAATATCGGTAAAATTACGTACAAAAGTAACCCTATAGCCGTGATACCGCAGATAACGGACCACCATATCAAAAACCAAAGCTGAGCGGGCGTGCCCGATATGACAATAATCGTAGGAGGTTATCCCGCAGACGTAAAGCCGGGCATGCCCCTCCTCAAGAGGAACGAACGTTTCTTTTTTTCGTGTCAGTGTGTTATATATCTTCATAA
>MTKO01000086.1 GCA_004028505.1 Candidatus Electrothrix aarhusensis
ACTCCCCGCGATATCATCAGCCAGCCATATCTTTCCTCTCCGCGCCCGGGAAGGCGGGGTGCTGGTGCGCACCGGCCAGACTGAGGGCTCTGTTGATCTAGCCCGTCTTGCTGGAATGCGGACTGCTGGGATCATCTGTGAAATCATGAAAGACGACGGCACCATGCTCGAATGCCGGATCTGGAGATATTCGCAAAAGAGCATGATTTGAAAATCGCTACCGTGGCCGATTTAGTTGCCTATCGCCTGCGTGAGGACATACTGGTGCATCGTGCTGTGGAAACTCGTCTCCCCACCTTGCATGCTGGCGATTTCAAAGTCATTGCCTATACCAACGATGTGGATTCTTTTGAACATGTTGCCTTGGTAAAGGGTGAGATCAACCCGGACGAGCCGATAATGGTGCGCGTCCATTCTGAATGTCTGACCGGAGATGTGTTCGGCTCTGCCCGCTGTGATTGCGGAGCTCAGCTCCAGGCTGCCATGCGAATGGTTGATCAGGAAGGAAGTGGAGTTATCCTGTATATGCGCCAAGAGGGACGCGGTATCGGCCTAGTGAATAAGCTCAAGGCCTATAACCTGCAGGACGAAGGGTTCGATACAGTGGAGGCCAACGAGCATCTTGGTTTTAAACCGGATTTACGCGATTACGGTATCGGTGCGCAGATGCTTCGTGATCTCGGGGTTCGCAAGATGCGTCTGTTGACCAATAATCCGAAAAAGATTATCGGGCTGGAAGGGTATGGCTTAGAGGCTGTAGCTCGTTTGCCCATCGAGGTGCTTTGCGAATGCGAAAGCCGGGATTATCTCCGCTGTAAACGCGATAAGATGGGGCATATACTAGAATTATACGGGCAGGATCCTTCAAGCTCTTCTGTCGAGAAAGAGTCCTGAGTTTATCCTCTCTCCGGCTGCTACAGCTTGTGGAGGATTCTTTAAAAAAGAAAGGTATTGCTGAATTTTCTACCGCACCGCAATACTATACGGCGATGTCAACATCTCTTCTGCCTGCTGACTGATAATTGTTCGAGGGTACTGTTTACAGATAAGCTGAAAGCATTTTTTCGCCCGCTCTTCCTTGCCCTGCTTTCGATAAGCACTGCCTAATCTAAAGAGGCAGGATGGGAGGCCAGGGTATTGCGGGCGTTGTTTCAGAAGGAGGAGAAGAAAGCGTGCCGCCCTAGCAGTCTCGCCGGAACGAATATGTATTTCAGCAAGAGCAAGCATGACCGAGGGCTGCAAGCGAGGGATACGGCTTACCTCTTTGTATTCTTTAAAATATGTATAAAGATCTTGGTAGGTTTCTGGGGCTGCAAGTTGCCGGAGGAGTTTTCCTGCGGTTTTGTGGAACTGGTCACTTTCCGGGTTGCGTTTATCAAGATGAAAAAGTCGGGCGAGCTCGTTCGGATTATTCGGCTCCTTCTGTAATGCCACCAAAATTTTTTCTCTGAGATCTGCGGCTTCCTTGTCCGAGAGATTGTTAGAAGCCTGTAGATCCTGTTTCAGTAGCAGGGGGATGCTTTGGGTCGCAGCTGGGCTCGTTGCTTCTTGTGGTTTTGGTGGATTCTCTTCTCTCCCTGCTTGTTTTTTTTCATTTGTCCGGAAAATAAGACCGATGCTGATGCCAGCAAGTAAACCACCGATAAGGGCTGCAACGGCCTGTGTATCTGGAAAGTTTGCAACAAGGTAGACTTCTTTGCTTACCCAGAAGGGAAAGAGAAACCAGCCAAAAACCGTCGTACGTCTGCTGCAAAAACCCAGAGAACAGAGTGCGTTGCTTCTTTTGTCGCCGTATACAAGGAGATAAGTCCCCATTAATCCAG
The DNA here is from genome assembly GCA_004028505.1 of Candidatus Electrothrix aarhusensis. Classification (GTDB taxonomy): domain Bacteria; phylum Desulfobacterota; class Desulfobulbia; order Desulfobulbales; family Desulfobulbaceae; genus Electrothrix; species Electrothrix aarhusensis. The sequence goes on from MTKO01000086.1 coordinate 1,824, forward strand.
CAATGGCACCGGTCGCGCCGAGAAGCGGGCCTTGACTCAACGGATGGATAAAACCGAAGGCTAGGCCGGAAAATGCTCCGGTTATGAGATAGATCCCGAGATAGAGAATTCGACCAATGCCTATTTCTATCCATGATCCGACAAACCAGAGGAACACCATGTTGCCGACAAGCGGGATAATATCATGGTGAATGAACATGTAAGTGGCTATTCCAAGATATTTTTTTCGGGCCGGAGAGTAACCGAAACGATAAGAGAGGCTTTGATTCAGCCTTTCCTCAAAGATTTTCCGTTTTGGCGACCAGTCAGCAAAACGGGGATCAGCAGGCGGTATCAGGATTTGCTGGCGAAGCGCGGATTGAAACTGGTCATCTTGGATAAGATGCTGAAAAATTGCTGCGGGCTTCTTGGTATCGTATAGAAAATCGGGGATTGCCGCATGACGGCGTTGGAGATATTCCTGATAAGCCTCTAATTCTATTTCCAAGAGTCCTGAAGAACGTGCCCAGGAAACAGCTTGCATGTATTTCTGTTGCTCACTATGTTGAAAATAGATAAAAATGCCTATATTCAGCATGATAAGAAATATGGTTAAGCAGGGGAATCGTCTCTGAGGACCGTCGGAAACAGGAATAATCAGCATGGGCTCTCCAATTTTCGGCAAGCTCTCTTGTTTTTTCGTGTTACTTGATCAGGGGTGTTGACATTGCGCCAGGAACTATGCAGGCGTTCAGGGGGCTGAAGGTGGCGGACCCCGATCTGATGGGCCAGCTGACTGATCCGGAGAGAGCCGGATGCAGCGATTGTTTCCAGCTGTGGACGGCAGCGGAAGTCATACCAGGCAAGGAGTGGTTCAAGATGACCGTCCCCGAGCAGATCGGGCAGAACGGCCCGGATACCGGGTTGACGTTGGGCAAGGAGCCAATCCAAGCTTTCCGGCTGCACATCAGGTTGGTCACAGGCCATCACCAACCAAGAGACGCCACGTTGCCAGCGCATAACTGAAAGGATTCCGGCAAGGGGGCCAGCCAGTCCGGGTGCATCTGGAATGCGGGGCAGGGCGGTAAGTGACGCCGGGATTTCTCCTGAACCGGAAAGGACAACCTGATCCACCTTGGGGGCCAAGGTTTTCACCGCATGTTCAAGCCAGGTTTTGTCTTTTTCTCTGATAAGATGCTTGGGCCTACCCATCCGAGTGCTCTTGCCGCCGATCAGTATACATCCCCAGACGGGCGTTTGTTTCCATGTGGTCGTGATTAGTGATTGGACAAGGGCGAAGAGGTGATCAACCGTGGCCTGCTCCCTGTTCAGGATTGCAAGAACTTGGCCTTTATTTTCAGGCGGCACATCACTTTGGCCTTCTGGCCGGAAAGCCAGATCTTTGGTATTGCCGTTGTCGCATGTCCCTCGATCAAAACAATGTCATAGGAAGAGCAAAGGGTAACCAGAAAGGCGGTCAGGTCTCCCTGTTGGTGGTGCCGAATAAAATGCTGTTCCCCCAGCAGGGCGACATCAGCCCCGGCGGAAAAAAAACGATCACTGTCCTTGCCCGGCGCATCAATCTGGACCTTATGGGCACCGTCTTTGACCACAGCGACATGCAGACCTGTGGAGCGCAGCCGGGGAATTAAGGCTTCGATCAGGGTGGTTTTACCTGCCCCGCTGTTTCCGCAGATCCCCAGGACAGGATAGGGGGCCAGTGGATGTGGTAAGGAGTGCGCCTGGATATGTGACAAGGAATGTGATTTTTTTTTGTTTTTCATGCTGACGACCCGGTTGCAGAGACATAAGAGTCTGTATCTGCGTTAAAAATACCAGCGTTTTTTCCTCGGCGTAAAAGTTCCTGTACGGCAGCTCGCCCTGCATCGGTAAGGTCTGTAGAAAAATCATTAACATAGAGCTTGATATGATCAGCAATCACCTGCTCGTCCAGCTCCTGAGCATGTTGTTTGATATATGCGGTGCAAGCTTCCGGGTGTGCGTAAGCCCAGTCGAGACTGGAGGCTATGGCTTTCTCGGTTTCTTTGATGGCAGGCTGCCCAAGGCTTGTACGGGCGGCGATACAGCCAGGGGAATGGGGAGCCCAGTTTCCTTTTCCCACCACTCGCCCAAATCCTGTACACAGACAAGTCCGTACTTTTGAAAGGTGAAGCGGCTTTCATGGATAATGACCCCGGCATCTGCTGTGCCCTCTTTGACGGCCTCCATGATGGTATCAAAGGGCATCATGATCGTTTCGCTGTGCTCAGGAAGAAACAGTTTAAGGAGGAGAGCAGCGGTAGTGTATTTGCCCGGAATGGCTATTTTCCAGGAGGATGGTTTTGTTTTCTGCTCCGGTCGTGTAATCAGGAGAGGGCCGCAGCCCCGCCCGAGAGCCGCGCCCGCATTGAGCATGGTGTAGCTGTCCTGTATGTGACCCAGGGCGTGAAACGATACCTTGGTCACATCAAGCCTTGTATCAAGCGTTGTGTTCATGCTCCTGTTCATGGCCCATGTATTCAGGGTTTCCACGTCTTCAAGCAGCGGGGGGGCAAAATGAATATTCCGGAGAGGGATCTTGCCGTGCATGAGGGCATAGAAGATAAAGGTGTCATTGGGGCATGGTGAATAGCCTATGGTAAGCGGGGGGGCCATATGAGGATGTCTTATTGAAATGTCTCTGTAAAATGTTCCGCTGAAATATTTTTTGTTGAATACCTGCTGCTGCTTCCTTTTTGCTCTGTTGTCTCCTCTATCTTTCTTTAACTCTAATAGGATATCCTTAAACTATCATTCTGTCAAGCCTTGTGACAGAAGGAGCTGCCAGTGACGTGCAGACCATTTTGCAAGGAGGCAGGCTGGATCCACTCTTTTCCTCCTTTTTACAGTCCTGCCGCGATTCTGTACTTTTTTTCTTGTCATGGGTTGTTATTTTTGTGTATGGTGGCTATTCTTGCAAAAACTAGTGTTCGTTAACAGGCAGTCTGCCGGGCATCAAAATGAAAGTTCAATTTACAGACGTTTCTATAGTAGGCAATCGTTATATTATTACGGACGATAATTGGCTTGCTCAGACAGATCTCCAGAAAAGCGCTCCGGTCCATGCGGAGTTGACGCTTACGCGAAAAAATAATAAACGAGTTGAAGTACGCGGAAATTTGGATGCCGGAGTGCTGATCGCCTGTGATCGCTGTCTTGCCAGCTACAGTTTTGCTGCCCAGGCCGCCTTTCATTATATATTGGATGTTGAAAGCGAAGAGAGCGGTCATATAAAAGAGCTGGAATGCACACGGGCCAATCTTGATATCATTCAGGTGGACGAACCGGTGGTTGATATTCCAGATCTCCTGCGACAGCAACTTTATCTGGTGTTGCCGGAGAAAAAGATATGTTCTCCAGATTGCAAGGGACTGTGTACACAGTGCGGAACAGATTTGAACAGTGGAGAATGTTCCTGTGCCAAGACGACGAGCAATTCTCCCTTTGCAATATTGGCTTCGTTGAAAAAAGGCTGAGTCCTGCCTCGTACGGACAATACATAACATATAATAATAAAACAACCTGGATATCCATTCAGGAAGATTACAGTTTTTTACTTCAGGAGGAAGGTCATGGCATTACCAAAGAGACGACATTCACATTCACGAACCCGTAAACGGAGATCACACGATTTTTTAACCGGTCCCAGCGTGGGTCGTTGCTCAGAGTGCGGTGAGCCGAAAATGCCGCATCAGTTATGTTCCGGTTGCGGTACATATAAAGGAAAAACCTTTTATCAGTTCGGAGATGAACTGGATTAGGCAGACCTGTGAAGATAGCCCTTGATGCCATGGGCGGTGATCAGGGCCCTGAACTTCTGATTGACGGAGCTCTCCGTGCTCTTAGAAGAAACAAGGAGCTTTCGATAGTCCTGCTTGGCCCTGAAGATCTGCTCAAAGAACGGATTGCGCAATGTGTTGACTCTGGTAATGTCGCTGGACGATTGCTTATTGAGCATGCCCCTGAGACTGTCACTATGGAAGAGTCCCCTGTGGAGGCCATCCGCAAAAAAAAGGACTCAACCATAATGCGCGGCTTTGACCTTGTTAAAAACGGGCAGGCAGATGCAGTGGTGTCTGCCGGGCATTCCGGGGCGACCATGGCTGCTGCTATACGTAAACTTGGGCGATTGGAAGGGGTTTCCCGCCCAGGTATTGCCAGCCTGTTTCCTACTCGTAAGACTCCGGTTATGCTGATGGATATTGGGGCTAATGTGGATTGCCGCCCTCAGCATCTCTTCCAGTTCGCGGTTATGGCCTCTTCCTGTTGTGCCCTTTTACAGAATAAGAAAAGTCCCCGTGTCGGGCTGCTCAGTATCGGCTCTGAGCCTGGTAAGGGAAACGCCTTGATCAAGGAAACCCATGAGTTACTCAGGCAGAGTAATCTTAATTTTGTCGGCAATGTGGAAGGGCGTGACGTGTACGGTGGCGAACTTGATGTCGTGGTTTGCGACGGCTTTGTCGGCAATATTTCCCTCAAGATCAGTGAGGGGCTCGCTGAAGCGGCCATGCAGATGCTGAAAGATGAGATTATGAAGTCTCTCCGGGCTAAAATAGGCTATCTTCTTATCCGTAAGGCCTTTACAGCATTTCGTAAACGGGTGGATTATGCCGAATACGGTGGCGCACCTTTATTAGGGATCAACGGGATCGGTATTATCTGTCATGGTTCATCGTCATCGGTAGCTATTTGTAACGCTATAGGTGAGGCTGCCAAGCTGGTAGAAAATAAAGTGAATGATTCCATTGTTAAATCATTGCGCCAGTATATCACCGCGTAGCTGTTAAGAGGAAAGATTTATGCACCGTGCTGTTGTCCTTGGAACCGGTTCCTGCCTGCCTCGTCGGGTACTGACAAATGATGATCTCGAACAGATGGTGGATACCTCGGATGAATGGATTACCGCTCGTACCGGTATCCGTACTCGACGTATCGCCGGTGATGGTGAACAAAACTACCAACTGGCATCCCGGGCGGCTGAAAAAGCTTTAGAAGCAGCCGGAGTCAGTGCGGAAGAGATTGATCTGCTTGTTGTTGCTACCTTGACGCCCCATATGATGATGCCCTCCTGTGCCTGCTTTGTGCAAGCTGAGATAGGGGCGAAAAACGCCTTTGCCTTTGACCTGAATGCCGCCTGCTCAGGTTTTCTCTACGGTCTTGATATGGCAGGGAAGTATATCGCTGCAACTCCGGAGATGAAGATTCTGCTGATCGGTTCGGAGACCCTTTCTGCGCGGATGAACTGGGAGGATCGCAATACCTGTATTCTGTTTGGTGATGGAGCCGGAGCCTGTGTACTCACCGGAGCAAAGCAACGTGGAATCGTGGATTGCTGTCTTTATTCCGACGGTAGCCTCTGGAAGCTGCTCTATATGGACAGCCCAGCCAGTCGCAATCCGGATCTTCTCATCGAAGAACGCAATGGCTGTTTTTTGCAGATGACTGGACGTGATGTTTTCAAGCATGCTGTTCGAGCTATGGAAAATGCTGTTGTTGATCTGCTCAATCGTCAGCAGATTTCAATCAATGATATCTCTTTGATCATTCCTCATCAGGCAAATATAAGAATTCTCAGCAAGTTAACCGAAAGACTTGGCGCTGACCAGGAAAAGGTATTCATAAACGTCGACAAATATGGTAATACTTCCGCAGCAAGCATTCCAATAGCCCTTGATGAAGCCAATAGGCAAAAACGCCTCAAACAAGGCGATCTTGTGCTGTTCTGCTCCTTTGGCGGTGGGTTTACTTGGGGTTCCATGCTCATGCAATGGTAGCGTGGCGGGAGAAAAAAGGAGAAAAAGGTGGATTATTTTCTGACTGAAGAACAACAAATGATCAAGGATACCGCCCGTGAGCTTTCGGAGGAAAAGATCATTCCCAAGCGGGCAGAGCTTGATGAAAAAAATGAATTTGCCGGGGAAATCCTTAAAGATATAGCTAAGGCTGACCTTTTTTCTCTCTTTGTTCCAGAGGAATACGGTGGTTTTGGCGGAGGCTGTTTTGAAACCGTGTTGGCCCTGGAAGAGCTGGCCCGAGGCTGTGTGGGGGTGGCGACCAGCTTTGCTGCTAACGGCTTGGGTCTCCTGCTATATTGATTGCGGGCAGCAAAGAGATGAAAGAAAAATACCTTCCCTCTGTTGCCGAGGGATCATGCTGGGCCGCCTTCGGCTTAACCGAAGCCGGTGCTGGCTCGGATGCAGCCGGTATTAAAACGACTGCAGTGCTTGACGGTGATGAATGGGTTCTTAATGGTACCAAGCAGTGGATTACCAACGGCGGCGAGGCGCAGATTTACACTATTATCGCCCTGACCAACCCAGAAAAAGGCATTCGCGGAGCCTCACTTTTTCTTGTTGAAGATGGAGATCCTGGTTTTACCTACGGAAAAAAAGAAGATAAGATGGGGATTCGGGCATCAGCCACTCGTGAGCTGATCATGAAAGATTGCCGTATTCCCAAGGATCGTCTGATAGGGAAAAAGGGTACTGGGTTTATCACGGTTATGAAGACCTTGGATGTTTCACGCCCTAGTATTGCTGCCCTTGCTGTCGGCTTGGGACAGGCTGCCCTTGATGAGGCAGTGGTCTATGCCAAGCAACGTGTGCAGTTCGACAAACCGATTATCAGCTTTCAGGCTGTGCAGCATATGTTGGCGGACATGGCTATTCAGGTTGAGGCAGCTAGGAGTTTAGTCTATGGTACAGCCCGCCATATTGATGCTCATCCCAAGGATATGAGCAAGAGTTCGTCCATGTGTAAGGTTTTTGCCACGGATATGGCCATGAAGGTAACCACGGATGCTGTGCAGGTTATGGGCGGCTACGGGTACATGAAGGAATATCCAGTGGAGAAGATGATGCGAGATGCCAAGATTCTCCAGATTTATGAGGGAACTAATCAGATTCAGCGTAATGTGATCGGGCAGGAACTCAATAAGGAATACGCATAACAATGAATATCGTCGTCTGTATAAAACAGGTGCCTGATGCCAAGGATGTCCGGCTGGATCCCAAGACAAATACCATGTCCAGGGAGGGTGTGCAATCGATCATGAATCCCTTTGATCGCCATGCCTTGGAAGAGGGTGTCAGCTTAAAAGAAAAAGTTGGCGGCAAGGTCACCGTGTTGTCTATGGGGCCGCCCCAGGCCGAAGAGGTTCTGCGTGAGGCCATTGCCTGCGGTGCCGATGAAGGGGTGCTGGTGTCTGACCGGGCCTTTGCCGGGGCTGATACTTGGGCCACCTCTTACACGCTTGCCAAGGCGGTTGAGACTGTTGGGAATGCTGATCTTATTCTTTGCGGAAAGCAGGCCATTGACGGTGATACGGCTCAGGTTGGTCCTGGATTGGCATATCAGCTGAATTTGCCCTATGTCACCTGTGTGCAGAAGACCCGCGAGGTGAGCGAGACCGCCATTCAGGTGGAACGCATGATGGATGACGGGTATGATGTGGTGCAGCTGCCCCTTCCTGCCTTGCTCACAGTGGTGAAAGACATCAATGAGCCCCGGGTCCCTTCTTTGAAGGGAAAGATGAAGGCGAAGAAAGCGGAGATCAAGGTTTTATCTGCTGCCGATATCGGAGCTGAAGAGGATTGCATCGGTCTTGCCGGTTCGCCCACCCAAGTGGCTAAAGTTTTTGCTCCTGAACCGCGCGGGGAACGCCGGGTGTTCTCTGGCACTGTTGAAGAGCAGGTTGAACAGTTGGTCGATGAGATCAAAGGGTATTTGTAAATTTAAAATAATGAGTAGCTTTTCAGCAAGATATGGATACAAGAATAATAAAGAAGTAGAAATAACTATCCGTGAAGATGTGCCTCAGGAATTCAGAGATTTTTTGATTCAGTTGTTATATGATATTGGATTTACTTCAACGAAGCTCCGAGAAATATTTTGTCGTGTTTTAAGAAAATCGCCGGATAACAGCAATTGGTCTGAGCCATATATTGACAGTGAAGTCAGAAGATTACTCAGAGAATGCGAGTGGTTTAAGGTATATGATATATTAGAAAGAATACTTCAAGTCATTGAAGAACAACCTTATAATTTTAAGGGTGAAGAATTAAGAACAGAAATAAGTAATTTTTTTATTGAAGAAGGATACGGCTGGAAAATAAGCAAATCTTTAATAGAAATGCGGAGTAATGAATCTTTTGAAGTCGTCGTGCAATCAGCTAAGAATAACCTTTCTAAATGTCAGCATACTACTGCAAATAACGAACTACACGAGGCCATAAAGGATTTATCAAGAAGACCTTCCCCTGATTCAACAGGAGCAATCCAGCATTCAATGGCTTCACTTGAATGTGTCGCCCGAGAAATTACTGGAGATCGCAAGTTAACGCTTGGCGAGATAATTAAAAAAAACAAAAATTTAATTCCAAAGCCTTTGGATCAAGCTGTAGAAAAAACGTGGGGATTTGCTTCGGAATATGGCAGACATCTTAAAGAAGGTCGTGAACCATCTTTTCAGGAAGCAGAGTTAATTGTCGGAATATGTTCATCTGTAGGAAGCTACCTTTTGAAATTGAAAAAAGATAACATTTTTTAATGCAAAGTCGTCGGCGAATATGATTACATCCCGACTGGACGCGGAAACCAAGCAGCTGCTTAATGAGACCGCCAAAAAACTTGATTTGACTAAATCGGAACTCATCAGGAAAAGTGTCAGGGAATATCCTGAGAAGCAGAACCAGCCAAACGCTTGGGAAGCCGGAAAAGATATTTTTGGAAAATATTCAAGCGGAAGTGAGAACCTGTCTTCCAACAGAAAAAAAATTGGTGAACAGTAAAATTGAAATCAAAAACAATAACCTACCATGCTCATAGTTAATACCGAAACATGCATCGGCTGCGGAATCTGTGAAGCCAACTGCGCCTTTGGCGCAATTACGTTGGAAGACGGCATTGCCGTGGTCGGCGACACCTGTACCCTCTGCGGTTCCTGCGTGGACAGCTGCGAAGTAGAAGCCTTGTGCATTGAAGGGGCAGAAAAGAAAGCCCCGGTCGATCTTTCTGCTTGGTCAGGAATTTGGGTTTTTGCCGAAGCTAGGCACGGCAAGATTGCCCCGGTGGCCTTTGAGCTTCTGGGTATTGGCAGGCAATTGGCTGATCAACGCAAGGCTCCTCTGACAGCGGTTCTGCTCGGATCAGATCTGCATGACAAGACAGATGAGTTGATCGCGGCAGGTGCGGATAAGGTTTTGCTGGCTGATGACCCGGCTCTTGCCCAGTACCGTGAAGATGTCTATGGTAAGGTACTCGAACACTTGGTTACCAAGTATAAACCCGAGGTCCTCTTGGCTGGTGCCACTGCCATTGGTCGTTCAGTTATTCCACAAGTGGCGACGGCTTGAGTGCTGGCTTGACAGCGGATTGTACTGATCTTGCCATTCGTGCGGAAGACGGAGTTCTGCTCCAGACCAGACCCGCTTTTGGCGGCAATATCATGGCAACTATTGAGTGTCCTCGTTCTCGTCCACAGATGTCCACTGTCCGTCCCAATGTTATGGCCCCGGCCGCGCCGGACTCCTCCCGAACCGGCGAGGTTATCGAAGTCGAACTCTCTCAAGAGCTCCTGTCCTCTAAGGTTGAGGTACTGGAAACAGTGCTCTGCGAGGAAGAGCAGGGAAATATCCGCGAGTCGGAAGTCCTGGTCAGCGGCGGTCGGGGCATGGAAAACGAAAAGGGCTTTGCATTGCTTCGTGAGCTTGCCAATGAACTGAACGGGACAGTGTCCGCTTCCAGAGCTGCTGTGGATGCCGGTTGGATCGGTTATCCCTGTCAGGTAGGGCAAACCGGTAAGACTGTGAGTCCTAAACTGTACTTTGCCTGCGGAATTTCCGGTGCTGTCCAGCACACAGTGGGTATGCAATCTGCTGAAACCATTGTGGCTATCAACCGGGATGAAAAAGCCCCGATTTTTGACCTTGCCACCTATGGGCTGGTGGGGGATCTGTTTGAAATCCTGCCTCTGTTAACCCAAAAGATAAAGGAGCAGCGTGGTCATGTCTCTTGATGGAAAAATAGCACTGGTCACCGGCGGCAGCCGGGGAATTGGACGGGCCGTTTGTCTGCACTTGGCTGCTCAGGGCGCGACAATCGGTATTAACTATGTGAGTAACGCCACCGCTGCTGAAGAGGTATTAGGCGACATCACCGCCCAGGGCGGGAAAGGTTTTATCAGTGGTTTTGATGTTGCTGACAGTAAGGCCGTTGGGAAAGCAATCAAGGAAATCACAGCCGAACATGGTGGGGTGGATATTTTGGTCAATAATGCCGGTATCACCAGAGATGGACTTATGGCCCGGATGAAAGATGACGACTGGGATGCGGTCCTGAACACCAATCTAAAAGGTGCTTTCATCTGTTCCAAAGCAGCGATGCGCGGGATGATGAAAAAGCGTTGGGGTAGAATTATCAACATTACTTCGGTGATTGGTTTTCTTGGTAATGCCGGTCAGGTGAACTATGCATCGGCCAAGGCTGGTCTGGTCGGGTTAACCAAGTCTGTGGCTCGGGAACTGGCTGGGCGTCAAGTCACGGTGAACTGTGTGGCTCCGGGGTATATCGCTACGGATATGACAGCTGATTTACCAGAAGATATTCAAGAGAAAATTATGTCAGCTATCCCTCTGGGCACACTCGGTACACCTGAAGACGTGGCCGGAGCAGTGGTGTACTTGGCTTCGGAAGAGAGCGGATATATGACAGGCCAAACTCTGCATGTCAACGGCGGGATGTACATGGGGAATTAACCTTCAGAGCAAACGCTTTGAACGTAACCCCACTCAAGTATAGAAAACTATCGTTCGGAACGGGTGTTCCCGAACTTTTTTGCTACATATAACCAATTCAGGAGAAAAAGAATGGCAGTTGCAGATAAAATGATCGACATTATTGAAGAACAACTCAGTGTTGACAAAGAAAAAATAGTTCCTGGCGCATCTTTTGTTGATGATCTCGGTGCGGATTCCCTTGATCTGGTTGAACTGATTATGGCCATGGAAGAAGAGTTTGATGTCGAGATTCCTGATGAAGATGCAGAGAAAATTGCAACTGTCCAGAATGCGATTGATTACGTTAATAACATCCAGGCGTAAGGGCTGAAGCAGAAGCTCTCCTTTGTTTAAACCGATTATCATAACTGGATTATCGGAAAAGCGTAGCTAGCAAGGATTGCTTTTGTTTCCTCAGTAGAGAGCACGGTGTCAATGCGTAGTCTGGTAGACTGACACTTGGATTACAGGGAATCTTACAGATTATTTCAGCATGGTCAATAATGCACAGCGGCGAGTTGTTGTCACCGGAGTAGGATTAGTTACTCCACTGGGAACCGGGACGGAGAAAACATGGCAGGGGCTGGTAAATGGGCAGAGCGGTATCGGCCCGATTACCCGTTTTGACGCATCCGCACATACCTCTCAAATTGCCGCTGAGGTTAAGGATTTCAACCCTGACCTCTGGTTTGAAAAAAAACAGGCAAAACATCTGGATCATTTTGTTCAATACGGTATTGCCGCCGCTGAGATGGCTGTTAAGGCCGGTGGGTTGGAGATTACCGAGGAAATGGCCGAGCGTGTCGGGGTTGTCACCGGATGCGGCATGGGGGGCCTGCCGACTATTGAGGAGTACCACAGCGTTCTGTTGAACAGGGGGCCGCGTCGAATTACTCCTTTTTTGGTGCCTCGGATGATCCCGAATATGCCGTCAGGTCATATTTCCATGTATCTCAATGCCAAGGGGCCAAACCTTGCCTTGTCTACAGCATGCGCAGCCGGAACCCATGCGGTGGGGGAAGCCTATCGTCATATTTTGTTCGGTGATTGTGATGTCGCTATAACAGGCGGAACAGAATCGGTTATATGTCCCTTAGCGGTAGGCGGCTTTGCATCAATGAAGGCTTTGTCCACCCGTAACGATGACCCAACGCACGCATCACGTCCTTTTGACAAAGATCGAGACGGATTTATTATCGCAGAAGGTGCTGGCATGATTGTTCTGGAGGAGCTTGAATTCGCTCGGGCCCGTGGAGCTGAAATTTTAGCTGAGATAGTGGGATACGGTCAATCCAGCGATGCCTATCATATAGCAGCTCCGCCGGAAGACGGAGAAGGGGCTGCTCGTTGTATGAAGATGGCTCTGCGTAATGCAGGCATGAATCCTGATGAGATTGATTATATTAATGCCCACGGCACCTCGACGCCGCTCAATGATCGTTGTGAAACCGCTGCAATCAAGACGGTTTTCGGTGACCACGCCTATAAGCTAGCTATCAGCTCAACGAAGTCCATGACTGGTCATATGCTCGGCGGGGCCGGAGGCATTGAGGCGGCTTTTACTGCATTGACTTTGCACCATCAATGTATCCCTCCCACGGTCAATCTGGAAAATCCAGACCCGAACTGTGATCTCGACTATGTGCCGAATACAGCCCGTGAGGTCTCGATTCGGGCGGCAATGTCCAATTCTTTTGGCTTTGGCGGCACCAACGGGGTCATCATCATGAAACGGTTTGAAGGCTGAACAGCGACCTCGGAGAAAAAACATGAAAATTGCAGTAGGCAGTGACCACGGGGGCTTTGAGCTGAAGAAGCTGATCGTTCAATTTCTGGGGGAACTCGGTCAAGAGGTTGAGTCTGTGGGCTGCCATTCCTTGGAGTCTGTTGATTACCCAGATTTTGCTGAGAAGGTTTGCACGGCTGTACAAACAGGAGCTTGCGATTGCGGGATTCTGATCTGCGGAACCGGTATCGGTATGTCTATTGCCGCCAACCGGCATAAGGAGATTCGGGCCGCACTCTGTCATGAAGCCTTTACCGCCAGAATGAGCCGGGAGCATAATAATGCGAATGTACTTTGCCTCGGTGAGCGAGTGATCGGTTCGGAAGTCGCTCTGGACATCGTCAGAACCTGGGTGGCAACAGAATTTGCTGGCGGTCGGCATCAAAAAAGACTGGATATGTTCAGTTAACCGTTCAGCTAACGAAAAAGGCAGCTGTTTGTTGCAGGAGACGACGTCTTTTGTTGCCCTGCTTCTTTCCTGACGACAATTTTTCGGCAGCCCCTGACGGTGCTGCCGTTTTTTTTCTTTTACAATCAACGATAAAATATTTTAGGCGGAAGGTATGGCAACGCTCAAAGAGACAGACCCAGATATCTATAGGCAGATTCAATATGAACTTGAGCGTCAGGCCAATCAGCTGGAACTGATCGCTTCGGAGAATATTGTTTCCCCGGCTGTGCTGGAGGCTCAAGGCTCCATTTTTACCAATAAATATGCAGAAGGCTATCCAAACAGGCGCTATTACGGCGGTTGCGACCATGCCGATGTGGTGGAAACCTTAGCCTGTGAGCGTGCCAAAGAACTGTTTAACGCCGAATATGCCAATGTGCAGCCGCATTCCGGCAGCCAGTCCAACATGGCAGTTTATTTTGCCACGCTAAAGCCGGGGGACAAAGTACTGGGCATGGATTTGGCCCACGGCGGGCATCTGACCCACGGAGCCACAGTTTCTTTTTCCGGTAAGCTGTTCAATTTCGTTTCCTACGGTGTTAAGCGGGATACGGAAACCATTGATATGGCGGAAGTAGAACGAATTGCCTTTGAGAATCGCCCCAAGATGATTGTGGCCGGAGCAAGTGCCTATCCCCGTGTTATTGATTTCGAAGGATTTCGTCATATAGCTGATCAGATCGGTGCGCTGTTCATGGTAGATATGGCCCATATTGCCGGTTTAGTGGCTGCGGGCGAGCATCCATCACCGGTACCCTATGCTGATTTTGTCACTACCACGACCCATAAAACCCTGCGTGGCCCGCGAGGCGGTTTAATTTTGGCCAAGGAAAAATTTGCCAAAGCCTTGGACTCCAATATTTTCCCAGGAATTCAAGGTGGCCCGCTTGTCCATGTGATTGCTGCTAAAGCGGTCAGTTTCAAGGAGGCAATGACTGAGGAGTACCGCCAATATCAAAAGCAGGTTGTGGTTAATGCATCTGCGTTGGCGACTCGCTTGACTGAGCACGGCTTCAGGATTGTATCCGGCGGAACGGATAACCATCTCCTCCTTATTGACCTGAGCAGCAAAAATCTTACCGGAAAAGATGCTGAGGAGCGTCTGGAGAAAGCAGGGCTGACGGTGAACAAAAACGCCATTCCTTTTGATAAACAATCACGATTTGTGACGAGCGGTATCCGTATCGGTACCCCAGCTGTCACCACCCGAGGGCTTAAAGAACCAGAGATGGTTATGATCGGTGACTGGATTAATCGGGTCCTTACATCAGGAGAAGAAGAGGCGGCTCAGGTGCGGCAGGAAGTACGGCAACTTTGTGAGACAGTTCCTCTGTACCCGGAGATTGTCCGGGATGATTCACTCTAAGGGTTTGTTTATCCTGGCTCACTTTTTTCTTTTACCCCCTTTGCCCACGCTATGAAATGCCCTTACTGCGGTCAGCTGGACAACCGGGTCATTGATTCCCGCCTGAATAAGGATAAAATCATTACCCGGCGGAGGCGTCATTGTGAGGCCTGTGATCAGCGCTTCACCACCTATGAGCGCATTGAAATGATGCTGCCCATGCTGGTGAAAAAAGATGGGCGTCGAGAGGCATGGGACAGGGGAAAAATGATTCTTGGCTTGGAGAAGGCCTGTGAAAAACGCCCGGTAAGCTTGGAGGATATTGATCGTTTTGTGGACGGAATTGAGCACAGGCTGCAAGATCTAGGCGGCAAAGAGATTCTTACCTCTCAGTTAGGCGAGTGGGTGATGGAAGCACTTCCGCAACTAGATGAAGTCGCCTATGTTCGTTTCGCTTCAGTCTATCGGCAGTTCAAAGACGTGAATGAGTTTATGGATGAGCTCAAATATTTTCTGGGAAAGCAGCATTAAGCTGACCATATTTTTTTGGGGCTATGAGTTTTGATATCGAATACATGCGCCTTGCCATCAAAGAGGCGGAAAAGGGATTAGGGCGAACATCACCTAATCCCTGTGTCGGTGCTGTCATTGTCAAAAATGACCAGATTATAGGGCAGGGATATCATCGTCAAGCCGGAACCCCTCATGCCGAAGTGAATGCCATTGCTGATGCCCTTGATAAGGGTAGGGGTAAGAATAAGATCTGTGCTGGAGCGACTATCTATGTCACGCTGGAACCCTGTAATCATACCGGAAGAACCCCTCCCTGCACCCAAGCCATTCTTACCGCCGGATTCAGTCGAGTGGTGATCGGCATGGCTGATTTCAACCCTGTTGCCTCTGGCGGCGCTGATTTTCTCCAGTCGCAAGGCGTTGAGGTCAGATTGGGCGTTCTTGAACAGGAATGCCGACAGCTTAACTATCCCTTTCTCAAACATTCAGTCACTGGTCTTCCTTGGGTTGTGATGAAGGCGGGCGTGAGTTTGGATGGCAAGATCAGCCGCAGGCAGGGAAAAGGCGGTGCCGTAACTGGCCCTGCCTCAAAGCAACGAGTTCATGAGTTACGAAATCAGCTGGATGCCATCCTGGTCGGGAGCGGCACGGCCCTTATTGATGATCCCTCTCTGACCACCCGGCTGGAGCAGGAGGAGCGGCGCGATCCTCTTCGGGTGATTTTGGATAGCCAACTCAAGCTCTCTCCTGGTGCCCGCATGCTTACGCAGCAATCATCAGCAGTAACATGGATATTCTGTGATCAACAGGCCTCAGAGCGCAAACAGAAGAACTTGGAGCAGGCCGGGGCAAGTATCCATAGGGTAGATAGAGAGCAGGATGGCGGGCTTGATCTTGCACAGGTCCTGCACCAATTAGGGCAGGCCGATATTACTTCTGTTTTGGTGGAAGGTGGCGCTGCTGTTCACGGTTCTTTTCTCAAGAAGAAATTAGTGGACCAAGTTTATCTCTTCACAGCACCGTATTTCATCGGCGAGCAGGGAACATCGCTTTTCAGTGGCTACAGCATCGGTGAAGAAGAAACGCCGCTTTCTTTGCAAGAGCAAACAACAGAAACCGTGGGCCGAGATATATTGATTCGGGGCTTACTGTACTGATTTATTCTCCTGTGTTAAGCGTTAAGCAGCGCTTTCAACTGCGGCCAAATTCGGGCCAACTCTTCCTTACTGCTGAAATCCATGTTCAATGTTACTTGCTCCTCTTCAAAGGAGAGGCTGTATTCAAGTCGTACTCCGGCAGGTAATTGAAGCTGGGAACAGAATTTCCTGAATTCTTCTTCAGCCTGTGTAAGTCTCGGCTGACATTCTCTGTCGAGCCAGCCTAAAAGAGAATTTGTTCTTTGCGGACCATTCAGCTGTTTGTCTTTTTCCCTGTCCCGCCAGCGATCAAGCAACACCTCAACCGAAACCTGCTCCCGTTGCGTCAGTTGAAAAAAACGCTCTATTAATTTTTGCTGTTTTGATCCTCCGAGCTGATAGTTATCAATGACTTCAGCGAGGTGTTTTTGATCAGCCAGTGAAAAACGAGAAAGTTTTTTTCCTGATCGTTGCGAAATGATTCCTCTATGCAAGCCCAGCTGAACAGTAGACTCCAAGTCAAGCAGAGAAATAAGCTCTCCAGGTATATGAGGTTTTGCCTTAAGGCCTAGCATGGGAAGCAAGGCAAGTACTTCCTGTTCTTTAAGTACCATTTTTGCTTTTTGGAGAAAGACTGCCTGCTCAATCACTGTTAGGCTTTTGCCAAGCAACTGATGCTGTAATAATGCCGTAAAGAGATAAAGTTGGTTCTCTGGCTTCTCCTCGTTCAAAGAGATGATAAGAGCTGTGAGGTGGAAATCTTCTTTATCTTTTTGACATTCATTGGAATTATAAGTCTGAAGAGAGGCCTCTATACGCCTTCTTCCTGAAAGTATAATAAATGTGTGGTCCTGTTTTTCTAATAAAAGTGGTGGATGGAGTATCCCAAAATTGCTTATACTTTGCGGTAAGACTTTTTCGGGGTCGAACGGATTGAGGGCGTATTTCCTGTCAGCCAGATTAATATCCTGTAACCTGACCTGACGATAGCAGAGCGTTGCGTTCTTCACTTTTGCTTGTGTTAAGTAGAAAAAATAAAAATGTGGGAGAGGGAGGGGAAAAGAAAAAATAAATCGAGACGTCACAATAAAGGACGCCCCGATTCATCATCGGTCAAACTGATCAACCGAAGAGATTCAACCTTATCCGTTGATCTTGTTGCGGAGAATACCAGAGGGTTTAAAAGTAATTACCCGCCTTGCATCAAGGATCAATTCGTCACCTGTTTGGGGATTACGTCCTCTTCTTGGTCGCTTATCCTTAACGTTAAACTTGCCGAATCCACTTAGAAGAAGATCTTCTCCTGTGATCAGGGATTCTTTAACAAGAGTAATGAATGTTTCTACGGAATCCGTTGCCTGGGCCTTTGTTAACCCAGGATGCTGCTGATAAACCTCTTGCACGAGGTTTGCTTTTGTCAATGTCATTTTCCACGACCTCCACAGTATCAATTAAGTACTTTTTTTGACTTTTCAATCTATTCGTATGATACGAAATTTGACGGGCATGTCAATCATAATCAAGTCGTAACGGGGATCTATGTTAATTATTTTTTATCATCCTTTTTGCCTTGCTCAAGGTTGATGAATTTGCAAAAAGTACAGAATGATTTTTTTGTGCTGTAAATCATTGATTTATCGATTGAGAAGGCGTTGGTACCGACTTCTTACCTACCTGGCTATCAAGGTTAGATAGCGTCGGCCATTGTGAAAATAGGAAGATACATGGCGATAACGAGTCCACCGATTGTTCCACCCAAAAAAACCATCATAAAGGGTTCTATCATAGCGGTAAGGTTTTCTACTGCCTGATCCACCTCTTCATCGTAAAAATCAGCAATTTTCTCAAGCATAGCATCAAGGGCACCAACCGATTCGCCGACATTGATCATCTGAACAACCATATTAGGAAATACACCGGATTCCTCCAGCGGTTCAGCAATTGGTCGACCTTCCGCGATTGAATCAGCTACATGGAAAACAGCCTGCTCAATCACCTTGTTGCCTGCCGTTTTAGCCACGACCTGTAAAGCGTCAAGGATGGGCACACCACTCTCCAGCATGGTACTGAGGGTTCGGGTAAACTTGGCCACGGCCACTTTACGGATCAGTACACCTGCAACCGGAGCATGCAGGAGCATTCCATCGATTTTCAATTTTCCCTTCTCTGTGGCATAGATTTTTTTAAAGATAAAGCTGCAACAACAACGGCCCCAATGAGATAAAAAATATTAGTCTGGGCAAATTCACTGGCATCAACAACAAATTGGGTCGGTGCTGGTAAGGCGCTTCCCATACTGGCAAACATCTCTTCAAAAACCGGGATAACAAAAATCAGAATGACGGCAAGGATAAGGATGGCAATAAAGAGACATATTGTCGGATAGGTCATGGCTCCCTTGATTTTTTTCTGCAAGGCCATGGATTTTTCCTTAAAGTCCGCCAAACGACTCAAGATGGTATCAAGGATACCACCTACCTCTCCAGCCTCAATCATATTTGCAAAAAGGGGATCAAAAACTTTCGGATGCTTACGCATGCCGTCAGCAAGGGTTGTACCCGTTTCCACATCGTTAACAATCGCAAGGAGAGCGCGTTTAAAGGTCGGATTTTCCTGCTGGTTAGAGAGGATTTGCAGGCTTTGTACCAAGGGAAGTCCTGCGTCAATCATAGTAGACATCTGCCGAGTAAAAACAACGATGTCCTTGCCGGTAACTTTCGGTTGTAAGAATGCGACATTCGCAAACATATCCGCAGGCTTTTCCTTTATCTTTGCATTTTGGATACGTAAGCGTTTGAGCTGAGCAAGAACAGCGGTCTCATTGCCCGCCTCAATCTCACCCTTAATGGTGTTGCCCAGTGTATTTTTTCCCTTCCAGACGTAGACAGGCATAATTCAAACTCCAGAAATATTTATGTGAATGCAGGGTAGATCGGATATTTTGTTGACAGTTCCGTTGATAGCCTTTATAAGATAGTATTTTTGGACTAAAATTGAACAGTACATTATGTTTTCATTGTATGTAATTTTTTTTTCTGATTCAAGAGAAATATTATATTTTTTCAGGAGGTTCGCAAAATGCAGACCAGCAACGCCGTAAATTATAGCGATGGTCCCTTTCAGCCGATTATAGAGAAATGCGACGGCTGTGATCGTATCGTTGAAGAAAACAGCAGTCAGTATTGTAAAACCTATGTTGATCCGGCGGCAAAATGGCGCTTGGGTATATGTAATTTCGCCACCCATGCAAAATCGGAAATAGAGGTGGTAACTGTACGAGTTAACCCGTTGAAGGCGGCAAAACGGGCGAGTTCCAAGCGCAGAGGCTAATAAAGATACTTTCTTTATGCGAAACCTCGGGTTTACTCCCCCGCCCTTTTTTTGAGGGGGCGGGGGAGGTCATTCTTCAGTTTCCGCTGTTAGCTCTATTTCCTCATTTTGTCGATAGCTGACACGTTTTCGTCTGGCTCACTCCTCTTACTTTCTTCCCACTCCCACGTAGCTAAAACCCAAATTCTTCAGGATAGTTGGCTCATATACATTACGTAGATCTATAAAGATCGGCGTATTCATACTTGCCTTCAGCCTCTCGAAGTCCAAGGCCCTGTACTGGTTCCATTCCGTCATGAGAATTACAGCGTCCGCCCCTTCGCAGGCCTCGTATGCACGCTAGCATACTCAACGTCTTCGGGGAGATATTTTTTTGCCTCTTCCATTCCTTTTGGGTCATGGGCACAAACAGTTGCTCCTTTTTCCAATAGGGCAGGCAGGATAGTCAGGGCCGGTGCATCGCGCATATCATCGGTCTCCGGTTTAAAGGTGAGACCAAGTACAGCAAGCTTTTTTCCGGCCTCGGAACCACCGAGAGCGTCTCTGATTTTTTTGACCATTCGTGCCTTTTGTGCTGCATTGACCTCAACAGCTGCCTCGACGATACGCAGGCTTTCACCATATTCCTGGACAAGCCGCATCAGAGCCAAGGTATCCTTGGGGAAGCAGGATCCGCCATAACCGGGTCCTGGGTGGAGAAATTTACTGCCGATTCTTCCATCCATACCAATTCCTTTGGCAAGATCTGTGACATTTGCACCTACCGACTCGCAGACAGAAGCTATTTCGTTGATGAAGCTTATCTTTACGGCAAGAAAAGCGTTGGCAGCATATTTCGTGAGTTCTGCCGTTTCAATACTCGTGCTGACAATGGGTGTATCACGTAGGTACAAGGGTTGATATATCTCCCGTAATACCTGCTCTGAACGTTCTGACTCGACTCCAATGACGACTCTGTCTGGGCGCATAAAATCGGTAATGGCCGCACCCTCTCGGAGGAATTCAGGATTTGAGGCCACAGCAAAATCCGCTGCTGGATTTGTCTCTTTGATGATCCTGGCTACTTGACGGGCAGTTCCAACGGGTACCGTGCTCTTATCCACAATAACGGTATAGCCTTCGAGGTACTCAGCTACTTCCTTGGCTGCTGCGTAGATATAGGTCAAGTCGGCGTATCCGTCACCTCTTCGGGAGGTCGGAGTCCCTACAGCGATAAAAACCGCCTCGGCATCAGGGATAGCATCTGCTAAGTCCGTGGTAAACCGGAGGCGTCCTTCCGTAACATTTTTTGCCACCATGGTGTCCAGACCAGGTTCATAGATAGGGATATTCCCCTCCTTTAGGGTCTTGATCTTTTCCTCAAGTTTGTCTACACAGGTAACGTGATGGCCGAATTCGGCAAAACAGGTTCCGGTCACTAATCCGACATAACCTGTCCCAATCATTGCTATCTTCATTCTTTTTCCTTTTTTGGGGTAAACTGAAAATATATCGCGAGAGCCGAAAAAATCTTATAATAAGCCTTCCCTTACCAGGGCAGGAGCTAGGATCTGGCTCAACATTTTGACCTCTGGCAAGAGGTCGTTTATTACAGAGACCTTTCACCAAAGATCGCCGTGCCTATGCGGACCAAGGTTGCTCCCTCCTCAATGGCGACTTTGAAGTCACCTGACATGCCCATAGAAAGCTCAATGGCCTTATTATCATAAAAAAAGTTTTTATCTGCAAGCTTCATGGAAATTTTTTTTAAGGCCTGAAACCAAGGTCGACTTGCCTCAGCCTCCTGTCCGTAGGGAGGTATAGTCATTAATCCACGCACTCGCAGATTATGCAGGGACTGCATGGCTCGGAGGAGATCACTTGCATCTTCAGGGAGTACCCCGGATTTTTGCGGTTCTCTGCCGACATTTACCTGTACCAGGACATCAAGTTTTTTCTGTAATAAGCCTGCATGGTGATCCAGAGTTCGAGCAATTTTTAATCGATCAACGGTTTCTATCATCTGAAACAGTTCAGCAGTCATTTTTGCTTTATTACTTTGCAAATGCCCGATAAAATGCCAGTGCAGGGCAGAGGGCAACCGGTTAATTTTTTCTTCGGCGTCCTGAAGGTAATTTTCTCCAAACTGAATTTGGTCACATTGATAGGCCTCAGCGATCATCTCGGCAGGCATACGTTTGGAGATGGCAACAAGTTTGACCTCTTGGGGATCTCTGCCGCATTTTAGGGCTGTTTCCCGAATGACCGATCGTGTTTGTTCCAGATTGGTACAGATCATTGCTCGCTCCCTTGATTGGGTAAAGAAAAGAGCTTTTTGGTGTTCTGCGAGGTCTGCCGAGCGACTTCGTCAATGGAAATGCCTCTTAACTCCGCCACCATTGCAGCGGTGTACAGGAGATATTCTGGACGATTACGTTTACCACGAAAAGGAACCGGAGCAAGAAAAGGACCATCTGTTTCAAGCAGTATGCGATCTAGGGGGATTTCACGGGCAACTTTTTGAAGGTCCAAGGCATTTTTAAAAGTAACAATGCCGGGTATAGAAATATATAATTCCAAATCAAGTACCTGACAGGCAAAGGCAGTGTCGCCGGAGAAACAATGCATTACGCCGCTTGCCGGGAATGGTCCCTGTTCTCTGATGATTTGTACGGTGTCTTCATGGGCCTCGCGGTCGTGGATAATGATCGGCAACTCTAGCTCCTTGGCAATCTTAAGCTGTCGGGTAAACTCCAAGCGTTGGCGCTCCACAGGAGCATATTGTTTGGCGTAGTCAAGACCGATTTCTCCGTAGGCCACCACTTTTTCTGAGGTTGCTAGTTCCTTCAGTTGCTGATAAACAGCATCATCCCCTTCTTCTGCGCTGTGTGGGTGGATACCGACAGCGGCATAGACTCCGGGCGAGTTGTCGGCTAACTCCACAGCTCGTTGTGAACTGGCAAGGTCAATGCCAATGGTGATGATGTTATGCACGCGGCATTTCTTAGCGGATTCAATAATATCGTCAAGAGCATCCTGACTCGTTTCCATGTCAAGATGACAATGTGAGTCGATAAGTACGTGCCCCGGCGAAAGGGCAGGAGGTTGTGTTCTTTTTTTCATTATTCTGTAAAAAATGAGATAAGTGAGCTATATTATGCAGTCATACCAGAAAGGAAGGAACAGGACAAGAAGCAAAGCATTGCTGGGCGGTTAAATACGATAATTATTGACCAATGACCATTGACATGAAGAACATATCCTGTTTTAAACAGGAGCTATATATTCCGCAAACACCGTCAAAATTGCTTAGTTTTGTTGCGGATATCGATAAAAGATGACCGATCATAAAAATATGAAACAGCATATTCAACAAGCAATTAAAGAACGACGTAGTATTCGTGAATTCAGCGAAAAACCAGTAGAGCAGGAGCTGCTCCATGAAATCATCTCAGCAGGTATCTGGGCACCGTCTGGATTAAACAACCAGCCTTGGCGCTTTGTCACGATTCAAGATGAAGGCCTTTCTGTCCGCCTTGCTGCTCTGACCCATTACAGTCATATTGTTGAGGCTGCTCCCGCGCTTATTGCTGTTTACCTTGATCAGGAAAAGATGTATGATTCCGTCAAGGATCATCAGGCTGCTGGAGCATGTATTCAGAACATGCTGCTTGCCGCGCATGAGCTGGGGCTCGGCGCGGTTTGGCTTGGCCAGATTCTTAAAAAAAAGCAGCAGGTCAATGACATTCTGCAGCTCAGCGATCAATATGACCTTATGGCTATTGTAGCTTTAGGGTATCCGTTACACAGAAGCCAGCAATCCCGACGATTACCGCTGGCAGATTTTATCTTACACGAATTTGGAGGAACCGCCCCATGAAAAAATGCCCATCAATCAGTAGAATTCTACTCTTCTTTCTGGTCGCTATCACTTTATTTCTCTCCGGCTGCATCAGCACAATTTTTCCCAGTACCAGTATGCAGGGCCCAGGTGTCGGCGACATGCTGCCTGCTGTCGGGAGCTTTGCTGATGATATTCAAGATATTATTGTTCCGGTTGAGATGGAATGGGACAGGGGGAAATCCATGGCTATCAAGACAGAATCTTTTCATGGCGGAATTTGGCATTACTCCGGTTCGGTCGAGATGGCCTCGTTGAAGGATTACATGACCCGGGGCATGGAGGACACCAACTGGAAATTGGTTGGCGAAGCAGCCTCCGGCGATATTATGCTCGCCTTTGTCAAACCGCATAAAACCTGCATGGTGACCATCTCGGAGCATGAATTTCGCGACACCGGTCTTACACTCTATGTGACCATTGATAAAACAGCTGCCATAGGTCTGAATCCCTTTGGCGAAGCATTTCGACGAAGTAATCGACCAAGTAACCTCTTTGATATCCCCAAGCCCCTCTATGAATAAGCTTCCTCGTTTGAGACTTATATGAGTTAGTCAAGTACGATCAGTCAAGTACGGGACAGCCAAGTACATTCTTTTATCAGCCTTTAAAGAGGCATATAACCATATAAATCATATGCAGGGACGAAA
This sequence comes from Candidatus Electrothrix aarhusensis, assembly GCA_004028505.1. Classification (GTDB taxonomy): domain Bacteria; phylum Desulfobacterota; class Desulfobulbia; order Desulfobulbales; family Desulfobulbaceae; genus Electrothrix; species Electrothrix aarhusensis. Next base: position 25,708 of record MTKO01000086.1, read on the forward strand.
AATTCTCTTCGGTGTGACCGGCTCGATAGCCGCTTTTAAAGCCGCTGGCTGGGTGAGCTCACTTGTCAAAGAAGAGGCGCAAGTGACGGTCATGATGACGGAATCCGCCACTCGCTTTGTTACTCCTCTTACCTTTGGTGCGCTTTCCGGCAACCAAGTCCATACAGACATGTTCAGTACCGGAGCAGAAGAGATGATGGCCCACATCACCTTGTCCGGTGATGCTGACGCAATTTTGATCGCCCCGGCAACAGCCCATACTCTTGCCCGGTTAGCGCACGGTATGGCCGATAATCTGCTTGCTGCCGCTGTCCTTGCCGCTGCTGCCCCGGTGGTTGTCTGTCCTGCAATGAATGCTAAGATGCTTGCGCATCCTACCACGCAAAAAAATCTCTCTACCTTGAAAAAGTTAGGCTATATAATCGTGGAACCGGAATGCGGTCCGCTGGCCTGTGGGGAAGTCGGTTCAGGTCGCTTGGCGGAATGGGACACGGTTCGCGAGGCGTTGTTAGGGCTTTTTGTTGAGCAGGATTTAGCTGGACAACATGTGCTGATCACCGCAGGTCCAACCAGAGAAGCATTGGATCCGGCCCGCTATTTGAGCAATCGTTCCAGCGGAAAAATGGGCTATGCCTTAGCCAGAACAGCGAGACGGCGGGGAGCAGAGGTGACGCTGATTTCCGGCCCGACAAATCTTCCCACTCCTCCGGGAGTCATAGTGGTTTCGGTGCAAACAGCAGCAGAAATGGCAGAAGTCGTTAAAGAGCACGCTAGATATGCCAGTATAATTGTGAAAGCGGCAGCTGTGGCTGATTTTAAACCGAAAAAGATTGCTTCGCTCAAGATCAAGAAAGCAGGCGCTGATCTCAGGCTGGAGTTGGAGCCGAATCAGGATATCCTGGCCACCTTGGCAGAGAGAAGAGGGCGGATCAGGTGTTGGTTGGGTTTGCTGCAGAAAGCAATAACCATGAGGCTGAAGGACGACGTAAGTTGCAGGCCAAAAAGGCTGACTTGATAGTAGTCAATGATATTCTTGGAAAACAAACCGGCTTTGATGTGGATACCAATCAGGTTATTCTGATTACTCGGGATGATACAGAGCAATTGGCGCTCCTGTCCAAGGAAGAAACCGCAAACTGTATCTGGAACAAAGTTATGGAGTTGAGCAAGGTGGGGAAAGGATGAATTTGAGTAGATCTGAGCAGAAGCGTAGGGTAAAGCAGGTAGAAAAACTGGTCGTCGAGTTGGTTGCTTTGCCCGCTGGCCTGTTGGAGAAATTGCCTGTGGATGAAGAGGTTCAGCAGCTGCTCCAAGAAGTTGCTGGCCTTAAAGGCGGATCGAGAAAGCGGCAGATTAAGTACATTACCAAGCTTCTCCGTGATATTTCTACTGAGGAACTTTATGCCTTTTTAGAAAAACGTAAGGGGACAGAGCTTCATAAGAAGAAACAGTTCCATGAGTTGGAGTATCTCCGTGATATCCTGATTGAGGAGGCTATTGTAGCTCGGCGCGAAGCAAAGGCGGAACATCTTGATTTGACAGAGGATTGGCCCTCCGCTGTCGTGGAAGATATTGCAGAAGAGTTGCCCTCTGTAGACCGGCATGAATTGCATCGGTTGGCCTTTTTCTTTGCTATGGGCCGGAATAGGCAGCACAGTCGTGAGATTTTTCGCCTCCTTCAAGCTGCTCAGGAGAAAGAGTTGATGACGAGGAAAATGCAACAGGAGATGTAACGGGTTGCATCGAGGGGTTGCATCCTGCTAAAAAAATGTTTGAGATGTCGCGATTATTTTAATGCGAGACAGTTTCTGTTAAGGCAAGCTAATGGGTGGAGGAGGGCAGGACGCGCGGGATTTCTATTTCATGGGCAAGGCCATTGAGCTTGCTGTTGGTGCGGCGGCCATAGATGAAGTTCCTGTCGGGGCAGTTTTGGTTGATAGAGATTACACAATTGTGGCCGGGGCGGGCAATAACTGCATCCAGGCTCATGATCCTACCGGGCACGCGGAGATTCATACCCTGCGGGCAGCAGCAGAGAAGCTGAAGAACTATCGCCTTCCCGAAACTACCATGTATGTTACCTTGGAGCCCTGTCCTATGTGCGCAGCAGCCATGATTCAAGCCAGGGTGAAGCGCGTCGTTTTCGGGGCCACAGACCCTAAGGGCGGGGGGCTGCAGTCTCTGTACAGTATTGGTAATGACGGGAAGCTGAATCATAGTTTTGCCGTTGTGGGAGGTGTCAGGGCTGAGGAATGCGCTGCTCTCCTGAAAGATTTTTTCCGGCGGCGAAGAAAAAAAAGATGAAGGGTGTGTTTTTTTCCTTGTTAAAAAAACGCAGGCGGTTTATAAAAATGTGCCCGAAGCAGTATAAGTAACGGTTGGAGTACGAAACTTCTTTTTTCCCGACCGGTTGCTTTTCATGGAGCAGGAGAGGTGACCGAGTGGCTTAAGGTGCACGCCTGGAACGCGTGTGTACGCAAGTACCGTGAGTTCGAATCTCACCCTCTCCGCCAGTTACACTACATATTTGACCCACGTTTTGATAGCCGGGTCCTGCACAACAAAGAATCGTGAACTCCGTCAGGTCCGGGAGGAAGCAGCGGCAGCGAATCTCTTTGTGTGTTGCAGGGTTGCCCGGCTTTTTTTTTATCTTTTTTACTCTCCGTTGTCTTTTCTCTCTATCTCCTTTGCACGGTTGTGCAGGGTTCTTCCCCATTTATCAATATTTCAAGCAATAAGAGTTTCAACAGGCGAGACAAATTTTATCGGAGATGGTACTCTATTCTTGATTTGATTTTTTTGTCTTATCGACGGCGGCCAGCCGAACGCCACGGATCTGATTTTTTTTTGCTTACTGCCAAGGCGGCTAATGATCTACGGACAAGGCCGGGGCATTGAGCGATTATCTCGTCCATGTGCGTATTTCGATCAAGGCGGCCTGTGGCCCGGACTCTTCGGAATACGAGATGGTCGGCGGAACCCGGTCGAGTGAGCGGAAGAAGCCGAGAAAGAAGAAGGAAGAGGAATAGTGATGCTTCCCGGCCCGGAGATAAACCTCCGATCTGTTAGCGGGTATCCCTTGTGAAACAATAACTATGGAAAAAGCAATGCTGTTGAAAAGAATAATTGGCAATGCAGTTATTGTGTTGCAATTTTCGTTAGGTATTTTGGGGCTATTGCATTCACCCTGCTTTGCAGAAATTTGTGATACCGATTGTGCAAGAGAAGCAAAACCTTATGCTGATTTAGCAAGTTTTGTTTACACTAAAGGTAAAGATGGAAACGGTTGGGAACTTGTTAAATACAATAGTGGTAAAATTGTAGATTTTGACTGGTCTTTTGGATGTGAACATTATATGCCATTTGAAAGCTATATAGGGTGTGAATTGTCAGGATATTATGCAGCTTTATATCATAAAAAAGGAACAAACGAATATGCCTTGGTATTTAGAGGTACTCATATTCTTTCTCCTGGAGACTGGAATGCAAATATCGGACAGTATCTTGGGTTAACTAATTTTATATACTTTAATGATCAATATGATAAAGCTGTTGATACGGTAGACGCTGTACAAAGCTTATTGCCTGTAGAAGCAGATATTGTTTTAGCTGGACACTCGTTAGGAGGTGGATTGGCAACCTGGGCAGCTCATAAAAGAGGATTAAAAGCGTATGTTTTTAATACAGCAAGAATAAGCTATATCTCCCAGAAGTTTCTCCCTGATACACCAGGATGTTCTGTAAAATCATATATTGCTTACGATGGTTTAGCCGAATGGCGTGATGTCGTATCAGCGTTTGGAGAAAAAACTTCCAAGACAACCGACTATATGGTTGAAATTCCAGTATATTGGGGAGATCGTAAATGGTTCGGAGTAGACTTGCACTTTATAGATTTGATTAATGCTGCACTAACTTTCTATGCAAACACCGGAGAAATAGCGACACCTCCATCTCCATCTTCAATCCTTCAATCTTGGCAGGAAAATTATATTTCTTCGCCTGGAGGAGATCCCATTATTCAAAGTGTCTGGGGGCTTACTCCAGGAGGAACAGCAACACTGAGAGTTCAGTACATAGAGGAAGGATCATCAGAAGATATTCCAATAAGTGCTAAAGAGATTGATAGTGACGGCCATTGGAGTGTTTCGTATTCGCCAAGTGTCAATAAACCTATCGGTCATTATCAGTGGTGGGTAATAGATGGCGTGACGGATAATGAAACCGAAAAGATTCCTTATCAAATTGTCCGCCCTTACACGGAAGGCGAGACCCCTTGGTATGGAAATTACGGTACAGAGATTATAGACAACACTTCTGTCCCTGAGTGCCTTCCAGATTTTGTAGCCAAAAGAGCATGGATAACCAAGAGCGAGAACGGAGAAGATAAATATGTCTTTGAGGTCGGAGATACGCCTTGGATTAATGTCAAAGTAAAGAATGAAGGATGCGCGGGCAGTCCGCAAGATATCAGTGTGTGGTATTTGCTTTCAAAAGGTGAAAAGGAAGATAATCACCATGATTGGGAAAAAATCGGCACCGATACGATAAGGGATTATGAGCTGTCTGTCGGGCAGGATAAATGGGAGAAAGAAGAGTTTACTGTCCCTGACGAACCCGGCAAATATAATATAGTTGCATGTGCCGACAGGATAGCCCTGTACGATAACGGTCATGGCGATGTATACGAAGAACACAAATCGAATGACTGCTCAACAGAAGCAGTATTCACTGTCCTGCCAAAAAATAATACTCCCGAAGGATACTTCGATAGCGCGACGTGCGATTCTCTTTCCGGTTGGGCAAAAGACCCGGATATTACCACTCCCATTTTTGTTCGTTTTTATAAAGACGGTCCTATAGGTACAGGTACATATATTGGTAGTGCATTTGCAGATCTTTATCGAAGCGATTTGCCTTACTCTGATCAAAATCATGGCTTTTCTCTTGCCTTGCCAGATTCCTTGAATGATGGAATTGAACATCAGATTTATGTTTATGGTATTGATGATACCGGCGGTGCCGATTTTCTCCTGACCAATTCCCCAAAGACGGTACAATGCGGCCTGACAGCGGATCAGCTTATGGCCTTACTGTCTGCTATAGAAAAAATTGTTTTATCGGACGAAAACTTGTCTACGGACAAGGACAATAAGAGTAAGGCACTTCCGGCGATACTGAAGCTGTTGCTGCTTAAGTAGTGAACGGACTATTTGCAACTAAATATAATTCTCTAACTTCATGAGGTATTGACGATGAAGAGATTTCTTGTAATGTTTTTCATCCTGCTGGCGATTACGGTTTCATCAAGCTTGGTATACGCTGAACGAATCACTCAGACTGACGTTACAATAGATATCCTAGGGTCTCATTGGGATACGCCGTTATATATGACTCTGATTGAAGGTTTCGATACTACCTGTAAATTTAATTTGATCTATTGTAAGAAAGTGAATAAGGATTGTCCATTTTATTACTCTACAGCTTTAGCGGCAAAGCTGACTAACAGAAAGCTGAAGGAAATTAGATATGAGCATGACCCAGACACTGATTATTGCGATCTTGTTCTGATATCCATTCAGTAGTGCAAAAGCTCGCAACAATGTCTCTTGGTAAGTTTATACCGGCAATTCCAATGAACCACTGGTCGGAATAGATAATTGTTTCTAGTGCCCAAGCTCTGCTTGGGCACTGAGACCGTGAAGTTCCGCTTCATCCAAGAAGAAGTAGAGCTTCAGCAATAAGGACTCCCAAGCAGGAGCTTGGGAGCCAGAAAAAAAGCCTGTTATCAGACCGCTGGCAGATCAACCTATATCCTGAATTGAATCAACAGATAGAAAATACTCGTGTCCTACCTCGTCCTAGCCAGAAAATCCCGACCCCAGACTTTTGCCCAGGTTGTCGGCCAGAAACCCATTGTTCGTACCCTGCAAAACGGATTATTGCAGACCCGGGTACCCCATGCCCTGATCTTCAGTGGAGTGCGCGGTACCGGCAAAACCACCCTTGCCCGCATCATGGCCAAGGCCATAAACTGCGAACAGGGGCCGCCGCCTGAACCCTGCAACGAATGCCGCTCCTGCAAAGAGATTATGGCAGGCAGTTCGGTTGATCTGCACGAGGTGGATGGTGCCTCGAACCGGGGTATTCAGGAAATCCGCGAGCTGAAAGAAAACATCCGTTTCATGCCCACCAGCTCGAAGTTCAAGATCATCATCATTGATGAAGTTCACATGCTCACCACAGAGGCCTTCAATGCCCTGCTCAAGACCCTTGAGGAGCCGCCTGAGCATGTCTATTTCATGTTTGCCACCACGGAATTGCACAAGGTGCCGGTGACCATTCTCTCTCGTTGCCAGCGTTATGAGCTGAAACGGGTAGTCCATGCGGAGCTAGCTGCCCATTTTGCCTCCCTTGCCCAACAGGAGGGCATCAGTATTGATGAGGCCGCTCTGAATATGGTGGTGCGAGAGGCAGGCGGTTCGGTGCGCGATGGACTCAGTCTACTGGATCAAGTCTTTTCGTACTGCGGGGAGAACGTCACCGGCGAAGAGGTGGCTGATGTCCTGGGGTTAGTCAGTCATGAGGTGATTGCCGATCTTGCCCGCGCCCTCCTTGCCAAAGATCTGAGTGCCGCCCTGAACAACCTGGATAAGGTGTACAGCTACGGCATGGATATCAAGCGGTTTATTAATGAGCTGCTGGCTTGGTTCCGGAGCCTTGTAGTATGCAGCGTCAGCCAGGATCCTGCACGCCTTCTTGATCTGCCTGCTGACGAGTTGGCTCTTTTGCAAGAGGTCGTTGCGGCTTATTCCTCCCAGACGCTGTTCATGATGTTCAACCTCCTGCTTGAAGGGCTTGAAAAGGCCGCTTTTTCAGCCCGTCCTCGTTTTGCTGTGGAAATGACCTTTATCCGGGCCGTGCAGGTGGATGATGTGGTGCCAGTCACCGATCTGCTCACACGACTGGATGACGTGTTGGCTGGCGTTGCTTTGCCGCAACAGCAGGTAGTAGCTCCGCAAGCCCGGCAGTCGATACCGTCTCCCCAGGTAACTCCTCAAACAAGCCGCCAGATAAACCAGCAGATTCCGCAGTCGGACCGGGGAAAAGGATCGACAGGGCCGTCCGCAGCTCAAGCAGCTCAAGCAACGCAAAGTAGGGGCGACCGGCCGGTCGCCCCTACTGTAACGGAAAAAAAAAGCATTCCGAACCTGAACCGATAGCCCCGCCTTCGCAGGCTTTGTCCTTTGATGAACAAGGGAGAGAACCGGCTAACGTATCGGTTCACGCACCGGAACCGAATACACCCGGAGTATCAGAACAGAATCCGCCACCACCAGAAGATACATATGCCCCGGTTGCATCATCAGCTGCACATAAAAAAGATGTGCGCAAGCATTGGCCCGACTTTATCAGCTATGTTCAGGAGCGGGTCAAATGGATGGGGGCTGCCCTGAAAAGTTCGTCTTCAGCCTGTTTAGAAAACGGTGTCCTGACGGTGAACTATGATGAATCCGTCGACTGTAAGCTGCTTGAGAGTAAAGCAAACCTTGTTCGACTCACCGAGTTTGCTATGGATTTTTTCCAGGAAGAGCTGAAGGTAACCTTCCAGGTACCAAACTCTTCAGCCGGTTCCGCAGATTCAGATAGTGCCGTAGCCGTGCGACAGGAACGCCAGAAATTGGCTCATGATTCTTTGGTACTGTCTGCTGTAGATATCTTTAACGGCCAAGTTGGAGATATCCGAGTGGGGCCACGTTTCCGTGGACCGTTGCATGAGGAAAAAGTTGACGAATAATCTAAAAAAATGATTATACTTTCCAGGAAAGGAAGCAGAGTGCTTCCTGATTTACTTGGAAATACTATAAGGGAATGATAATGAATATTTCAGACATGATGCAGCAGGCAAAGGACTTTCAGAAGAAAATGGGTGATATGCAGGAGGAGTTGGCAACCCAAAACGTTACCGGTTCTGCTGGTGGGGGCATGGTAACAGCCACTATGAATGGCCGAGGTGAATTGGTCGGCCTTGCTCTTGAACCAGGTATTGTCAAAGCCGATGAGATTGATATGCTCCAGGATTTGATTGTGGCAGCGGTTAATGACGGGGCCCGCAAGGCGGCTGAGCTGGGCAAAGGTGAGATGTCCAAGCTGACCGGAGGACTCAATATTCCGGGCCTATCATAAGCCGATCATGCAGGTTATTCCCCCGGCGCTGGAGCGGCTGATTATTGATCTGACCCGGTTGCCCGGTATCGGTCAGAAGACCGCCTCTCGGCTTGCCCTCTACCTTTTGCGGCGTCCTGCTGCCGAGGCACTACATCTCTCGACCAGTTTGGCTGAACTCCACGCATCTATTCAGTTATGCAGCCGTTGCTTTGCCTTTTCTGAGAACGATCCTTGTCAGATCTGTGAAGATTCTCGCCGCAATGATCGCTTGGTTTGCGTGGTGGAAGCACCCGGTGATCTGATGGCTATTGAAAAGACCGGTTCCTTTGGCGGAGTCTATCATATTTTGCACGGGGTCTTAGCCCCTATGGAGGGAATCGGGCCGGATGAACTCAAAATCCGTGAACTCTTCCAGCGGGTGAGGACGCAGGAGATAGAGGAAATTCTGGTAGCTACCAGTTCCACGGTGCCGGGCGAGGCCACGGCCTCCTATCTTATTGATTACCTGGCAGGCATGCCGGTCAAGGTGACTCGCCTTGCCTGTGGGATTCCTATGGGGATGGATATCAAGTATGCGGATGAGCATACTTTGGCACGGGCTGTGGAATCTCGGCAGATTATAAGATGATAGATTTTAACATTTTAACCATCTGGAAACACAGGTGGGTTTTCTTTGGGAAAGCTTTTAAAGTCGCAGGAGGAGCACAACTGGGTTATGTGCTTCGTGTACCCTGATTGCCTCCTTTTTAGTGTTTCTTTCATCCGAACACAGAGTTCCTCAAGCTCCATATAGGCGGTTGGCTGAAGAAGGTGGTTCTCATAGCATTTTGTCACTAATTCCAAATTAAGAAGTGACATGTTGACGTATACAGCAAGTTGTTCAAGGGTATCTATACACGGTATAGGCATGACTTGTCGTTGTCACAGGACAAGTGTAACAACAGCTTAAAAGTATGACTTTACATGCATTACCATAGTTTTGTTACTTGAGATGAGACTCAACTCATCCAGAAAGTGTCAACTGGCATATGAAGCATGCCGCTTTTTTATAGTACCGTTTTTCAAGAATTTTGAGCTTTGGTAGTTTAGGATAACAACAGCGTAGCATGATGATTGATAATTTTTCATCGTTATTATTTTTTTAAAGTGCTGATTCAATAATCATCCAGGCAAAATTTTGAGGCGTAGGAAGACTTGTTTGTGTTAAAAAATTCCCTTCTCGCGCAAAGATATTTTTTATGAAGAGTCTTGGTGGGCGATGCATTTTTTGTAAATGAATTGCCAAATACCACGAGGTGGTAAAAAACAGCATTGACCGTCAGTACAGTTTGTGGTACTTCATTCTTTAGCTTCAGAGTTTTATGATGAAGCTGATCCAGGCTTTGAGGTGAAGACATTCTCATTACCTGTTTCCAATGGCAGTCAAATTGGGCCGGATCGTATTGATCGGTCAACGAACAGAAGTCTCAAAGGAGAGATGAACGATGAAAAAGTTGGTTATTCTTGGAGCGGGCTGTGCAGGAACAATGGTTGCAAACAACTTACGCAAGAAGTTGGATCGTGATGAGTGGTCAATCACGATTATTGACAAAGATGACAAACATCTTTATCAACCCGGCCTGATTTTTATCCCTTTTGGCATGTACAAGCCCGAAGAGATCGTACGCACCCGCAGCGAGTTTATCGGCAAGGGGATCAACTTTGTCGTGGATGAGATTGTCGGCGTTGACACAGAGACACAAACTGTTGAGACCACTGCTGGCAAATATGAATACGACAAGATCATCGTCTGTACCGGCGTAGGTTTGGCACCCGAGGAAATTCCAGGCATGATGGATGGCTGGCAGACGAAGATCTTTGATTTTTATACCCTGGAAGGGGCGGTCAATCTGGAAAAGAAGCTGCGCACCTTTAAAAGTGGAAAACTGGTACTGAATATCGCGGAATTCCCCTACAAATGCCCAGTAGCTCCGCTTGAATTTGTCTATCTCGCGGACTGGTTCCTTACCGAGCGAGGGGTACGCGATGATATTGAGATTCAGTTTGTCACCCCCATGACAGGTGCCTTTACCAAGCCCAAGGCCTCTGCCTACTTTACCAAGATGATGAAGGAGAAAAATATCAAGGTCACCGCAGATTTCATCCTTGCCGAGGTTGACTGCACCAATAATAAGCTGATCTCTGCATCCGGTGATGAAATTGAGTGGGATTTGCTGGTCTCCATTCCGCCCAATGTAGGAGCACGATATCTGGTCAATTCCGAGGTAGCTATGGATGAAGTGGGCTACGTCAAAACGAATAACCATACCTTGCAGGCGGATAACCATAAAAATATGTATGTCCTCGGGGACAATACAACCATTCCCACCTCCAAGGCCGGTTCGGTAGCCCATTTCTCTGCGGAAATTATGGTGGAAAATTTCATGCGCGAGATCAACGACGAGCCTGTTCGACCGGACTATGATGGTCATTCTAACTGTTTTATCGAGACCGGCTATGGTAAGGCATCTCTCATTGACTTCAACTATGAATATGAGCCGTTGCCTGGTAAATTTCCTTTGCCTGGCCTCGGACCCTTTTCTCTCCTCGGCGACACTAAGGCCAATCATTGGGGCAAGATGATGTTCAAATGGGTATACTGGAACAAACTGTTGACCGGTGAGGAGTTGCCGCTTGAGGCCCAGATGTCTCTTGCGGGTAAGGTTCAGGAATAAGGGAGAGCATCATGACCAATGAAGAAAAAATTCTCGCCCGCCTTGATGAACTCACCGAGGAAGTGCGAGAGGCCAAACGAGCTGTCAGGCCCTATGTGGAGCTGAAGCAGGAATTGGAGCCCCTGATCCATTCTATGGTTCATGAAACGACGGCCCGCCTGAGCGGCTTGGATAAAAATGTAGACCTGGAAGAGGTCGGGGACATGGTCGGCCAGTCCCTGGCATCCAGTGGCAATATTACTGAGGCGCTCAAAACCCTGAACAGTATTATTGAATTCAAAAGGGATTTTGAGCCGTACGGCAAAGATATGTTTCATGAGCTGGCGCTTCGCCTGCAAACGGCTTTCCAAGGCTTTGAGGAAGAAAATCTGCAGGAACTGCTCAGACAGTTCATCGTCAATATGGGGAATATTTCCGAGATGATGAAGATGCTCAGTTCGATGATGGATATGAAGCGCGATGTTGAACTTTTGAGCGGTCCGATTGTCGACGATGTTGTTGAACGCCTGGAAGGATTTAAGCAACGGGGTCTGTTTGATGACTTCCAGCGGATGCTTGATATCGGCGAGCAGGTCAGTGTCAAAATGAAGTCAGTGGATCTTGCCAAGGCAAAACCAATCACTGGTATTTTTGGTATGATGTCCGCCCTGAAGCGTCCAGAAGTCCAGGAGGGACTCGGGGTGCTTATTGAGTTGTCAACGGTTGCATCGGCTCTGAAACATATGCCAAAAGAAGAACCTACCCAGGACTGCTCATCAAACGCAGCCTGATTTATTGTTTTCTTAGGTGTTTTTGTATCTGTTTCTGTACGGGGCAGGGTCTTCTGTCCCGTACCTTACTCTCGTATCTTGGCGATAGGAGAGTTGCGCAACTCAAGGCTGATTAGCAGCTGCGTATTCAATCACCTGCCCCGGAGTAACCACCGGCCCAATAACAGCTTCCAAGGCCCGGAGGTCTCGTCTCCAGGTATCAAGGGTGTGGAAGAACTCTTCTGGCATTTCCTGTTCTTTGGCGAATTCCTCATGTGATGTATCTATCCGATGAACAAGGCTTTCAATGTACAGGGAGAACTGGTGGGTATAGATCTCCTGGCTATATTCCTTGTCAATCAGCTGGCTGAAGAGTCGTTGCAGGTCACGAAATTTGGGAATAAGTCCGATGGGAGTCCAGATGGTTTCCACCTTGCCCTGATGCATCAGAGCCATGATTCGCATCCAGACCTTGGTGTCCTGTTTTTCTCCGAGGAGTCCGTCTTCTTCTCCGGGCATGAGCTCACGGCGGGCATTTTTATGCAGCCAGTAGTTGACCTGAAAGCCGCTGGGTAGGCAGTCTTTATGAATAGCAGGGTTTTCTCCGAAGGCCTTGTAATGGGCGATGTATTGTCCCAGAGGGCCGGGAAAGAAGGCCTCATTTGCAAAGGGTGAACGTTTTTCAGTGCCGTCGGCACCGAGTTCTGTCGCTGTGGTGGCGGAGCGAATGATTGCTCCATGCACAACCGTGTTCATCCAGTCATGGGCCATGACAATGGTGGGCATAGTGCTGTAATCGCGACCTCCAAAGATGAGAGCGCTTAGCTTGACGCCTTCTGAACTTTCCGTAGCTGGATCATAATTAGCTAAGGTATCCAAGGGGATGGTGAAGCGGGCGTTTTTATGGGACATGGGATGGCCAGAGTCTTTTGTCCACTCGCCTGTAAAATTACGTCCTGTTTCCGGCAGATCATAGCCGCAGCCCTGCCAATACGGTTTTTGCTCATGAACCAGCAGGTTGGAAAAAATGACTTCTTCACCTTCCCTTTCCAGCACATCCATTGTTTCCGGGTCATCTTTCCGGTTTACTCCTTCGATAATCCCGAACATGCCTTTTTCTGGATTCACTGCTCTAACCTCACCGCTTTCCTTGTCGATGAAGATCTTGGCAAGATCGTCACCAATCAGGGCTTCTCCCGTCATTGCAGTTCCAGTTTTGCCGCAGCCGCTGGGGTATGCACCGGCAAAATAGACCCTGTCGCCATCAATATCAAAACCGGTGATAAACATGTGTTCATCCAGGCGACTGCCGAAATGGCGGCGCAGGTTGTTCATGTTGGCGAAACGGTGGTTGATTTTTTTAGGGGCAATGGAGTTTCCTGCGTACTGATTGTTGACGCTGTAGGAATGAAAACGTTCTACATCCATGTAGATGCGCCGATGCTCAAGGTGGGCGGAAACATGGTTGGCTGTCAAGTCGCCAGCAGTATGGTAGTTGATGAAGATATAGCCCTTCTCTTCAACATCACGGGAGAAGTTTTCAGGGTCAATCATTCGATAGAGCAGGTATTCACTGTGAATGACATAGTATGAATCCGAAATTTGAAGCGTCGGGTCTGCAACTCTGCTGCCAATGGGGCCTCGGGAAATGAACGAGACAATCATCTCCTTATTGACCATGAGATCGTCCATGATCATACGCACTTCAACCAATCCAGCCCGATGGTCGAGCTTTTGTTGGAGGGAGCTGATGGGTGTATCTGGGTACGCGAGATATTTGGTATTAGCCGTGTCACGTCCCTGGTCCTTGGGGCCGTCAAAATGGCAGGTGTGATTTGGAGTTGCCAGGGGGAATTCTTCATTATGATTGAGTGCCTGCCGCCGGATATAGGCATATCCTCTTTTGATCCGGTATTCAGGAACAGAGAAGCGGGATTCATCCTGGTAGCACCGTTAAAAATCGGTTCGATGACAGCCGGGCTACACTGCATCAATTTGGCAGAGTCGGCTTGATCCATCAGCCCTTCAAGGTAGGTTCTCATTGTTTCTAATCTGAAAACGCTTGTCGAGCCGTCTTGCGCATGGCGATTGTTCTGTCGGTCAGCAGTATTCATGGTTGGTCTCGTAGGAGTTATAGAAGGTGAATCATCTTGCTTTTGGGACTTTCATTTTTTGCTCTATATCCATAGCATATTTCGGCAGAACCTGAAAGTCGCTTGAGTTGGTGGACTGAAGAGAGTGAGAGATAGAGGGTTGTTCAGGGTGATTGGTACGTGTGATCCATAAGAGCCAATCTTTTGAATCGAGAGGGAAGTGGCGTGTTGTTTACTAGTTGTTTCATTAATATTTTTTGTTTGAAATGCAGAATATTAACCGGTAATAGTTTTTTTACTGATGTGTAAAAAGTACACATACAACTTATATTGTTTATATTGCGATCTTATGTTGGAAATTCTCTCCCTTTCGAGGGGAAGTGCTCTGTGTAAATAATATTCATAATCAATAAGTATTGAATTCTACTTTTCATTATTTATGGTTTTGTAAAAAGTCCCAAGTGTTTATTTGTTGCGTCGTAACTTGTTGATTTGTAGTTGCTGGGGCGTGATTTCTACTTGTTATCTAGCCAGTACTATTAGTAGGATATGCTGATAGGAAATATTTTTCTTATTTAGGAATGATTTATGCTTTAAGTATTTATAGATTGATATTTTTTATAAAAGAAAGCATGCCTATGTATAATTCGCGTAAAATTTCCGTTGAATAACGGATTGGCAGCATTGGCAAGTTTTTTTGAAGATGGAAAAGGGTTGAACTTTTTCTTAAATGTTAAATTATTGCGATATGGGTTTGTTATGAATACTGAAAAGACAAAAAAAGATCGTATTAATGAATTGAGAAATAAAATTTACTATGCTGAAACAGCACGAGATAATTACAAGGAAAAACACGCAATTCTGTACGAAACAAACTCTCTGTATGTTGATGTATTAAAACAGGAGTTGAGCGGTCTGGAATGCATGGAGGTAGCATGAGATAGCTTCCTCAAAAAAGCTATCCGTCTCTGTTTTTATTTCGAGTTGTTTGACGAGTATCGGATGGGTATTCTGTTTCTATTCATTCCGAAAATACATTAACGGGAGAGCAAATGAGTTTAGGAATTAGCCACCGGGCGGCGTGCTCAGCACGTTGACCCGGTTTTTTGTTTTCGTCTTCGATATGTATCTTTGGCAAATTGAAATGGTTGGTGTTTAATCTGAGCCCGACCCTGATTTTTTTAATCTTAGAAAGCGTTCCCCCCGGCGCGGCCGAGACCAAACCTATAAGTAACACTAGCGGAACCCGTCAGATTTGTGT